>NZ_JBSFYP010000002.1:199721-325030 GCF_053599835.1 Micromonospora sp. NPDC005163
CCTTGCCGTTCTCGTCCTTGCCCTCGTGGTCCTTGCCCTTGTCGTCCTTGCCGTGCTCGTCCTTGCCGTTCTCGTCCTTGCCCTCGTGGTCCTTGCCCTTGTCGTCCTTGCCGTGCTCGTCCTTGCCCTTGTCGTCCTTGCCGTGCTCGTCCTTGCCGTCGCGGCCGGAGGAGTTGTCCTCCTCGCGCCAATCGCCCTTGTCGTCGTGCACCGGCTTGAGCTTCACCTTGCCGGTGACCTTGGACCACACGAAGGCGTGCTCCTGGCGATCCGGGCAGATCTCGAGGAGCTTGACCTCTTCGCCGGCCTTGACGACGTGCGGCTTGGCGAAAACCTTGCCGTCACGGTCCTTGCCACCGTCGTGGTGCCCATCGGCGAACGCGATCCCGGGCGTGAACACCAGGAGCGCCGCACCGCCGAGCGCGGCGCCCGCAACGACCTTCCCGAGCATCTTCTTAGCCATGACCTGCGTCACTCCATCCCTGTTGTCCTGAGCCCGGCGACAACCGAGCTAAGACCAACGTTAGACCGTTTCATGAACTATGAAGGGAAACATTCGTGTTCTGACCTTTACTGTTAGTAAGTGACAAAGGGGTGCTACGCGGCCTTCTCCCCGCCGTGCGCCGTGTGGGAGCGTGACACCGGGTTCTGCGTCGCCACGGCGTTCCGCGCTCGCTGTGCCGGCTCGGTCGGCTAATCCGGTAGCGGCGGCGTGGTTCCGCTCGTGCTGGTCGCGCGGTCTCGGAGGTATCGTCCGAGTCGGGTCACGGGCGCCGCCGCCGGAACGCATCGAGCCATTGCCATGGAAGCGCTCCCATGCAAGAATCGGCGCACGCGGTTCGGGGAGCCACACCGCGCAGGCAGGGAAGTCGAGGGCATCCGGTCCGCCGGACGACATCCCGCCGCCGACCGACCGCTCGCCGGTCGTTCACCACCACCACCACCACCCGTCCGGGTCGGGCACCCCCCGCAGAACCCCGTTGGCGCCGGTGGCCGTCCGTTCCGGACGCCCACCGGGCCGTCTCGCCGGGCCGTACGCGAGCCCGGTCTCGCCCAAGGAGATCAGTGGCATGAATGTGTGGAGAAGGCTGTCCGGCCCACGCCGGGCCCTCGCGCTCGCCGGCGCGGGCGTCCTGGTCGCCGGCGGGTTGGTGACGATCCCCGTCACCGCGGCGCAGGCCGCGACCCAGTGCGACATCGCCTACTCGGCGAACGAGTGGCCCGGTGGCTTCACCGCGAGCATCACCATCAGGAACGTCGGCGACCCGATCAACGGCTGGACGCTCGGGTGGACCTTCCCGAACTCCAGCCAGCGGGTGCAGCAGGGCTGGTCGGCCGAGTTCACCCAGTCCGGCAGCCAGGTCACCGCGCGCAGCCTGTCCTACAACGGCAGCCTCGCCACCGGCGCGTCGACCAGCATCGGGTTCAACGGCGCGTGGAGCGGCAGCAACCCCAGGCCGACCTCGTTCACCCTCAACGGGGTGACCTGCAACGGTGGCACCACGCCGCCGACCACGCCCCCGCCGACGACCCCGCCCCCGACCACACCCCCGCCGACCACTCCGCCGCCGACCACGCCCCCGCCCGCCGGCAGCATGGTGGACAACCCGTACGCCGGGGTCCGGGGATACGTGAACCCCGAGTGGAAGGCCAAGGCGGACGCCGAGCCGGGCGGCAGCAGGGTGTCCAACAACCCGACCGCGGTGTGGCTGGACCGGATCGCCGCCATCAACGGCACCCCGGACAGCAGCTCCAACGGCGCCTTCGGCGTGCGTGACCACCTGGAGGAGGCGCTGCGCCAGGGCGCCGGCTACATCCAGTTCGTGATCTACAACCTGCCCGGCCGGGACTGCGCCGCGCTCGCCTCCAACGGTGAGCTGGGCCCGAACGACCTGCCCAGGTACAAGGCCGAGTACATCGACCCGATCGCCGCGATCCAGGCCGACCCGGAGTACCGGAACATCCGGATCATCAACATCATCGAGATCGACTCGCTGCCCAACCTGGTGACCAACACCTCCGGGCAGGCCGGCGGCACGGCGATGTGTGACACGGTCAAGGCCAACGGCGCGTACGTCAACGGCGTCGGCTACGCCCTGGCGAAGCTGGGTACGCTCGGCAACGTCTACAACTACATCGACGCCGCGCACCACGGCTGGATCGGCTGGGACACCAACTTCGGCCCGACCGCCGACCTCCTGAAGGCCGCCGCGGTCGCCTCCGGCAGCACCGTGGCCAACGTGCACGGGTTCATCGTCAACACGGCGAACTACTCGGCGCTGCGCGAGCCGTACGTCAAGATCACCGATACGGTGAACGGCACGTCGGTGCGACAGTCGAAGTGGGTCGACTGGAACTTCTACGTCGACGAGCTGTCGTTCGCCCAGGCGTTCCGGCAGAAGCTGGTCCAGGTCGGCTTCGACGCCAACATCGGCATGCTGATCGACACCTCCCGCAACGGCTGGGGCGGCACCGCCCGGCCCACCGGACCGGGCGCGACGACCAGCGTGGACACCTACGTCAACGGTGGCCGGATCGACCGCCGGATCCACGCCGGCAACTGGTGCAACCAGTCCGGCGCTGGCCTCGGCGAGCGGCCCAGGTCGGCTCCCGAGCCGGGCATCGACGCGTACGTCTGGGTGAAGCCTCCGGGCGAGTCGGACGGTTCCAGCGAGCTGATCCCGAACGACGAGGGCAAGGGCTTCGACCGGATGTGCGACCCGACGTACACCGGCAACGCCCGCAACGGCAACAGCGCGACGGGCGCCCTGCCGAACGCGCCGATCTCCGGCGCGTGGTTCTCCGCCCAGTTCCAGGAGCTGATGCGCAACGCGTACCCGGCGCTCTGACCGGATCGCTCCCGCACCCACCCGCCGCCGGCGGTAGGTGAGGCACCGCCGGCGGCAGGTTCCCCGGGTCCCCGGTCCGACCGTGACGGTCGGACCGGGGACCCCTCGTGCGCCCTGCTCAGGGCACGGTGCGCTCGATCGCCGCCCGACCCTGCTCGGCCAGGTCGCGGCGGGCCTTGTCCAGGTTCTCCGGGGTGAGGTCCTGCCCGCGGGCCATCACCAGATCCTCCGGCTCCCAGGGCTGTTCCGCGCCGGTACGGATGTTGTCCCCACCGGCGCCGGTGCCCGTCCCGGTCGCCCCGGTGCCGGCGGCGTACGGGTCGCCGAGCAGGTCGTCGGTGCCCGGCGCGAGGTCGTCCGGCCGGTTGCGGGGCTCGCCGAAGGATGGAGTGTCCCGGTCCGGGCCGCCCCCGGTCCGCAGCTGCGGGACGGTGCTGTCATCGTCCGCCGCGGCGGCCATCTCCGGGCTCTCCTCCAGCGGCGGTCGGCGGTCGCGATCGGTCATGGTGCTGCCTCCTGTGTCCGACACGTTGCCTGATCCCCCTCGCGTACCCTCTCGGGCCGTGCCCATGCCCCCCGGTGGGCCGATGCGCGCCGACCGCCCGGCGCGCGGAGCGGCGCTGCTCCGCCTGCGTCTCGTCGATCAGCGGATCTTGTGCCGGCTGGCCATGGTTGTCCATCTGCTGTCGGGTCCCGCCCTGTTCCGGCCCGCTCGGGCGATCCGGCAGGCGGACCGTCCGGGCGTACGGGGGCACCCCGGCCGGCTGGCCGGGGTGCCCGTGGTGTGTCGCTCAGCGACCCAGCACGCGGTCCAGGAAGTCCCGGTAGCGGCGTACCGCCATCCGCAGTTGCTCGGTGTCCGCCGAACCGGCGTCCTGCCATCCGCCCAGCGCGTTCTTCTGCGCGGCCAGCGCCGACGCGAGCGCCTGGATGGCCTCCTCCACCAGCGACTGTGCCTCGCCGGCCGCCGCCTGCGGATCGTCCACGAAGCGCAGCTGCACGTCCCGCCAGCGGTCCCGGAAACGCTGTGCCGCGTCCGCGTCGAGGAGCGTGGCCGGCTCGGCCGCCACGGTCGACCCGACGGGTCGCGACGTACCGGCCGACTCCAACGAGGCGCCGCCGCCACTGGCGGCGAGCACCGGGTCGGCATCCGGCGAGACCGCGTCCGGGTCGACCATCTCCGGAGTGGCGCTGCCGTAGGCGGCCGGGTCCGCGTCGCCGCCGGGATCGGTCAGATCACTGCGCCGCTCGGGCCCACCGTCGGTGCTTCCCGGCGGGGCGACGGTCCGCGCGGAGGTGTCCGCGTCGGCCCGGGCGTCGTCGGTCTTCGGATCGGTGCCCCGGCGGTGCAGTTCGGCGGTGGGGTCGGCCCGCAGACCCTCACGCTCGCCGTCCTCGGCGCCGTCGCCGGGCTGGGCGGTCCGCTCGGCCCGGGGGTCCGGCTGATCCTCCGGGCGCGGGCTGGCCAGCGCGGACGCCGCCACCGCATCGGCCACCGTGGTGGCGCCGAAGGTGGTCGGCAGCGGCCCGGGCTCATGGAATCCGCCCTCGTCGATGCGGTCGTCGGCGGCTGACGGGTCGTCGAAGGTGCCCCGGTCGTCCAGGGCGTCCTCGGGCACGTCCGCGCGACCCGCCCGGTCGCCGGCCGGCGGCACCGGCACCGGCGCGGACCGGACGGCCTCCGAATGGTCGTTGCTCACCTGCTGCTCTTCCTGGCGCATCGGTGGCCTCCTCAGCGGCTCGTGGCGTCGTGCGGGGTGTCCGGATGGCGCTGCTCGGGCGGGCGGTGGCCGACCGGCTCCTCACCGAGCAGGTCGGCGAAGAGTGCCCGGTAGTGCACGACCGCCTGACGCAGCTCCTCGGTGCTGGCCTCGCCCCGAGAATTACGCAGATGGATCTCGTGCGCGTCCCGGTAGTTGGTCAGCGTGCGTGCGTGGTCGACGGAGAGATGGGCGATCTGGTCCGAGAAGTCCCCGGTCGGGTATCCCTGCTCCTCGATGAGCCGGGTGACCAGATCATCCGCGTCGCCCACGGTCTCTTGCGGCGAGTCGACGAAACGGACCTGAAGCTCCTCCCAGGCGGCGGCGTAGCGGGCCCGGGACTGCGGGGTGAGCGGCGTGAGCGTGAGCTCGGCGTGCCGGCGTTCCCGGTCGCGCAGCTCGCGCTCTGCGGCGGACCGGCTGTCCTGCTCCGCCACCACCCGGTCGTACTCCGGCCCGAAACGGCCGCGCAGCGCGCGGCGTCGGCCGAGTGTCCGGACGGCCACGACCAGTGCCGCGATGGCCAGCACGACGAGCACGATGACGATTATCTGCGTGGGCGACATGGCTCCTCCTTCGTCACCTCGTATTCCCTCGGCGCACTGATCGCCAATCCCGATCCGGGGCACTTTCCTCATCGGTCCGTGTCCGGTGTCGCGGGACCTGCCTCCGATCGTGCGATGACGAGGGCCACAGCACGGGATTCGGCCAAAACTTGACTCGTTCCAGAAAACGCGATTGTGTTGGATGGTTCGCCCCGGCCGGCAGCACGAAACCATCTGGAGGAGAGCGATGAGCGACCCACAGGCCAACAAGCCGATCCTCACCACCCGGCAGGGCCACCCCGTGCACAACAACCAGCAGCAGCGGACGGTCGGTTCGCGCGGCCCCGCCACGCTGGAGAACTACCACTTCCTGGAGAAGATCAGCCACTTCGACCGGGAGCGCATCCCGGAGCGGGTCGTGCACGCGCGCGGCTTCGTCGCGCACGGCGAGTTCGAGGCGTACGGGACGATCGGTGACGAACCGGCGGCCACCTACAGCCGCGCCAAGCTGTTCCAGACCAAGGGCAGGAAGACTCCGGTCACCATCCGGTTCTCCACCGTCATCGGCGGCCGGGACTCCTCCGAGGCCGCCCGCGACCCGCGCGGCTTCGCGGTCAAGTTCCGCACCGAGGACGGCAACTGGGACATGGTGGGCAACAACCTCCAGGTCTTCTTCATCCGCGACGCGATCAAGTTCCCCGACGTGATCCACGCGCTGAAGCCAGACCCGGTGACCTTCCGCCAGGAACCGAACCGGATCTTCGACTTCATGTCGAACACGCCGGAGTCGATGCACATGCTGACCTGGCTCTTCTCCCCGTACGGCATCCCGAAGAACTACCGCACCATGCGGGGCTCCGGGGTCAACACCTACCGTCTCGTCAACGGCCAGGGCGAGGGCGTGCTGGTCAAGTTCCACTGGATGACCCAGCAGGGCGAGCGCAACCTCACCCAGGCCGAGGCGGACGCGATCCAGGCCACCGAGCTGGGCCACGCCTCCAAGGACCTCTACGAGGCGATCGAGCGCGGCGAGTACCCGCAGTGGGAGCTCAACGTGCAGATCATGAGCGACGACGAGCACCCGGAGCTGGACTTCGACCCGCTCGACGACACCAAGATCTGGCCGGAGGAGCAGTTCCCCTACCTGCCGGTGGGCATGATGACCCTCAACCGCAACATCACCGACCACCACGACGAGAACGAGCAGATCGCCTTCGGCACCGGTGTGCTGGTCGACGGCATCGACTTCTCCGACGACAAGATGCTGGTCGGTCGCACCTTCTCCTACTCGGACACCCAGCGCTACCGGGTCGGCCCGAACTACCTCCAACTGCCGGTCAACCGGCCGCGCGAGGACGTGCAGGTCAGCACCAACCAGGGCGGCGGCCAGATGTCGTACGGGGTGGACCACCGGGGCGGCAACCCGCACATCAACTTCGAGCCGTCCTCGGTCGCCGGTCTCCAGGAGGCCGACGAGTCCTACCGGGAGTACCGCCCGTTCGTCTCCGGGCAGATCATGAAGGCCCCGATCGAGCGGCAGAACAACTACTCCCAGGCCGGCCGGCGCTTCCGTGAGATGGCGGACTGGGAGCGCGACGACCTGATCCTCAACCTGACCACCCTGCTGGCCCAGTGCGACAAGCACATCCAGGAGAAGATGGTCTGGCACTTCAGCCAGTGCGACGAGAACTACGGCCGGCGGGTCGCCGAGGGGCTCGGCATCGCCGCCGACGCCTGATCCGCACCGCGCCACGACGAGCGCCCCGCCGGTTCGCCGACGGGGGCGCTCGCCGTATCGGACGGATTGCATGTCGGAGCGTCCATGTTGGCGCGACAGGCGGTAGTGCAACGCGGTGTGATTACGTATCCTGCCCAAGGCGCCCGCGCCCGTGCCCGGCCCCATGGCCGGGCGCAACCGGCCGGCGCGTTGCCCGGCGGTGCCGGCGCACCTCCTGCCACCCCTGCACGGGCGAGGTCTGATGAGAACCCGCGACTGGCCGATCCGCTCGAAGCTGACCGCATTGGTCGTCGCGCCGGTGACCGCGCTGCTGGCGTTGTGGATCTTCGCCACCACGCTGACCTTCGGTCCCGCCCTGAACCTGCTCTCCGCCCGCACCCTGCTGTACGACCTGGGCCGCCCGGGCGAGGTTGTGGTCACCGAGCTGCAACGGGAACGCCGCCTCTCGGTGGTGCAGCTCGCCGGCACCACCGAGCTGCCAGCCCTGGTCGAGCAGCGGCAGCGCACCGACCGGGCGGTCGCCGAGCTGCGCCGCCGGGTCGACGGGGAGGAGCTGCGCGACGCCGCCGACGACCTGCTCGACGCCCGGGTCGACCAGCTGGTCACCGCCCTCGCGGCGCTGCCGGCCGGCCGGGACTTCATCGACGACCGCAAGGTGGACCGGGCCGGCGCCATCGGCCTCTACAGCGGCATGATCTCCTCGGCCTTCCAGGCGTTCGCCGGCATGGCGAACCTGACCGAGCCCGACCTCAACCGGCAGGCGCTGGCGCTCACCGCGCTGGGCCGCTCGCGGGAGCTGCTCGGCCAGGCCGACGCCCTGCTGGCCGGCGCGCTGGCGGCGGGCCGGTTCGCCGAGGGGGAGCACACCCAGCTCGTGCAGGCCATCGGCAACCAGCGGTGGCTCACCGAGAGCGCGGTGGCCGACCTGCCCGAGGCGGGTCGGGCCGCGTACCAGCGGCTGACCGAGGGTGCGGCGTTCACCCGGCTACGCACCATGCAGGACGCGCTGGTCGTGGCCAACCGGTCCGGCCGGCCACCGGTGGACGCGGCGACCTGGCAGGCCAGCCACGACGCGGTGCAGCAGCAGCTGCGCGACTTCGAGTTGGCCGAGGCCGACGGGCTCGCCGACCGCTCGGTGCCGATGGCGGTCCGGATCCTGGTCCGGCTGGCCGCCGCCGGGGTGCTCGGGCTCGTCGCCGTGGTGATCTCGGTGCTGGTGGCGCTGCGGGTCGGCCGGACGCTGGTCCGACGGCTCGGCGGGGTCCGCACCGCCGCGCTAGAGCTGGCCGAGCACCGGCTGCCGGACGTGGTGACCCGGCTGCGCCGTGGTGAGCAGGTCGACGTGGCCCGGGAGGCGCCCCCACTGGAATACGGCCACGACGAGATCGGCGAGGTTGGGCGAGCCTTCACCGAGGTGCAGCGCACCGCGGTCCAGGCCGCGGTGGACGAGGTCACCCTGCGCCGAGGGCTCAATGAGGTCTTCCTCAACATCGCCCGGCGCAGCCAGAGCCTGGTGCACCGGCAGTTGCACCTGCTGGACCGCATGGAACGTCGCGCCGAGGACCCGGACGAGCTGGCCGAACTGTTCCAGGTGGATCACCTGGCCACCCGGCTCCGCCGACACGCCGAGGACCTGGTCATTCTCGCCGGTTCCGCGCCGGGCCGGGGCTGGCGCAACCCGGTCGCGATGGTCGACCTGATCCGGGGCGCGAGCTCCGAGGTCGAGTCGTACGACCGGGTGGACATCACCGCCGTGCAGCCGGCCGGCGTGCTGGGCCGGGCCGTCGGCGACGTCATCCACCTGCTCGCGGAGCTGATCGAGAACGCCACGGCCTTCTCACCGCCGGACACCCGGGTCACCGTCACCGGGGAGCAGGTGGCCAGCGGGTACGCGCTGGAGATCACCGACCGGGGGCTGGGGATGTCCGCCGCGGCGCTGGAGGGCGCCAACGTCCGGCTCGCCAGCTCGCCCGAGTTCGACCCGGCGCAGAGCGCCCGACTCGGTCTCTTCGTGGTGGCCCGCCTCGCCGCACGGCACGGGGTGCGGGTGCGGCTGCGCCCGTCCGGGGAGGGCGGGGTGACCGCCGTGGTGCTGGTCCCGGCCGACCTGATCACCACCGAGCCGCCGGCCGGTCCCGATCCGGCCGGGCTGGGCGCCGCGCCGGCCGGCCCGGACCGGCGGCTGGCGCGGACCGGCCGGCGCGCTGCCGTGCCCCGGCCCCGGGCCGGCCGCAACCGGTCACTCACCGCCCCGCTCACCGCCAGCGCCCCGGCCGCCCGACCCACCGGCACACCGGTGCCGGACCCGGCGCCCGCGAACGGGCCGGGCGCCAACGGGTCGGGCGATGGCGAGTTGTCGCCGACCGGACCGGCCACCGTCCGCGGGCCAGGTGACGGTGCGGCCGACGGGGTGCCGTCCGGCGGCGAGGCGGTGGACGAGCTGGACGGGTTGCCCCGCCGGGTGCGGCGGCGTACCCCGGCATCCCGGCCCCGGTCGACGGTCACCGACACCCCGACGCCCCGATCGCCCGAGGAGGTGCGTCGGGTGATGTCGGCTCTCCAGGCCGGCACCGCCCGGGGCCGCGCCACCGTCGTCCCCCCGGCCGCCGGCCCGATACCTGCCCGAGCCGCCGACCCGGGGCCCACCCCGGCCGTCGCCCCCGCGCCCGCGGCGGCCTCCGAACCCCTGACCGCGACTGAGAGGGACGCCTAGTGCCGCATTCGACGAAGCAGAGCGCAGGCCTCGACTGGCTGCTCGACGAGTTGGTGGAACGGGTACCGGCGGCTCGGGAGGCGGTGGTGCTCTCCGCCGACGGGCTGCTGCTCGGCTCCTCGGCCGAGCTGGAGCGCTCCGACGCCGAGCACCTCTGCGCCCTCGCCGCCGGCTTCTCCAGCCTGGCCCGGGGCGCGAGCCGGCACGTGGACGGCGGTCCGGTCCGGCAGACCGTGGTGGAGATGGAGTCGGCGTACCTCTTCGTCACCGCCGCCGGGCAGGGCACCTGCCTGGCCGTGGTGAGCGACACCGACGCCGACATCGGCCTGGTCGCGTACGAGATGGCGATGCTGGTGATCCGGGTGGGGGAGTACCTCACCGCGCCAGCCCGATCGTCGGCGGGCGCCGGTGATGCGAACTGAGCCGCCCGGGCCGCAGCACGAGTGGCTGGACGGCGACGCCGGCCCGGTAGTGCGCCCGTACACCCTCACCGGCGGCCGGGTACGCTCCGCCGTCGATGGGTTCGACCTCGTCGCGTTCGTACTGGCCGAGTCGGATCTCGACCCGGCGGCCGACCCGCGGCTGCTCCCGGAGCACCGGCGGCTGGTCGCGCTGGCCCGCCGGCCGGTGTCGGTGGCCGAGCTGGCGGCCGAACTGGACCTCGCGGTCGGGGTGGTCCGGGTGCTGCTCGGAGACCTCCTCGCCCGGGGCCTGGTCGCGGTGCACGAGCCGCCGGCCGCCGGCCACCTTCCTGACAACGACATCCTCAAGGCGGTGGTCAGTGGACTTCGTGCGCTATGACCATGCGGGCTCCGGCACCACCATCCCGCTGGCACTGAAGATCCTGATCGCCGGAGGCTTCGGGGCCGGCAAGACGACGCTGGTGAGCGCGCTGAGCGAGGTTCGGCCGTTGCAGACCGAGGAGGTGCTGACGGGCGCCGGGATCGGCACCGACGACATCTCCGGGGTGGAGGGGAAGTCGACCACCACGGTGGCGATGGACTTCGGCCGGATCACCATCAACGACGATCTCCAGGTCTACCTGTTCGGCACACCGGGCCAGGACCGGTTCTGGTTCCTCTGGGACGAGCTGGCCTTCGGCGCACTCGGCGCGGTGGTGCTCGCCGACACCCGGCGGCTGGCCGACTGCTTCCCCTCCATCGACTACTTCGAGCAGCGCGGCATCCCGTTCGTGGTGGGCGTGAACTGCTTCGACGACTCCCGCCGGTTCAACCTGGAGACCGTGCGCCGGGCGCTGGACCTCGACCCGGACGTGCCGATGGTGCTCTGCGACGCGCGGGACCGGCAGTCCGGCAAGCTGGTGTTGATCTCCCTGGTCGAGCACGTGGCCCGGCAGCGCGGCGAGCCGGTGCCGGCCGCCTGAGTCGCCGCCGCGGCGCCGATCCCCGGGCCGGAAAGCCGGTTAACGGGCCGGCATCGCGGGCAGCCTCTGGTTGGATCGACGCAGGAAGCCGGCGGAGGGGTTGGACGTGAGTGGTCAGGTCGAGGTCGTCCACATCGGGGTTTACACCGCGCAGAGCGGCGGGCGGGGCAGTGGCATCGTCGCGGCCCGCCGTGACCCGGCCACCGGGGAGCTGACACCGCTCGGCACGGTGGCGGTCACCCCGTCGCCCTCCTTCCTGGCCCGGCACCCCACCCGCCCGGTGCTCTACGCGGTGAACGAGCTGACAGACGGGGAGGTCAGCGCCTGGCAGGTCGGCCCCGACGGGGCGCTGGATCCGCTGGGCAGCTGGTCGACCGGCGGCGCGGACCCCTGCCACCTGGCCGTGCTGCCCGACGGAGGGCATCTGGTGGCGGCCAACTACGGCGGCGGCAGCGTCGCGGTCTTCCCGCTCGACGGGCGGGGCGTGCCCGGTGAGCGCACCGACCTGGTGGTGCACGAGGGGCACGGCGCCGACCCGGAGCGTCAGGAGCGGGCGCACAGCCACATGGTCTCCCCGGGCCGCGGTCAAGGGCCGCTGCTCGCGGTCGACCTCGGCACCGACTCGGTCTACCGGTACGACCTGGACGGCGCGAGCGGTCGGCTGGTGCCCCGCCGGCCCCGGATCCGTACGGCGCCCGGCACGGGTCCCCGGCACCTGGCCCGCCACCCCGACGGGCGGCGCTGCTACCTCGTGGGCGAGCTGGACGCCTCGGTCACCGCGTACGAGCTGACCGACGACGGCGCGCTGCACCAACGCGGCCGGGTCGAGGCGAGCGAGCGAGCCGGCCATGTCCAACCGTCGGAGGTCGCGGTCGCCCCGGACGGCCGGTTCCTCTACGTCGCCAACCGGGGTGTGGGCACCATCGCCGTCTTCGGCCTGGCCGGCGAGCTGCCCGAGCTGGTGGCCGAAGTGGACACCGGTGGCGAGTGGCCCCGGCACTTTGCGTTGATCGGGGAGCACCTGTACGTCGCCGACGAGCGGGCCGACATGGTGCGGGTTTTCCGGTGGGACGCCGGCACCGGCGTCCCGTCGCCGATCGGCGAGCCCGTGCCGGTGCCGAGCCCGACCTGCGTGCTGCCGTGAGCTGTGGAGCCGATGGGGCGAGACGTGAGGCTGGCACCGATTTGGCAACACCATGGGGCCGCTTCGTCACTCTGTGTTGCTAAACAGCGATCAACTGTTTCTCCTCCGTAACTTTAGTCCGAACGGATGTGGCAGAGGGGGCACCTTGTACGCAAGATGGTCACCGTGTCAGCAGGCCGCCATCGCATGCGTTCGAAACTTCATCTAGCAGCCGCCGCCGCTACGGCGACGGTGCTCGTCGTCACGACCGGCGTCTGGTTCGGCTATCGGGAGCTGATCCAGCCGAGCTGTTCGGGGGAGATTCGGCTCGCCGTGGCAGTCGCCTCCGAGCTCGCGCCGGCGGTGGACGCCGCCGCGTCGCAATGGGTCAAGGACGGCGCCGCGGTAGGCGGCACCTGCATCCGGGTGGACGTCTCCGCCTCCGACCCCGTCGACGTGGCCGCCGTGGTGGCGGCCAAGCACGGTGCCGTCCTGGCCGGCGTCGGGCAGGCCAGCGGCACCGCCATCACCCCGGACGTCTGGGTGCCGGACTCCTCGACCTGGCTGCTGCGGTTGAAGAAGGACGCCACGGCGTTCGCTCCGACCAACAGCGCCTCCATCGCGCGCAGTCCCGTCGTCGTGGCGATGCCCGAGCCGGTGGCCGGGCGGTTGGGCTGGCCCAAGAAGAAGTTCACCTGGACGGACCTGCTCAAGCAGGTCAACAACCCGGGCACCCCGCTGCGCACCGGGATCGTCGAGCCGACCCGGGACGCGGCCGGCCTGTCCGGCCTGCTGTCGTTGACCGCGGCGGCCAGCGCCGCCGGCGGCGACGCGCAGCGCAACACCGTCGGTGCGCTGCGGGCGCTGGCCACGGGGCGGTCCTCGCTCCGCAACGACCTGCTGGCCCGGTTCCCGGCCGCCACGGACCCGACGTCCATCGCCAGCGGTCTCGGCGCGGCGGCACTGTCCGAAGAGGACGTGATCGCCTACAACAGCAAGGAGCCGCCGGTAAAGCTCGCCGCGCTCTACATGGAGCCGGCGCCGATGCCGCTGGACTACCCGTACGCGGTGCTGCCCGGCATCGAGCCGACCAAGGCCTCGGCGGCCCGGGTGCTGTACGAGTTGCTCACCACCCGCGCGTTCCGCGACCGGCTGGCGGCGCAGTCGCTGCGCGCGCCAGACGGCAACTGGGGCGCCGGCTTCAAGGCGCCGCAGGGTGCGCCGAGCCCGGCCGGCGGCGCGTCGTCCGCGCCGCCCGCCGGCGGCACCGCCGCGGGTGGCCTGGACCCGGCCGCGATACAGCGGGTCGTCTCCAGCTGGTCGATCGCCACCCAGTCCGGCCGGATGCTTGCCGTCGTCGACGTCTCCGGCTCGATGAAGGCAGAGGTGCCGAGCGCCAACAACCGGAGCCGGGAGGAGGTCACCGTGGACGCGGCCCGCCGCGGCCTCGGCCTCTTCGACGACTCCTGGTCGATCGGCCTGTGGACCTTCTCCACCAAGCTGGTCGGCAGCCGGGACTACAAGCAGCTGATCCCCATCGGCCCACTCTCCGCCCAGCGGGCCCAGCTGGAGGGGGCGCTCGGCTCGATCAAGCCCTCCAGCGGCGACACCGGCCTCTACGACACCACGCTCGCCGCGTACCAGGCGGTGCAGGAGGACTGGCAGCCCGGCCGGGTCAACTCCATCGTGCTGTTCACCGACGGCAAGAACGAGGACACCAACGGCCTCAGCCAGGCCCAGTTGCTCGCCAAGCTGAAGCAGATCGCCGACCCGGAGCGACCGGTCCAGGTCATCATGATCGGTATCGGCGAGGGCGTCAGCAAGGCCGAGCTGGAGTCGATCACGAAGGTGACCGGTGGCGGCAGCTTCGTCACCAAGGACCCGAGCGAGATCGGCAACATCTTCCTCAACGCCATCGCGCTCCGCCCGCCGGCGCCGCGCTGATTCGAGGCACAGCCGCGAAAGGGGCCCGCCGTCCGCTGATTCGGTACGGCGGGCTCCTTCTCGGTAGCCCTCGACTGTTGAAGAAAAGTGACGGCAATACGTCGGAAGTAACCGGCGGCCATAGTTGTCAGGGCAGGATGTCGACAGGTTCCGGCGTTGTCGTTCGGCCCCCCGATCCGACCCGTCGGCCGGGGCCGTCCTGATCAGAGTGGGAGGGCCGGTGACCGCGGCGACACTGTTGACCCCCGCCAACAGGTCGGGACAGCCTGGCAGCCGTCTGGCCGGGCTGGTGACGCGCGCCGACGAACGGTCGTACGTCCGGGTCCTGGTGGTGCTGGACACCACCATCCTCATCATCGCGCTGCTCGTCGGGTACGTCGCCCGGTTCGGTGACGATGAGCCGAGCGGCTCGGACATCCCGTACGTGCTGGTCGCGCCGGGGCTGGTGCTGGCCTGGCTGGTCTCGCTCAAGGCGCTCGGCTGCTACGACGACCGGGTGATCGGTTACGGGGCGGACGAGTACCGGCGGGTCAGCTCGGCCAGCCTGCGGCTCGCCGGTGCGATCGCCATTGCCGGGTACATCGCCGACGTCGGCGTCTCCCGGGGCTTCCTCGGCATCACCTTCGCGGTGGGCACCGTCGGGCTGGAAGTCGCCCGCTTCGCCGCCCGTAAGCGTCTGCACCGGGCCCGCTCAAGTGGCGCCGGCTGGTCCCGGAAGGTGCTGGTGGTCGGCGACACCGCGCACGTGCTGGAGCTTGTGCACACGTTGCGCCGGGAGCCGTACGCCGGCTACCACGTGGTCGGCGCGTGCATCCCGGACGCGCTGCTGGCGCCGGTGGCGCAGCGGTTGGGTGACGTGCCGGTGGTGGGATCGTTCCGCGGCATCCCGGAGGCCGCCACCGCGATCGGCGCGGACACCGTCGCGGTCACGGCCTCCGGCGAGCTGACCGCCGCCCGGTTGCGCCGGCTCGGCTGGCAGCTGGAGGGGACGGGCGTCGACCTGGTCGTCGCGCCCGCGCTGACGGACGTGGCCGGCCCGCGGATCCACACCCGCCCGGTCGCCGGGCTGCCGCTGATCCACGTCGAGGCGCCCGAGTTCCGCGGCGCCCGAAAGCTGGTCAAGGGCTTCGTCGACCGGTCCGCCTCCTCGCTGGCGCTCGCGCTGCTGCTGCCGCTGATCGCGATCATCGCCTTGGCCATCAAGCTGAACAGCCGGGGCCCGGTGCTGTTCCGGCAGGTCCGGGTCGGTCGGGGCGGGCAGGAGTTCGGGGTGTTCAAGTTCCGGACCATGGTGGTGAACGCCGACGCGCTGCTCGCCGAGCTGATCGCCCGCAACGAGACCGACGGTCTGATGTTCAAGATGCGTGACGATCCTCGGGTCACCCGGGTCGGCCGGCTGCTGCGCAAGTGGTCGCTCGACGAGCTGCCGCAGCTGGTCAACGTGCTGCTGGGCCAGATGAGCCTGGTCGGGCCGCGCCCGCCGCTGCCCTCCGAGGTGGCCCGCTACGACGGCGACGTGGCCCGGCGGCTGCTGGTCAAGCCCGGCATGACCGGTCTGTGGCAGGTCAGCGGCCGGTCCGACCTGAGCTGGGAGGACGGCATCCGGCTCGACCTCTACTACGTGGAGAACTGGTCCCTCGCCGCCGACCTCACCATCCTCTGGAAGACCTTCGGCGCGGTGGTGAACAGCCGCGGTGCGTATTAGGGCGTGTTTCAGCCGGGCCGGTCACGGCTGCGGGCCGGTCCAGTCCAGGCAGACCACCACCGCGTCGTCGACCAGGTCACCGGAGACGAACGCGCGCAGGTCACCGATCAGCGACCGGACGGCGTCCAGCGGCTCCATCGGGCCGGTCCGCCGCAGGAACCGGTCCAGCGCTGTCTCGCCGTAGCGCGTGTGCTGCCCGGCGGCCTCCACCACCCCGTCGCTGACCACGAAGATCCGGTCGCCGCGCTCCAGCGGGAACCGCTGCTCGTGGTAGTCGGTCGCCTCGAACATGCCGAGTGGGAACTGCGCCTCCAGCGGCTGCTCGGTGACCTTCCCCTCGCGCAACAGGACCAGACGGGGCGAGCCGGCGTCGACCACCGTCAGCACCCCGGAGCGCAGGTCCAGCTCCATCAGCAGGGCGGAGAGGTGCCGTTCACCCCGGTACTCGTCGTACAGCGCCTGGTCGGCGAGGGCGGCCTGGTCGGCCAGGCCGAGCCCGGCCCGGCGGGCGTTGCGCAGCGCGTGGGTGGCCAGCGAGGTGAGCAGGGAGGCCGCGACGCCCTCGCCGGTGCCGTTGACGGTGGACAGCCAGAGCTGCTGCCCGTCGTCGGACCAGTCGAAGCTGTCGCCGCGCACCGTGTACGCCGGCTCCAGCTGCCCGGCCAGACTGAACGACGGCCGGATCCGGCTGCGACCCGGCAGCAGGTCCCACTGCATCTCCGCCGCCAGGGTGAGCCGCTGGCTGCGCCGCGCGGCGCGATAGACGTCGGTGCCGGCGGCGACGGCGGCCAGCTCGTGGGCGAGCGCGGTGGCGATGTCGGCCAGCTCGCCGAGGAGGGCCGGGTCGTCCGGGACCGGCGCCAGTCGCAGGACCCCCCGACGCTCGCCGCGCATGCTGACCGGGAGCCAGACGGTGCCGGCGGCGAGCACCGGCGACTGGTGGTCGAAGGCACGCCAGGCGGGGTGCCCGGGACCCGTGACAGGGTCACCCTCGGTGAGGGGCAACAGCTCCGAGAGTCGGTAGTCGACCTGGTACAGCTCCGTCTCGGTGATCCCGTACGAGGCGGCAAGAACGTCGCCGACGCCGCCGACGAGGCGGTCGGCGGGTGTCTCGTTCAGGGTACGTCGTGCCCGATTGACCGGTTCGCTCATCACCGCTCCCTTGATCAAAGCTCGACCACCAGTGGGTTCGGAGTAGTCTCGGGCCACCATGGCCGAAGTGAACGGTCCGCCGGACCCTGAGACGAGTATGGCTGCCGCTCTAGACGCGGCGGCGGCTGCCCTGCTGACCCTGTGGGAGTCGGCTCGGGAGGGAACCGCCAGCCGGGTGTCCGGAGCGCAGCTACGGGCTGTGATGGTCGTCGAGCTGTACGACGGGATCAACCTGCGCGGGCTCGCCTCCCGACTCGGCATGCTGCTCAGCTCCGCCAGTCGGCTCTGCGACCGGCTGGTCGCCGCCGGAATGCTGGAGCGTGAGCCAGGCCGTTTCGACCGGCGGGAGATTGCCCTGCACCTCACCCCGGAGGCCCGCCGGCTCCTCGCCGAGCTGCGCGCCGACCGACAGGCGCAACTCGCCGTCGTGCTGGCCGGGATGAGCCCCGCGGGTCGCACCGCGCTGCTGCACGGGATGCGGGAATTCGACGAGACCGCCCGCCGGCAGCAGGCGCAGACGTCGGCGCCGGACGACCTGGAGCGGCCCACCGGGCGGGCGGGCGACTGGCCGGAGGACCCGGACCGGCCGCGCCGGGCGGTGTGGACGAACCTGTCGGATGGCCACGGCGGGCCGGTGGGCGCACATCGGGAGTCGCCGACCGGGGAACCTCCGGTGGCTCGGACCGCCTGACCGCGGCGGCGCCGGGTGGCCCCAGGCTCCCGCACCGCTGACCGGACCGGCGATGCCGCCCCGGCGGGGACCGGGCGCCGGTCAGCCGGAGCGGGCCAGCCAGCCGGCGGGTCGGGCGACGATCTGGCGCACCACCGAGCCGGCCGCGCCCACCACAGCGGCCTCCGCGCCGAGCGTCGCCGGCCGGACCGTCACCGGCGACCAGGCGGCGGTGAGCACGCGGCTGGCGATCTCGGCGAGCACCGGGGGGCACAGCCAGGGCGCCAGCGGGGCGTACCCGCCGCCGAGCACGACGGTGTCCAGGTCCAGCAGGTTGACCACGCCGGCCACCGCGACACCCAACGCCGTCCCGGCGTCGTGCAGTGCCCGCAGCGCGTCAGCGTCGCCGGCCTCGGCCAGCTCGGCCAACCGCGCCGTCGCGGTGTCCGCGGGAAGTTCCGCCCGGGTCAGCCCGGCGGCGGCCACGATCGCCTCCTGGCCGGCGTACTGCTCCAGGCAGCCCTGCCCACCGCAGCGGCACGGGCGGCCCTCCGGGTGGACCGGGAGGTGCCCGATCTCACCGCTCCAACCGCGTACGCCGCGAAACAGCGCACCGCCCAGCACGATTCCGGCGCCGATGCCGACCTCGCCGGAGATGTGCAGGAAGCTGGCCGGGCCGGGCGGCCGGGAGTGCAGCTCGCCGAGCGCGGCGAGGTTGGCCTCGTTGTCCACCACCAGCGCCGGTACGCCGGGCACCCGCTCGGTCAACGGCGGGTGCCCGGCGAGCAGCGCAGGCACCGGCACGTCGTGCCAACCGAGGTTCGGCGCGAGCCGGACCAGCCCGACGCCGTCCACCAGGCCCGGCACGGCGAGCGCCGCACCGGCCAGGGTGAGGCCCTGCCGGGCGGCGTCGGCGCGGGCCCGCGCGGCCATCTCGACGAGTCGGGCGAGTGCCTCGGCGGGGGCGACCGGGCGCAGGTCGGCCCGGTGCACGGTGCGGTGCCGGACCTGGCCGGAGAGGTCCACCACGCAGACCGCCAGGTAGTCGACGTTGACCTCCAGGCCGAGCCCGGCCGGCCCCTGGTCGGCCAGCACCAGACCCCGGGCCGGTCGGCCGGCGCCGGCCCGGGGCGCCGGATCGGCCTCGCCGACCAGCCGGCCGGCGAGCAGGTCCTCGACCACCGCGGAGACGGTGGCCCGGGTCAGGCCGGTCGCCGTGGCGAGGTCGGCCCGGGACGGGGGACGGTCGGCGGCGGCGATCCGGCCGAGCACCAGGGCGAGGTTGAGCTCGCGGAGGCTGCCCTGACGGACCGCGCCGGCCGGAGCGTTGGTGAGGCTCACCCCTTGACAGTGCCACAGGCCGCGCAAATAATTCAATCGCTGAACAAATAGTGGACGACACACCCCGGAGGCCCTCATGGCACCCCGTCCCACCCCCGCCGACAAATTCTCCTTCGGGCTCTGGACCGTGGGCTGGCAGGCCCGTGACCCGTTCGGTGACGCGACCCGCCCGGAGCTGGACCCGGTCGAGACGGTCAACCGGCTCGCCGAGCTGGGCGCCTACGGGGTCACCTTCCACGACGACGACCTGGTCCCGTTCGGGGTCGACGCCGCCACCCGCGACCAGCACATCGCCCGGTTCCGTAAGGCCCTCGACGAGACCGGCCTGGTGGTGCCGATGGTCACCACCAACCTCTTCAACCAC
The DNA here is from genome assembly GCF_053599835.1 of Micromonospora sp. NPDC005163. Lineage (NCBI taxonomy): Bacteria > Bacillati > Actinomycetota > Actinomycetes > Micromonosporales > Micromonosporaceae > Micromonospora > Micromonospora sp. NPDC005163. Next base: position 219,010 of record NZ_JBSFYP010000002.1, read on the forward strand.
CCGGTCTTCAAGGACGGCGGCTTCACCAGCAACGACCGCGACGTCCGTCGGTACGCGCTGCGCAAGGTGCTGCGCAACGTCGACCTGGCCGCCGAGCTGGGTGCGAGCACGTTCGTGATGTGGGGCGGCCGGGAGGGCTCGGAGTACGACGTCGCCAAGGACGTCCGCGCCGCGCTGGACCGCTACCGCGAGGCGGTCGACCTGCTCACCCAGTACGTCATCGACCGGGGCTACAACCTGCGCTTCGCGCTGGAGCCCAAGCCCAACGAGCCGCGTGGCGACATCCTGCTGCCGACCGTCGGGCACGCGCTCGCCTTCATCTCCCAGCTGGCCCACCCGGAGCTGGTCGGTCTCAACCCGGAGGTCGGGCACGAGCAGATGGCCGGGCTCAACTACGCCCACGGCATCGCCCAGGCGCTCTGGCAGGGCAAGCTGTTCCACCTGGACCTCAACGGCCAGCGCGGCGTCAAGTACGACCAGGACCTGGTCTTCGGCCACGGTGACCTGATGAACGCGTTCGCCCTGGTGGACCTTCTGGAGAACGGCGGCCCGAACGGCGGGCCGACCTACGACGGCCCCCGGCACTTCGATTACAAGCCCTCCCGCACCGAGGACATGGACGGGGTGTGGGCATCGGCGGCGGCCAACATGAGCACGTACCTGCTGCTCAAGGAGCGGACCGCGGCGTTCCGCGCCGACCCCGAGGTGATCGAGGCACTGACAGCCAGCAAGGTCGGCGAGCTGAGCACCCCGACCCTGAACCCCGGCGAGGGGTACGACGAATTCCTCGCCGACCGGTCCGCGTTCGAGGAGTTCGACGTCGACGCGGCGGCCGCCCGGGGCTTCGCCTTCGTCCGGCTCAACCAGCTCGCCGTCGAGCACCTGCTCGGCGCCCGCTGAGGCCCCGCCATGCCGCTGGTCGCGGGCGTTGACTCGTCCACACAGTCCTGCAAGGTGGTCATCCGGGACGCGGAGACCGGCGCCCTGCTCCGGCAGGGCCGGGCGCCGCACCCGGACGGCACCGAGGTCGACCCGGAAGCCTGGTGGCAGGCGCTGCGCAGCGCCGCCGAGGAGGCCGGCGGGCTCGCCGACGTGGCGGCGGTCTCCGTCGCCGGCCAGCAGCACGGCATGGTCTGCCTCGACGAGGACGGCGGGGTGGTCCGCCCGGCGCTGCTGTGGAACGACACCCGCTCCGCCGACGCCGCCGCCGACCTGGTCGAGGAGGCCGGCGGCGGCGCCGCGGGGCGCCGCTTCTGGGCCGAGGCCACCGGCAGCGTGCCGGTGGCCAGCTTCACCATCACCAAGCTGCGCTGGCTGGCCCGGCACGAGCCGGAGCTGGCGGCCCGGGTGGCCGCTGTCTGCCTGCCGCACGACTGGCTGACCTGGCGGCTGGCCGGTGCGCCCGGCCTGGCCGCGCTGCAGACGGACCGGGGCGACGCCAGCGGCACCGGCTACTGGTCGCCGGCTACCGGCGGCTACCGGCTGGACCTGCTGGAGCGGGCCTTCGGCCGGCGGCTGGCGGTGCCCGAGGTGCTCGGTCCGGCCGGGTCGGCCGGCACCCTGTCGGCCGGGGAGCTGGGTGGGCCGGGCGGCGCGTTGCTCGGCGCCGGCACCGGGGACAACGCCGCCGCCGCGCTCGGTGTCGGTGCCGGTCCGGGTGACGTGGTCGTCTCGATCGGCACCTCCGGCACGGTGTTCAGCGTCGCCGACGTGGCGGCGGCCGACGACAGCGGCGCGGTGGCCGGCTTCGCCGACGCGGCCGGCCGGTTCCTGCCGCTGGTCTGCACACTCAACGCCGCCCGGGTGCTGGACGCCGCCGCCGCGATGCTCGGCGTCAACCTGGACGAGCTGGCCGAGCTGGCGCTCTCCGCGCCGGCCGGGGCGGACGGGCTGGTGATGGTGCCGTACCTGGAGGGGGAGCGGACGCCGAACCGCCCGTTGGCCACCGGCGCGGTGCACGGGCTGACGCTGCGCACCTCGACCCCCGCGCACCTGGCGCGGGCGGCCGTGGAGGGCATGCTCTGCGCGCTCGCCGACGGCCTGGACGCGTTGACCGCCCAGGGCGCCACCGTCCGCCGCGTCATCCTGGTCGGCGGCGGGGCCCGGTCGGCCGCGGTGCGCCGGATCGCGCCGCAGGTCTTCGGCTGCCCGGTGGTCGTCCCGCCGGCCGGGGAGTACGTCGCCGACGGCGCCGCCCGGCAGGCCGCCTGGGTCGCCCTCGGCGGTGACGCGCCACCTCGGTGGACACTCCAGGGCACCGAGGAGTACGCCGCCGAGCCCGTCCCCGCCGTCCGTGACCAGTACGCCGCCGCCCGGGGGCTGGTCCTCGACCGCCGCTGACCGGCGGCACCCACCCGCGTGACGACCTCGCCGGCCCGGTCTGGTTGGCTGCCGGTCATGACCCTGACCAGTGGCGGGCCCCGGCGGGCCCGTGGCGGCGGCCCGGCGCACCGGTTGTACAGCGTCGTGGTGTTCGTGCTGCTCGCCTCGCTGGACAACGTGGCGATCGGGCTGGTCCCGCCGTTGTACGGGCCGATCGCCGACGCGTTCGACGTGTCGGGGCGGCTGCTCGGCCTGGTCACCGCGGTCAGCTTCCTGGTCAGCGCGGTGGCCGCGGTCGGCTGGGCGTACGTCGGCGACCGGACCAACCGCAAGCCGCTGCTCATGGTGGGCACGCTGCTCTGGGCGGCGGGCACCGGCGGGAGCGCGCTCGCCGGCGGCTACCTGACGTTCCTGGCCGCGCAGCTCGTCGCGGCGGTCGGTCTCGGTGCGGTCGGCTCGGTGGGCTTCTCGGTGGTCACCGACCTGATCTCGCCGACCCGGCGGGGGCTGGTGATGAGCTTCTGGGGCCTCTCCCAGGGGGTCGGCACGCTGGCCGGCACGCTGGTCGGCGGGCTGCTCGGGGCGACCGACTGGCGGCGTCCGTTCCTGCTGCTGACCGGTGTGGGCCTGGCCGCCACCGTGGCCTACCTGTTCACGTACGACATCCGGCGCGGCCAGAGCGAGCCGGAGCTGGCCCACGCCCTGCACGAGGGCGCCGAGTACGACTACCGGATCAGTCGGGCGGACCTGCCGCGGATCCTGGCCCGGCGGACCAACCGGTGGCTGATCCTGCAGGGCCTGACCGCGCAGGCCGCGTTCGGCTCGCTGGTCTGGCTCCCGGTGCTCTTCGCCGAGCGGGCCGAGGCGCAGGGCTACTCGGAGTCGACCGCGGTGGTGGTGGGCAGCGTCTTCGCCACGCTCTTCCAGCTCGGCGGGGTGCTCTCCATCGTCGGCGGGCTGATCGGCGACGCGGTGCAGCGGCGTAACCCGGGGGGCCGGGCGCTGGTCGCCGCGGTCGGCATCCTCGCCGCGCTGCCGTTCTACCTGGTGCTGTTCTTCGTGCCGGTGAGCATCGACGTGCCGGACGGCGGCAGCACCGGCGCGGTGATCGGCGCGATCCTGTCCAGTGTGTTCACCGAACCGTCGGTCGGGCTGAGCCTGCTCACCGCGGTGGTGGCGCTCGCACTGACCTCGGCCAACTCGCCGAACTGGTTCGCGCTGATCGCCGACGTGAACCCGCCGGAGCACCGGGGGACGGTGTACAGCCTGGGCAACCTGGTCAACGGGGTCGGCCGGGCCGCCGGCAACGGGTTGGTCGGGGTGGCGTTCCAGGGCCTGAAGGTGGCCTTCCCGCCGCCGCTGAACTTCGCCGTCGGGCTGGCCGCGTTCCAGCTCTTCTTCATTCCCACCGGCGTCATGTACTGGCTCGCCTCGCGGACCTCACCGGCCGACATCGAGAACGTGCACGAGCTGCTACACATCCGCGCCGACCGTCTGTAAGGAAGGGCCCCCTGTTAACGCCACGCGTTGTACAGGGGGCCCTTCTTAACACCTGGGTCAGGCGCGCACCCAGACCGTCACGTCGGTCGGGACCGCCCCGTCGTCGTCCAGCGGTGCGCTGGCGGCGAGCAGTTCGGCGCCGGCCGGAACCGGCACCGGAGCGGTGCCGAAGTTGGTCAGCACGGTCAGCTCACCGTTGCGGAAGGTCAGCACCTCGTCGCCGGAGGATAGCCATTCCAGGGTGCCGCGGCCGAGCCCGTGGGCGCGGCGCAGCCGCAACGCCGTGCGGTACAGCTCGTACGTCGAGCCGGGCACGTCGCGCTGCCGGTCCAGCGCGTACTCCGCGAACAGCGGGGGCTGCGGCAGCCAGCTGGCGTCGGACGGGCCGAAGCCGTACGACGGCGCGTCCGCCTCCCACGGGATCGGCACCCGGCAGCCGTCCCGGCCGCGCTGGGTGTGCCCGCTGCGCGCCCAGGTCGGGTCCTGACGGGCCTCGTCGGGCAGCGTGGTGTGCTCGGGCAGGCCCAGCTCCTCACCCTGGTAGAGGTAGGCCGAGCCGGGCAGGGCGAGCATCAGCAGCGTGGCCGCCCGGGCCCGGCGCAGGCCGAGCGCGGCGTCCGGCTGCGGGTCGCCGATGCCGATGCCGTTGGGTCGGACGGCGCCGATCGGCAGGCCCAGCCGGGAGGCGTGCCGCACCACGTCGTGGTTGGACAGCACCCAGGTCGTCGGCGCGCCGACCGAGTCGGTCGCCTCCAACGAGCGGGTGATCACCGCGTACTGGGCCGGCGCGGTCCAGGCGGCGAGCAGGTACTCGAAGTTGAACGCCTGATGCATCTCGTCCGGGCGGACGTAGCGGGCCAGCCGCTCGGCCGGCTCCACCCACGCCTCGGCGACCAGCACCCGCTCGCCGGGGTAGCTGTCCAGGAGCTGCCGCCACTGGCGGTAGATGTCGTGCACGCCCTCCTGGTCCCACATCGGCGGGCGCGGCTTGTCCACCTCGTTGCCGGACAGGATCTCCTGCGGCTCCTGCCAGTCGGCCAGGTCGGTCTGCTTCACCAGACCGTGCGCCACGTCGACCCGGAAGCCGTCCACCCCGCGTTCCAACCAGAACCGCAGCACGTCCAGGAACTCCGCGTGCACCTCCGGGTGGTCCCAGTTGAGGTCCGGCTGTCCCGTGTCGAACAGGTGCAGGTACCACTGGCCGGGCTGCCCGTCCGGGTCGACCGTCCGGGTCCAGGCCGGGCCGCCGAAGACGCTCTGCCAGTCGTTCGGCGGCTGGTCGCCGGCCGGGCCCAGACCGTCCCGGAAGATGTACCGGGACCGCTCCGGGCTGCCGGGCGCGGCGGGCAGCGCGGCCTGGAACCAGCGGTGCGCCGAGGAGGTGTGGTTCGGAACCAGGTCGACGATCACCCGCAGGCCGCGGGAGCGGGCCTCCGCGATCAGCTTGTCCGCGTCGGCGAGGGTGCCGAACAGCGGGTCGACGTCCCGGTAGTCGGCCACGTCGTAGCCGGCGTCGGCCTGGGGGGACGGGTAGAACGGGGAGAGCCACACCGCGTCCACGCCCAGTTCGACCAGGTGGTCGAGGCGGGCGGTGATGCCCGGCAGGTCGCCGACGCCGTCCCCGTCCGAGTCGGCGAACGAGCGGGGGTAGATCTGGTAGATGGCGGCTTCGGTCCACCAGCCGGTGACCGGGGGACCGGAGGGGGTCTGCTGCGTCGGATCGGTGTTCAGGGTCGTCTCCCGTGTCGAGCGGTGGGTGGACTGCCGGTGCTGCTGCCGGCCGCGTCGCCGCCAGCCGCCGGCCGGCGGCGGATGGTTGAGTTTCAGTGTGCCCGGGGCGGTGCGGTCGATTCCCGGACCACCAGCCGAGTGGGCAGGATCACCGGGGTGTCGCAACCGGCGGTCCGTTGACCGACGATCGGGCCCAGGTTCCGGGCCCCGAGCGGGTCGAGCAGCATCCGGGCGGCCAGCCGGCCCTGCTCGGCGGCGGGCTGGGCGATGGTGCTGAGCCCGAGCACGCCGGCCAGGTCGTGGTCGTCGATGCCGATCACGCTGACGTCCTGCGGTACGCGCAGCCCGGCGTCGCGCAGCGCGGTCATCGCGCCCATCGCCATCTCGTCACAGGCGGCGAGGATCGCGGTCGGCGGTTCGCCCCGGGACAGCAGCTCGGCTGCCGCCCGGTTGCCGCCGTCGATGGTGAACGTCGACTCGACGTCCAGGCTCGGGTCGAGGTGCAGACCGGCCGCCCGCAGTTCCTCCTGGTACCCCCGGCGTCGGTCCAGGTGGGTGGTGAAGGCCAGCTCGTCGTCGGGGTCGCCGGAGATGTGCGCGATCCGGCGGTGGCCGAGGTCGAGCAGGTGCCGGGTGGCGGTACGGGCGGCAGCGACATCGTCGATCCGTACGCACGGCCAGTTGGGCACCCTGGTCCCCGAGCTGATGGTCACCCCGGGCAGGTCGAGGGCGGCCAGCGCGGTCAGGTCGGCCGGGCGCAGCGGCGTGGCGACCAGCATGATGGCGTCCACCCGCTTGTGCAGGTTGGCGGTACGCAGCACCCGCTGGCGGACCTGCTCCCGACCACCCAGGTTGTAGAGCAGCAGGTCGTAACCGGACTCGTGGAGGAACTCCTCGACCGCCTCGACGACCGTGCTGAAGAACCATCGGGTGATCCGGGGGACAACCACCGCGACCGTGCCGGTGCGGCCACCGGCGAGCCGGGACGCGCTCGGCGAGACCTCGTAGTCGAGCTGCTCGGCGGCTGCGAGGACCCGGCGTCGGGTGGCGGCGGAGACCGTCGGCAGCCCGCGCAGCGCCCGCGAGACGGTGGCCGTGGACACCCCGGCCAGCCGGGCCACATCATCAATCTTCGTCACGGTTCCCCCGCTCGGTACCCGGCGCCCGCCGCCGCCCGAGGGGCCAGGCGGCGGCGAGCAAGCGGGTCAGCCCTTGACGCTGCCGGCGAGCAGACCTCGCACGAAGAAGCGCTGGAGGGACAGGAACACGACGAGCGGTACGACGATCGAGACGAACGCCCCTGCCGTCAGCCGCTGCCACTCGTTGCCTCGGGTGCCGGCCATCTCGGCCAGCCGGACGGTGAGCGGAGCGGTCTCGTTGCCGCCGCCAGCGAAGATCAGCGCGACCAGCAGGTCGTTCCAGACCCAGAGGAACTGGAAGATGCCGAACGCGGCCAGCGCCGGCATGATCAGCGGCAGCACGATGGTGCGGAAGATCTTCGGGTGGCTGGCCCCATCGACCCGGGCCGCCTCCATCAGGTCTCCCGGCAGTTGCGAGATGAAGTTGTGCAACAGGAAGACGGCGAACGGAAGTGCGAAGCAGGTGTGCGCGAACCACACCTGCGCGAACTTCTGTTCGTCGACGAGATCCCAGGCCGGCATCAGGGTCACGCCGCCGAGGGTGACGCCGGTGGAGAAGAACTTCAGCAGCGGCACCAGGGCCATCTGCAGCGGCACGATCTGCAACGCGAAGATCGCGATGTAGAGCCAGTCCCGGCCACGGAAGTTGATCCACGCCAGCGCGTACGCGGCCAGGGCCGCGAAGGCGAGCGGGAAGAGCACCGAGGGGATGGTGATCGCCAACGAGTTGACGAAGTAGCTGGCGAGCTGCCCCGATGACGACGACCGCCCGAACAAGACCTGCTGATAGTTCTCCAGCGTGAACTGCGGGTTGGTGAAGGCCGTCCACCAGCCGGTGGTCTTGATCTCGTCCTCGGGCCGGAGGGAGGAGATGAACAGGCCGAAGGTCGGGATGGTCCAGACCACCGCGATGACGATCGAGACAAGGGTCGCGGTACGGCTGTTCAGCCGCTTGCGGACCCGCCCAGCGGTGGTGGGCGTGGTGCCGTCGGTCTTCTGGGTGCCGGCGGCGACGGTGGGCGTTGCAGTCGTCATCTCAGCCCTCCCGCTGCTGACGGAGGTTGCGGATCTGGTAGATCACGACCGGGATGACCAGGATGAAGAGGAAGACCGCGAGCGCTGAGCCCTGCCCGTTCTGGCCGTACCGGAACGCCTGGTTGTACATCTCGCTGGCGATCACGCTGGTGTCGTAGTTGCCGTTGGTCGCGGTCCGGACGATGTCGAAGACCTTGAGCGTGGCGATCGTGAGCGTCACCACCACCACGATCAGCGCAGGCCGGATGCTCGGCATGGTGATTCGCCAGAACATCTGCCACGGGCTGACGCCGTCGAGCCGGGCGGCCTCCACGATGTCACCGGGGATGGACTTGATCGCGGCGGAGAGCACCACCATGGCGAAACCGGCCTGGATCCAGACCATGATGACGATCAGCAGCAGCGTGTTCAGCGGTGATTCGAGCAGCCACTGCTTGGGCTCGCCGCCGAGGCTGACCACGATCTGGTTGAGCAGACCGATCTGGTCGCCGTCGCCGCGGTAGGCGTAGACGAACTTCCAGATGATGCTGGCGCCGACGAAGGAGATCGCCATCGGCAGGAAGATCAGTGACTTGGCCACCGCCTCGAAGCGGGCCTTGTCCACCAGGACGGCGTAGATCAGGCCGAACGCGGTCGCGACCAGCGGGACCAGGACCACCCAGACCAGGGTGTTGATCAGGACCCGGACGATCGAGCTGTCGGAGAACATCCAGCCGTAGTTGCGCAGCCCAACCCAGTTGTTGCTGCCCGCGTCCATGAACGACAGCAGTGTGGTGCGGATGGCCGGAACGACCAACCCGACCGTGAGCAGCAGCAGCGTCGGCAGCAGGAAGAAGAGCGCGAAGAGTCCCTCCCCCCGCTTGCGCCGGCGGGGGAGCGGGGTGCCGCTGACGGACGCGGCGACCAACTGCGCCTCCCGCCGCCGAGCGAACCAGGCCGGCACCACGTCGAGGAGCAGGAGCAGACCGCCCACCACCGCGACGAAAGCGATCAGCCCGTACATCAGCATGAGGAACTTCGGCTGCTCCTCCGCGAAGTCGAACTCCATCGACCCTCCCAGGTCTGGATCCGCCGGTGGGCCGGCCCGCGGGTGCGGACCGGCCCACCGTTCAGATCACTTCCAGCTGCTCTCGATGCCCTGGAGCACCGACGCGGTGTCCTTGCCGTTGATCCACTCGACCATGCCCTTCCAGAACGTCCCCGCGCCGACCGCGGCCGGCATCAGGTCGGATCCGTCGAAGCGGAAGACGCCGGTCTTGTCCTGCAGGATCTGGACGGAGAGCTTGTCGATCGGGCTGGCGACGTTGGCGATGTCCAGCTTGTTGTTCGCCGTGACCCAGTTGCCCAGCTTCGCGCGGCTGTTGACGTACTCGCCGGAGGCGAGGTAGGTCTGCACCGCCTGCACCTCGGGGCGGTCGGCGTAGCCGACGACGAACTCGCCCGCGCCGAGCACCGGCTTGCCCTTGGCCGTGTCGATGGCCGGGAAGTAGAACGCGAAGGCGTCACCGTCCTCGGCCACCTTGGTGCCCTCGGGGAACTGGTTGGCGTAGAACGACGCCTGCCGGTGCATGGCGCACCTGCCGGTGGTGACCGGCAGCCCGGCCTCACCGAAGGCGGTGGTGCCGATGCTCTTCACCCCGCCGAAGCCGCCGTTCATGTACTTCTCGTTCTTCAGGATCGTGCCGGCCCGGTTGACCGCGTCGACGATCCGCGGGTCGTTGAACGGGATGGCGTGGGTGGTCCACTGGTCGTAGACCTCGGGGCCCTGCGTACGCAGGATCACGTCCTCGATCCAGTCCGTGGCCGGCCAGCCGGTGGCGTCACCGGACTCGATGCCGGCGCACCACGGCTTGATGCCGGTCGCCGCGATCGTGTCGCTGAGCTTGATCATGTCGTCCCAGCTGGTCGGGACCGTCCAGCCCTTCTCCTTGAAGAGCTTCGGCGAGTACCAGACGAAGGACTTCACGTTGGCGCCGAGCGGCACGCCGTAGAGGGTGCCGTTGACGGTGCCGTACTTCAGCCAGTCGGCCGGCAGGTTCTGCTCGGCCATCGTCTTGGTGTCGGCCCCGAGGGACTTCAGCTTGCCGGCGTCGGCGAACCGCTTGACCAGACCCGGCTGGGGCACGAAGGCCAGGTCGGGCGCGTTGCCGCCGTCGACCCGGACCGGGAGCTGCGCCTCGAACTCGGCGTTGCCCTCATAGTCGATCTCGATGCCGGTGCAGTCGGTGAACTGCGACCAGGAGCGCTCCAGCAGGTCAGCCTCGGCGTCACGGATGGACGCGTAGATGGAGACCTTCTTGCCGTCGTGGCCCTCGTACTTCTCGTATGCGGCACACTCCGCGGAGCCCGCGTTGTCGCTCTTCTTGTCGTCGCCGGTACCGCAAGCGGTGGCGCTGAGCGCCAGCCCCAGTACGCCGGCGATCGCGAAGGCCTGGCGTGGTCTGGTAAAGACCGCCATGCCGTCCTCCTTTCTAGCCGGCGCGGTCGTGCTCAATGGCCCGGCGCCGGTCCCGATGGCTGTGCACACATGTAAGCGCTTGCATCCGGTCCGGTCCAGCCCCTGTCAGACACGAGCGAGTAACAATCCGGAAACCTCCCGGCCGCCCCGTGGGCGCGCTCCCGGACCAGATCTTCGACTCTTTCGAAGAATGACGATATCTGTCAGGCTGAGACCACCACATCGAAGGTTTTCGACATAGGAGGAGCTGTATGCGTAAGCGGTGGATCAGCCTGCTGGTGACGGGCCTGCTCGTCGGGGGAGTCCTGGCCCCGGCCAGCCCGGCGCTGGCCGCGCCGACCTTCAAGGTGCCGTTCCCGTGCGGCCAGTCCTGGTCCGGGCAGACCCGGTCGAACCACAGCCCGGCGAACGCCGTCGACTTCAACCGCACCGACGACCTCGGCGACCCGGTGGTGGCCAGCGCCCCCGGCACCGTCGACCGCGTGACCGACCTCGGCGGCACCAGCTACGGCAAGTACGTCCGGATCAACCACGGTGGCGGTTACAGCACGTACTACGCCCACCTCAACGGCTTCAACGTGTCGGTCGGCCAGACGGTCGGCTACGGCAAGGTGCTCGGCTGGGTCGGCAGCACCGGCGGCTCCACCGGCCCGCACCTGCACTACGAGCAGCGCCTCAACGGCAGCGACATCCAGGTGCGGTTCAACGGCACCCTCGGCCTGTACTGGGGCACCAGGAGCTACACCAGCGACAACGGGTGCGGCTCGGGCAGCGGCAACGGCACGGTCGACACCAGCGGCACCCCGCTGACCGTCCGCTCCGGCCCGGGCACGGGGTACGCCTCCGTCGGGACCGTCGCCGACGGCACCCGGGTGACCATCGCCTGCCAGACCAGCGGCACCACGGTCACCGGCACCTACGGCACCAGCTCGATCTGGGACCGGATCGGCTCCGGCCGCTTCATCGCCGACGCGTACGTGTACACCGGTCACGACGGCTACATCCCCGGCGTGCCCCGCTGCTGAGGGGTTGAACGACGACGGTCTCCGGCGGGCGGCGCCGCCGGGGAACCGTCGGTCAGGAGTTCAGCCGCCAGATCGACAGGTTCAGGGCGGCGGCGAAGGTGACCCAGGCCCAGTAGGGCAGCAGCAGCGCCGCCGCGACCCGGGAGACCCGGGCGGACAGCGCGACGGTGAGCCCGATCGCCAGCCACATCGCCACGATCTCGGCGAACGCCAGCCCGTACTGCCCCGCGCCGAAGAACAGCGGGGTCCAGATCGCGTTGAGCACCAACTGGGCGGTCCACGCCCAGAGCGCCGGCCCGAAGCCGACTCGGCGCCAGACCAGCCAGCCGGCCACCGCGATCAGCGCGTACAGCACCGTCCAGACCGGGCCGAACAGCCACGAGGGCGGCGCCCAGTCGGGTTGCCGCAGGCCGGCGTACTCGTCGGTGGTGCCCCGCACGCCCAGCCCGCCGATCGCGGCCGCGACGAAGACTGCCGCCGCGAAGCAGGCGAGCGCCCAGCGGGACCGTCGGCCGGTGGTCGGCGGCACGTCCTGGGATGTCTCCATGGTCGAGATGTTTCCGTCCTGTCGGCGGTCAAACCGCTGCGGGGCCCGGGCCGTACGGTCCGGGTCCGCTTTCGTACGGTCTGGGCAGCCCTTCGGGCGGTCCGGCCCGCGGATGTCACACAGCAAAGCGCCGGGATCGCCACGTCCGGTGCTCCTGTCGGGAGGACGGAGCTCCGGCCACGGCGACCCCGGCGGGTCCCGGTGTTACGAGGTGCGAACGTCAATTGAAGATGCTGACACCACCCGGGCCGACCAACAGCCCGACGACGATGAGGACGATGCCCCACAGGATCTGCCGGCGGAACAGCGCGAGGATGCCGGCGACCACGAGTACGACTGCGAGAATCCAGAGAATCAGCTCCATGACCACTGACTACCCGAGCGTCCGATCGGGGAAACCTGGTCGGTGTCGGGTTGATCGCCGACATGGAAGACGCTGTAGGCCTGCTTGATCACCGGGTGCGCGACGTTACGTACCCGCACCCCACCGGGAGTGGTGCCGCGCTCGGTGCCGGCGTGCGCGTGCCCGTGCAGGGCCAGCGCGGTGGGCGCCGAGTCGATCGCCTGCCCGAGCTGGTACGAGCCGAGGAACGGGTAGATCTCCAGAGGCTCGCCGGCCAGCGTGTCCGGCACCGGTGAGTAGTGGGTGAGCGCCACCAGCATGTCGCAGTCGAGGGAGCGCAGCGCCGTACCGAGGCGGTCCGCGCTGTCAACGGTGGTGCGGACGAACGCCTTCATCTCCGGCTCGCCGAAGTCGCTCGCACACCGCCCGGCGAATCCGCCGCCGAAGCCCTTGACACCGGCGATGCCGAGCCGGCCGCCCGCGCAGTCCAGCACCACGCCGTTGCCCTCCAGCACGGTGATACCCGCGTCCTCGAGCACCTTGACCACCTGCGGCACCTGGTCACACTGATGGTCGTGGTTGCCCAGCACGGTCACCACCGGCACGGCCAGCCCGCCGAACTCCTGCGCCACGCAGCGCGCCTCCGACTCGGTGCCGTGCCGGGTCAGGTCCCCGGTCAGCAGGAGCACGTCGGCGCAGTCCGGCAGCTCCTCCAACGCCGGGCGGAACCGGCCGACCACGTCCTCGTCCAGATGCACGTCGCCCACGGCGGCGATCCGGATCACCATGAAGCCTCCCTCAGGGCAGTTGCTCGATCTGCGTGGGCGCCTGAGTGCGGATCACCCCGATGTCGCTGGTGATCGGCACGTCCGGGAAGCGCTCGGCCACCCGACGCAGGATCTCCGCACGCCGGTGCGGGCTCTCCACCTCGCCGTAGAGCACGAGGGCGCGCTCCCTCCGGACCACGGTGATTCCCTGTTCGGCGACGGCGGGATCCTCGGCGAGCAGCCGGTGGATCTCGGCCTCGACGTACTCGTCGGGTGGTCCGCCGCCGCTGTCGCGATGGTGGGTCACGGTGTCCCCTCTCCTGCCGGGGTGCCGGTTTCCGGCACCACCTCGAGCCGGTCCAACAGCACCAGGAACGCCTCGGCGTACGGCGAGTGCTGCGTCTCCTTGCGTACCCGTTCCCAGTCGATCTGCTCCCGCAGCGACCGGGCCAGCGGCAGGCCACGGGCGAAGTCGCAGTAGTGCTGGGAGAAGCTGAGGAGCTTGTGCACCATCAGCTGGGTGGCGGACAGGACCGGCATGTGAATCGCGTCCACCGGCCGGACGACCGTGTCGGCGAACGTCTCCTCGGTCACCGGCGTCTCGATCGGCCGGTGGATCAGATCGACCATCCGCCCGTCGTCGAAGACCTTCACCAGCCAGTCCTCCGGTGGACGCTCGGCGACGAAGCCGGCGGCCACCAGGGCCTCCAGCGCTCCCTCGACGTCGGCCTCCCGGATCAGGAAATCGACGTCGTGATCGCTGGAGTGACCACCGTGGGCGTAGACGGCGAAGCTGCCGCCCAGCGCGAACGGGATCTCGGACTGCTTGAGCACGGCGGCGACCTTCTTCAGGGTGTGCACCAGACTCTCGTCCCCGCGCTCAGCCATCTGGTTCTCCCGTCGGTCGTGTTGGTGGACAGGCGGTTGGATTCGAACTCCCGTACCCGGCATTCCGGTCGTCCACACCTGGGCCGGTCGCGGGCGGGTTCGAACAGGGATCAAGTACCACAAACTGCGCAGCTGGAGCTCAGGTCGGATAACCTGTCGAGGGTGGCCAGATCATCGGGGACGCGACGCGGCAGGACCCGGTTGCGCACCGTGGCCCTGATCGGCATCGACGGTTCGGGCAAGACCACACAGGCGCACCGGCTGGCCGCCGCGTTGACCGCCGCCGGCCGCCCGGCCACCTACCGCCGCAACGCCAGCGGGCGTCGCTGGCTCGGCCGGCTCGCCCACCGGCTGGGCCGCCCCGACGCCCAGCGACTCGTCGGGCGCGACGGCGTGCTGGCGGTGGAATCCGTGCTGCGCTGGCTCGCCATCGCCGCCGCCCTGCTCAGTTGCCTGCTCACCGGCCGGACGGCGGTGATGGACCGCTACTCGGCCTGCCAGTACGCCAGCATCCGCGCGCACGGCGGGCACCGCTGGGAGCGGCTGGCCCGGGCCGGCTACCGGTTCTTTCCGACGCCGCAGGTGACCTTCCTGCTCGCCGTCGACCCGGCTGAGGCGTACCGGCGGATCGAGCAGCGGGGCACCGACCACGAGACGATGGGCTGGCTGACCGCCGCCGACACCGCCTACCGCGCCCTGCCCGAGTATCCGACCTTCGTCCTGGTGGACGCGGGCCGCCCGGCCGAGGAGGTGACCGAGCAGATCCAGGCGCACCTGGCGACCTGGCTGCCGCCGTCCGTCCGACCCGACCCGGGCCGTCCGTCCGCCGAACCGCCGCCGTCCGACGTGCCGGCGGCGGGGGAGCGGACCGGCCACGGGGCCATCGGGCCGCTGGTGGCTCAGGCCCGCCCGTAGACCGGGACGGTGGCGCCGCTGGTCGGCGCGGACTCCGCCGAAGCGAGGAAGTGGATCACCGGGGCGATCTCGGCCGGGGTCACCCAGCGGGAGTGGTCGGCGTCGGGCTGAGCGGCACGGTTCGCCGGGGTGTCGATGACGCTGGGCAGCACGGTGTTGCAGCGCACGTTGCGGGACCGGTACTCGACCGCGACCGCGTTGGCGAAGGCGAGCACCGCGGCCTTGGCCGTCACATAGCCGGCCGCGCCGGGGAACGGGGCGACCGCCGCGCGGGCCGAGACGCAGACCACCGCGCCGCCACCGGCCGCCACCAGGTGGGGCAGCGCGGCCCGGGTGACCAGGTAGGTCGGCCGCAGGTTGGCGGTGAGCATCCGCTCGAACTCCTCGACCGGCGTCTCATGCACCAGCCCGCCGCTGGCGTAACCGCCGACCAGGTTGACCACCGCTCGCAGCGGCGCGGCCGGTTCGCCGACGGCCGCCTCGACGGCCCGTGCCGCGCCGGCCGGATCGGTCAGGTCCGCGACGAGCCGGACCAGCCCGTCGGCCGCTGGCTCCGACCGGGGCCGAGCACCCCGCTCCGGTACGACCACCCGCCAGCCGGCCGTCCGAAAGGCGGTGGTGACCGCCCCGCCGAGCCCGCCCGTGCCTCCGGTGATCAGCACACTGCGCTCCGCCATGCAGCACACGCTAGCGCCGCCCCGGCCTCTCCACCGCCCCGAACCGCTCCGCCGGGTCCACGCCGTCCGGTCGGCTCGGGTCGACGCGTCGGCGGGGGAGCCCTGCCCGGTGTGGCTGGTCGGGGACGCCGTACGGTCTGGCCGGACCCGGTTTTCCGCGAGCCCGGAGCCGTCCGGCAGGTTGACCCGGCCCGGCGGGGGAGGTGGCGCGGTCCCGCCGGTGGCACGCTTGGCCTGACGGGCTCGCCCGATCGGCGGTACTTTCCCCAACACGTGGAGTCATGGTTGACGCTCACGCCTCGTGAAAGTAAGTTTCATCCGTGGCGAAGAGTCCGAAGATTTCTGCGAGTCACGAGCCCGGTGGGCTGATCGTCCACATCAGCGGGCTGCTGCCGTCGCTGTCGCCCGCTGAGCAGCGGGTCGCCCGGTTGGTCGTCTCCGACCCGGCTGCCGCCGCCCGCCGGACGATCACCGACCTCGCCACCGCAGCCGAGACGTCTGAAGCGACGGTCATCCGGTTCTGCCGCTCGGTGGGCATGGACGGTTACCCGCAGCTGCGCATCCGGCTCGCCGCCGAGGCCGCCCGCCGGGTCGAACCGCCGGACGCCCGGGTCGTCGGCGGTGACATCCCGCCCGGCGCCGACCTCGCCCAGATCATCGCCACCATCGCGTTCAACGACGCCCGCGCGGTCGAGGAGACTGCCGAGCAGCTCGACCCCGCCATCTGTGAGCAGGTGGTCGAGGCGATCGCCAACGCCGGCCGGATCGACATCTACGGCGCCGGCGCCAGCGGGTTCGTCGCCTCCGACTTTCAGCAGAAGCTGCACCGCATCGGCCGGATCGCCTTCTACTTCCCGGACGTGCACACCGCCCTGACCTCGGCCGCGCTGCTCGGCCGGGGCGACGTGGCGGTCGGCATCTCGCACACCGGCACCACCTCCGACGTGATCGAGGTGCTGGAGCAGGCCCGGACGCGGGGCGCCGTCACCGTGGCGCTGACCAACTTCCCGCGCTCGCCGATCACCGACGTGGCCGACTTCGTGCTGACCACCGCCGCCCGGGAGACCACCTACCGCTCCGGCGCGACGGCCAGCCGGTTGGCCCAACTCACCGTGGTCGACTGCCTGTTCGTCGGCGTGGCCGCCCGCAACCGGTCCCGGGCGCGCAAGGCCCTCGAGGCGACCGCCGAGGCCGTCCTGTCGCACCGGGTGGGTGCGAACCGGAGGCGAGGATGACGGCCGGTGCGGTGGAGCCGGACGAGGACATGCCAGCACCGCCCGCCCGCCCGATCGTCCGGGTGGGCGCCCCCACCGAGCGGCGCAACCCGCTCAGCGCCGACCTCGACCTGATGTCGACCCGGGACGTGCTCACCGTCATCAACGAGGCCGACCGGCGGGTGCCGGCGGCCGTCGCCGCGGTGCTCGACGAGATCGCCGCCACGGTCGACCTGGCGGTCGCGGCGCTGCGCGGCGGCCACCGGGTGCACTATTTCGGGGCCGGCACCTCCGGCCGGCTGGGCGTGCTCGACGCCGCCGAGCTGGCCCCCACCTTCAACTCGCCCCGGCACTGGTTCTGCTCCCACCTCGCCGGCGGTCCGGACGCCATGTGGCGTGCCGTGGAGGACGCCGAGGACGACGAGCGGGGCGGCGCGGTCGATGCGGCCGGATGTGTGCGCGCCGGTGACCTGGTGGTCGGTCTCGCCGCCAGCGGACGCACCCCGTACGTCCTCGGGGCGCTCGCCGCGTCCCGCGCCAAGGGCGCCTCGACGGTGCTGCTCTGCGCCAATCCGGAGGCGGAGGCGGCCCGGTCGGTCGACGTGTTCATCGGGGTGGACACCGGACCGGAGGTCGTCACCGGGTCGACCCGGATGAAGGCGGGCACCGCGCAGAAGTTGGTGCTCAACACGTTCTCGACCGCCGTCATGGTGCGACTGGGTCGGGTCTACTCGAACCTCATGATCGACATGGTGGCGACGAACGCGAAGCTCCGCGGGCGGATGATCTCGATCCTGGTCGAGGCCACCGGCTGCTCGGAGGAGGTCTCCCGGCGGGCCCTCAACGAGGCCGACGGCGATCTGAAGACCGCCCTGGTCTCGCTGGTCTCCGGCGCCGAGGTCGCCGCCGCGCGGGCCGCGCTGGCCCGCTCCGCCGACCAGGTTCGCGGCGCCCTCGCCCTGCTCGCCACCTGACTCCACCCGCCCGGGTCGCCGGCGGGAAGCGAACGAGGCTCCGGATTGTTCATCTTGGCGGGGGGTAATAACACCCTCGTGGATGAACCGACCGGTCCACCGGTGCGTATTTGGCAGTGACCAGGATCGCAGCGCAGTGGTGACCCGGGTCGCTGTGCCCCCGCGGCGGGCGGTGTTGCCATTGGTACGGGCGTTCGGCGATTCGTCGATCCGCCGACCCGTACGTGGTGCCCAGCGGCGAGCCACCCGACGGGGTGCTGACAGCAAACATGGACCGTGCTCTCAGCAACTACTCAGGCATTCGTGACACTTTCGACTCAGTACATGGAATCCCCGACACGTCTCATCTGTTGTGTAGGTGTCAGCACCGGTGGGCACAGCGGAAGTTACCGGGGCTGACGGACGTGGGGATGGCAAGGAACCGGGCAACCGGCGCGAGCGAGGGGACCGTGGGCAACGTGGACAAGAACATCGGCATGCGAACCGATCAGGTCGCCGAGGAGCGCGACCTCGTCGGCGTCTACCTGCACGAGATCTCCCGGACGCCACTGCTGGACGCCGCCCGGGAGGTCGATCTCTCCAAGGCGATCGAGGCCGGCCTCTACGCCGAGCACCTGCTCGGTGAGGACCGCGTCCCCGATGGCGTCGACCGGGCCGACCTGGAGCGACTGGTCGTCGAGGGTGAGCACGCGAAGGACCTCTTCATTCGCGCCAACCTGCGACTGGTCGTGTCGATCGCCCGCCGTTACGTGCGCTCGGGCATGCCCATGCTGGATCTGATCCAGGAGGGCAACACGGGTCTGGTCCGGGCGGTTGAGAAGTTCGACTACGAGCGTGGCTACAAGTTCTCCACCTACGCCACCTGGTGGATCCGCCAGGCGATCAGCCGGGCCATCGCCCAGCAGGAGCGCACCGTCCGACTGCCGGTGCACCTGGTGGAGGACGTTAACCGGATGCGCAACGTGGCGCGCCAGCTCACCCGTGAGCTGGGCAGCGACCCGGAGCCGGAGCAGATCGCGGCGTCGCTCGGCGTCACCGTCGAGCGGGTGAACGAGCTGCGCCGCTGGTCGCAGGACACCGTCTCGCTGGACACCCCCATCGGCGACGACGGCGACACCAAGCTCGGCGACCTGGTCGCCGACACGGACGCCCCGTCGCCGGAGGACATCGTCCTCTCCGGGCTGGAGCGGCAGCGCATCGAGGGGCTGCTCAACCACCTGGACGACCGGTCGGCCGGCATTATGCGGGCCCGCTACGGGCTGGAGGACGGCCGTGAGCACTCGCTCACCGAGGTCGCGTCCCGGTTCTCGCTGTCCCGCGAGCGGATCCGGCAGCTGGAGATCCAGGCCCTCGGCCGGCTCCGTGAGCTGGCCCGCGCGGAGGGGCTGCAGGCAGCCTGACCTGGTAGTAATAACGGCGAACGGCCGGCGTCCGATAGGGGGACGCCGGCCGTTCGCCGTATCCGGGCGTGGCTAGCGGACCCGGCCGTAGCCCTGGATGGGCATCATGTTCATGCCCCGCTTGAGCACGTTGCGGCCGGCGCTCGGTGCGTCGATCACCTGGTTGCCGCCCACGTAGAGGGCGACGTGCCCGAGCCCTCGGTAGAACACCAGGTCTCCCGGGCGCAGGTCACTCCGACCGATGTGGGCGACCGCCCCCCACTGCATCCGGGTGTTGTGCGGCAGCGACTTCCCGGCCGCCCGCCAGGCGGCGGAGGTCAGCCCGGAGCAGTCGTAGCCGTTCGGCCCGTCGGCCGCCCAGACGTACGGCTTGCCCAACGCGCCGTAGGCGTAGCGCACCGCGGTGCCGGCCGCACCGGCGACAGCGGGAACGTTCGCGGCCTCGGCCGCCGGCTTGGGCGCGGGTCGCTCGGTGGGCGCCCCGTACGCCTGCCGGCGCAGCTCGTACAGCTTGGTCAGGTCTCTCTCGATCTGCTTTTTGGCCGTCGCCAGATGGCGGGCCTGCGCGGCCTGCCGGGTCAGCGTGGCGTCCAGGCGGCGCTTCTCGTCGAGCAGCCGTTCCTGGCTGGCGGTGAAGCCGGAGATGCGTTCCTGGCGCTGACGGGTGAGCTGATCGAGCGCTCCGAGCCGATCCAGCAGCGCGGCCGAGCCGCCGGAACGCAGCAGCGCGTCCGCGGTGCGCAGCTCGCCGCTCTTGTAGGCGGTGTTGGCCAGCTCGGCGACGTCCGCCCGGCTCTGCTCGGCCTGCTGTTCCAGTGGGCCGATGCGGGCCTGTAATCGGGCCGCCGAGGTCTTGTTGGTCTTGATCTCCTCGGTGAGCTTGTTGTACGACTCGACGACCCGCTCCAACTCGGCCGAGGACGTCTCGATCCGGCGGGTCAGGTCGGCGGGGGACGGCTCGGCGTGTGCCGCCGCCGACGGGGCGATCAACGCGGCCGACATGCCGGCGAGCGCCATGGTGCGCAGCAGGTTTTTCAGGGATGACAAGAGCTGAAGGCCCCTCTCCCACGGCCGCCGACGGGGCTGCTGACGCCCTCGGCGACACCGACCGGGGCCATCCGGGTGGACGGCGCTGGGCCGGACCGGCTCGCTCAACCTAACCCGGGGCGGCTGTCGTCCGCAGTTGAAGTCGGGGCGAATGTTGGCATTGTGGCGGGCTGGTGCCCCTGCGCCCAGTGACTTCATCGGGGCTGCTGACGCTCCGCGAGCCGGTCAACACGTCCTTCTTGTCACTAAATGACGGCTTTATGGTCTTCGTCGTTCCGGGCGTATGCCGCCGGATACCTGCGCTCCATAACCGATAAAACCTGAAATGGATGCTGTTTCTCGACGATGTCCGCCGGTCGGGCGAGCTGTCGGAAGCCGGTAATTGGGCCGGAGGGCTGGTGGTGCCGCAACACAATGAACACCGGAGCCGGGAATCCCGTCGACAGGCAGCGATGCCTGTGACCTGCGGGCCAGCCCGGCGAACCGCCCCACGGGAGGAACCGTGAATCGTGAAGGCGCGACGACGCGACCGCAGCGAACGGTGCCCGGTGCCAGGTCCACCCTGCTGTACGCGCGGCCCGGCATCATCGTGACCGTCGACCGGTTCACCGTCGGCCGGACCAGTTACCGGATCGCCGATTTGACCCACCTGCGCACTACCCGGGGTCCGCACGACCGGATCGCCGTCCGGGCGGTCGCGATCACCGCCGCCATGCTCGGTGGCGTCGGGCTGCTGCTCGGCTTCACCGGCGGCCTGCAACGGCTGACCGCGGAGGCGTACCTCATCCTCGGGGCGGTGTTCCTGCTGCCGGCGGCGCTGGCTCTGGTCGGCGATCGCTGGCGGCCGCCCCCGCACGAGCTGTGGGGGTGGCACCGGGGCGCGGAGGTGCTTCTGTTCAGCGCCGACGACGAGCGGCAGTTCGGCCAGGTCACCCGGGCGCTGCTGCGAGCCCGGGAAGTGAACCGGTACGGCGGCTGGGCGGATCCGCTCGCCTCCGCGGACCCGTGGCGACCCAACCGCTGACCCGCGCCGTCCCCGACACGGGCCGCGCCGGGGGTGCCGACGATCGGCCGCTCAGCTGGCGACCGGCTCCGGCGTACGCTCCGTGGGGCGAGCCAGCCACCCGGTGACCCGGCGCTCGGCGTAGAACGAGACGAACGGCACGGTACCGGCCAGCATCACCAGCAGCATCCGCTTCAGCGGCCACCCGACCCGACGGCTCAGGTCGAACGCGGCCAGCAGGTAGACCATGTACAAGAAGCCGTGCGCCTGCCCCACCGTCTCCACCACGACCGGGTTGTCGAACACGTACTTCAGCGGCATGCCGATCACGACCAGCAGGATCAGCGCCACGCCCACGATCCAGGCGATCACGCGGTACCGGGTAAGGGCTGCGCCCACCTTCGTCCGTCCTTCCGAGCCCCGGCTCAGCCGGGATAGTCACCGGGCCGGGCGCCCGGATTGGCGTTCAACCATGACAGGTAGTCGTTGTAGGCGGCCAGGTCCGAGTCGTCGGGAGCCTCGCCTCCGGCGGGGACCCGGGCGACCCGCACCGGTCGGCGTACCGCCGGACGGGACCCGGTGGTCACGGTCGGCGCCGCCTCGTCGACCGGTGCGTCGGCGGGGTCGGCGGGCGGTTCAACGGCGGCCGCCGTCCTCCGGCGGGCCAGGCGCACCTCACGCCACCACACGTAGACCACGAAGCCGGCGAAGACCGGCCACTCGACCGCGTACCCCCAACTGATGCTGTTGCCGGCGGTGGCCCGGCTGACCTGCCACCAGCCCAGCCCGAGGAAGCCCACGACCAGCACGACCATGGCCACGTGACGCGCGATCCACGCCGGGGTCCAGAGCCACCTCATGGCGTCGAGGGTACCGGGGACCGGGCGGATCTCCGACACCGTGTCGTAGTTGTCGTACGGCGGGGCATGGTTTGGCGACACCCGGTGTGGGCATCCGTCTAGACGCCAGCCCAAACGAGACCAGGGGGGCGATGATGACCGGATCGGTACGCGAGGACGGCTTTCCGTCCAGTGGCAGCAGGGACATGAGCCCCGAGCAGCGGGTGCCGGAGTGGGGCGGCGACCACCTCGCCGACCCGGCGAGCGCTGGCGCGGAACTCGAAGGCGACGAGCTCGGCGTCGACCCGACGGAGCTGAGCGACGAGGATCTGATCCGCGAGATGCACAGCCTGCACCGCACTCGTCTGGACACCCTCCGGCACGCGGCGGACTCCGCGCTCGCCAACCACCTGCGGCGCACGGCGGAGCTGGAGACCGAGTACCTGGCCCGCCACCCGGGCCGGGAGGTGGACCCGAGCCGCCTGCGGGACGCCTGATGGCGGCGCGTGCTGTGCGGGGCATGTCGGCGCCGCCCGAGGTGGTCTTCAACACGGCCACCGACCCGGCCCGGGCTTCGGCGTGGCTGCCGGAGCCGTTGCGCGGCGACGGCAGCCCAGCGACGGAGATCAGCAGCGAGGAACTGCGGGCCCGCTGGGGCGGCGGCGACACCGACTGGTCCGCGGAGATCAAGGTGGAGCCGGCGGACGCCGGCGGGGCGCGGATCCAGCTCGACCTGGCCGACGGCTCGGGTGGGGCGGCCCCGGACCAGTTGGCCGACGAGGCGCTGAGCAACCTGGTACGCGAGGTCGCCGACAACCTCCAGGCCGGCTGAGACGTCACCGGCCACGCGGGAGGACTGCTCCCGCACCACCACGACATGTGAGGAGGTCGGGTGACCGGCATTGGCCTGCGACAGAAGGCGGCCCGGCTGCGTCGGGCGTACGCGCCGCACGAGCACCGCCCGCTCGGCGGCTACCTGGTGGCGATGGGCACCTACGCGGGGGTGACCGGTGCCATCGCCGGCCTGGTCCGGGTGACCGGGCGGCCGGTGCCCGAGCGGCCCGCCCCGGCCGACGTGGTGCTGCTCTCCATCGCCACGCACAAGCTGAGCCGGCTACTGTCCAAGGACGCGGTGACCAGCCCGCTGCGGGCACCGTTCACCCGCTACGACCGCCCGATCGGCAGCGGCGAGGTGATGGAACAGGTCCGTGACTCGGGCAGCTCCACCCGGCACGCCATCGGGGAGCTGCTGAGCTGCCCGTTCTGTCTGGCCGTCTGGGTGGCCACCGGGCTGACCGGCGGGCTGGTCCTCGCGCCCCGGCTGACCCGGCTGGTGGCCACCGCGCTCACCGCGGTCGCCGCGTCCGACTTCCTGCAGATGGCGTACGCGAGCGCACAGCAGGCCGCCGAGGGCGGCCACGACGACGATTGATTCGCGGACGAACGAAGCGGGGGCCGACGGATGCCGGCCCCCGCTCGCGTACGCGTCAGCGCTGCATGCCGGACCAGCCGTGCGGGGACTCCGGCTCCCGTTCGTCCTCGTCCGCCCCGGTGATGATGTCCCGGTCCACGGCGGTCCGGTCGTGTTCGTTGGCGAAGTCCGGCTCGGGCGTGGTGTCCCTGCCCTTTGGCGGTTCGCCGAGCGCCGGCACCTTCTCGTCGTGGTCCTCGTGGTGCGTCATGTGGGTGTCTCCTCTGAGGTGGTCGGCGAACCGGGCGCGCTCGGCCCGGGATGCGATGCGGCGGGCGCGCTCACCCGACGGAGCCGCCCAGCAGGTCGCTGACCTCGTCCACCGCGTACTCGCCCTCGGGCAGCGAGTCGATCCGGGCGAGCAGGTCCGCCGGGAGGTCGGCGGCCACCGCCCGGCGGTAGATGTCCGCCTGGGTGACCCGCTCTTGACCCCGGTACATGTCGTCGAGCAGGTCGTCGAGGGCCTCGGTGTCCGGTTCGCCGGCCACGGATGCGTCGTCGGTCACGCCGATCAGCTACCCGGGCCGGAATCGGTCAAACGTCACGCCGCAGTGGCTGACCCCCGGCGGGCTTGTGGCTGGCCCCGGCGGGCGTACAGACAGCGCCGCCCCCGGCCGGGTGGCCGGGGGCGGCGCTGGTGTCGGTGTGCAGGTCGCCTCTCGGCGAGTGGCACTACGCGGCTCCAGCCGGACGGTATTCCGCGAAGGCTATTTGGGTGAGGCCCGGGGACACTGGACACACCGACACCTCAGTCAACGGGCCGACCCCCGGAACTGTTCCGTCCACCGCCGTGTCCGTCGTCACAGCCCCCTGGTGGGTCAGGCGGGGGTCGGCAGGGTGGCCCGGCGGGCCCGGACGGCGGTGGCCAGGTGGTCGAGCACCTCGGCGGTGTCGTCCCAGCCGAGGCAGGCGTCGGTGACCGAGCGGCCGTACACCAGCTCCCGGGTGGGGTCGAGGTCCTGCCGGCCGGGCAGCAGGAACGACTCCAGCATCACGCCGGTGATCCCGCGCTGGCCGTCGGCCAGTTGGGCGGCCACGTCCGCGGCGACCAGCGGCTGGTTGCGGTGGTCCTTGCCGCTGTTGGCGTGGCTGGCGTCGATCACCAGACGCTCCGGCAGCCCGGCCGCGCGGAGCAGGTCCAGCGCACCGGCCACCGACTCCGCGTCGTAGTTGGGCCGGCCGCCCCCGCCACGCAGCACCAGGTGCCCGTCGGTGTTACCCCGGGTGTGCATGATCGCCGGGGTGCCGGAGAAGTCGATGCCGGGGAAGACGTGCGGAACGCCGGCCGCGCGGATCGCGTCCACGGCGGTGCCGATGCTGCCGTCCGGGCGGTTCTTCATGCCGATCGGCATGGACAGGCCGGAGGCGAGCTGCCGGTGCACCTGGCTCTCCACCGTGCGGGCACCGATCGCGCCCCAGGCCACCGTGTCGGCGATGTACTGCGGCGTGATCGGGTCGAGGAACTCGCAGCCCACCGGCAGCCCGAGGCGCAGTACGTCGAGCAGCAGCGCCCGGGCCCGCCGCAGGCCGGTGTTGACGTCCCCGCTGCCGTCCAGCCCCGGGTCGTTGATCAGCCCCTTCCAGCCCACCGTGGAACGCGGCTTTTCGAAGTAGACCCGCATGACGATCAGCAGGTCGTCGGCGAGCCGGTCGGCGGCGGTCCGCAGCCGCTGCGCGTAGTCGAGGGCCGCAGCCGGGTCGTGCACCGAGCACGGGCCGACCACCACCAGCAGGCGGTCGTCCTCGCGGTCCAGGACCCGACCCACCGCGCGTCGGCCGGTCAGCACGGCCGAGGCGAGCGGGGCGTCCAGGGGCAGCTCGTGGTGCAGCAGCGCGGGCGTGGTCAGCGGCACGACACGGTCGATCCGCTGATCGCTGACCCGATCGGTCTCCGGGGTCGTCACGGTGGGCATCCTTCCGCCGACCGTGCCCGGGGCCGGTGCCCGGGACGAGCCGGCTGCTCGTACGCAAAAGGGCAGGAGCGACAGCTCCTGCCCAGCCGGCTCGGTACGTGGTGACGTCAGATCATGGTGAAGTCACCGGCGTGCGAGCCGGCTGCCTAAACCATCGATACGAAAGCGTCACGACGTCAGCGTACCCGACGGAGAGCGGGACCCGCACAACCAAGCGGCGGAACACCGCGTGCCGGGGCCGGGGTCGGGGTAACAGGGGTGCCATGACTGACGAGCAGAGCGACCAGGACCGGGTGGAGTCCCGCGCGCACCTCCTGCCCGAGGAGGCGGCGGTCGGCAGCGACGACCCGGAGGCGCAGGCCGACGCCATCCTCACCGAGTCGGACATCCGCGAGGAGGACCAGAACGCTGCGCCCGACACCGTGCTGGAGCGCCGCACCTCGGATCAGACGGTGGTCGCGTCCGAGCCGCCGGACTGAACGCTCGCTCCGCGCCCCCGGCGTGAGCCCCGGTAGGTCTGCTCCCGCAGCCAGGCCAGCGGGCCGGCCGCAACCCCGGCCCGCTCGCCGACCGACCGCACGTCACCTTTCCGCCCGCGAGATCGGATAGCGTCGTGCCATGCCCGACAGCGGTTACCCCTGGCCCATTGAGACGTCCCGACTGGACAACGGCCTGCGCGTGGTGGTGAGCGAGGACCGCACCGCCCCGGCGGTGGCCGTCAACCTCTGGTACGACGTCGGCTCCCGGCACGAGCCGGCTGGGCAGACCGGCTTCGCCCACCTCTTCGAGCACCTGATGTTCGAGGGCTCGGTGAACGTGGCGAAGACCGAGCACATGAAGCTGATCCAGGGCTCCGGTGGTTCGCTCAACGCCACCACCAACCCGGACCGGACCAACTACTTCGAGACGGTCCCGGCCGAGCACCTGGAGCTGGCGCTCTGGCTGGAGGCCGACCGGATGGGCGGCCTGGTCCCCGCGCTCACCCAGGAGACCCTGGACAACCAGCGTGACGTGGTGAAGAACGAGCGCCGGCAGCGCTACGAGAACGTCCCGTACGGCGACGCCTGGCTGCGGCTGCTGCCGCTGCTCTACCCGCCGGGTCACCCGTACCATCACGCGACGATCGGCTCGATGGCCGACCTCAACGCCGCCGACCTCGCCACCTTCCAGGCGTTCCACCAGACGTACTACGCGCCGAACAACGCCGTGCTCACCGTGGTCGGCGACGCCGAGGCCACCGAGGTGTTCGCGCTGGCTGACAAGTACTTCGGCGCGCTGCCCGCGCGCGACGACATCCCGCAGGCCCCGGACGGTCGGACCGTCCCGGCGACCGGGCGGCCGGCCGTGGAGAAGGTGACCGCCGACGTGCCGGCCCCCCGCGTGTACGTCGCGCACCGCGGCTACCCGTTCGGCAGCCCGGGGTACGACGTGCTCACCGTGCTCGCCACCGTGCTCGGCAGTGGTCGTGGCAGCCGGCTCTACCAGCGTCTCGCCGACGGTGAGCGGATCGCCCAGCCGGACCTGGTCGGCGCGTACGGGGTGGACCTGGCGCACGCCCCGGCGCCGCTTATCGCCACCGCCACCGCCCGCCCCGGAGTCAGCGCCGAGCGGCTGGCCGAGGGGCTGACCGCGGTCGTCGACGAGCTGGCCACCGTGCCGGTGACCGCGGCCGAGCTGGACCGCGCCAAGGCGTTGCTGAGCACCGCGTGGTGGCGTCAGATGTCGACAGTGGACGGCCGCGCGGACACGCTCGGCCGGTACGCCACCCAGTTCGGTGACCCGGCCCGGGCCGCCGACCGGCTGCCCGCCTGGCTCGCGGTGACCGCCGAGCAGATCGCCGAGGCGGCCGTCGACGTGCTCGGCGCGGCCGACCGGGCGACCCTGACCTACCTGCCCGAGGAGACCGCATGACGCTGATCGTCGACCGTCCCGGCCCGGGCGCCGCCCGCCCGTACCGGTTCCCGCCGGTGGTTCGCCGCGCCGTGGCCGGTGGTCAGGTGGTCGCCGCGCACCTGCCCGGGCAGAACCTCGCCGTGGCGCTGCTGCTGCTCGACGCCGGCGCCGGTCGGGAGCCGACCGGCAAGGAGGGGCTGGGCGGGGTGCTGGCCAAGGCATTGGAGGAGGGCACCGCACAGCGGGACGCGACCGCGTACGCGCTGGCCATCGAGGCGCTCGGCACCGAGCTGGTGACCGGGCTGGACTGGGACTCGTTCCAGGTCAGCGTCCAGGTGCCGGTCGACCGGTTGACCGCCGCGGTGCAGCTGCTCGCCGAGGCCGTGCGGACGCCCCGACTCGACCCGGCCGACGTCCGGCGGGTCCGCGACGACGAGGCCAACGCGCTGCGGATGGACTGGGCGAACCCGGGCCCGCGCGCCGACGCCGCGTTGCGCGCCGACCTGTTCGGCGCGCAGAACCGGTGGGGGCGCCCGATGTACGGCGACCCGGAGTCGGTGGCCGGGCTGGACGTCGAGGACGTGACCGTCTTCCACTCCGAGTGGTTCCTGCGGCCGGGCACCCTGGTCGTCGCCGGTGACCTGGACCGGATCGACCTGGACGCGCTGGCCGCCGCGGTGTTCGCCGGCACCGGCGGGGGCCCGGCCGACCGGGGCGGCCCGATCGAGGTGCCGGTGCGCACCGGGCGGCGGATCATCCTGGTGGACCGTCCGGGCTCGGTGCAGTCCACGCTGCGGCTGGGCCACCCGGCGCCGCACCGGGCGCATCCCGACCATGTGCCGATGACGCTCGCCGGCACGGTCCTCGGCGGGGCGTTCACCTCCCGGCTCAACCACCTGATCCGCGAGGTGCACGGCTACACGTACGGCATTCGGGGTGACTTCGCCTCGTCCCGCCGGTTCGGCCGGTTCGCGGTCAGCTCCGGGGTGCAGACTGCGGTGACCGCGCCGGCCCTGGTCGAGGCGGTGGGGGAGATCACCCGTACCCAGGTCGGTGGGGTGACCGAGGACGAGCTGGCGGTGGCCCGCTCCTGGCGGGCCGGGCAGCTCTCGGTCGAGTTGCAGAGCCCCCGGGCGATCGCCTCCGCGCTGACCACGCTGGTGGTGCACGACCTGCCGGACGACTACCACGCCCGGCTGCGCGAGAAGTTGCTCGCCGCCGACGTGGACCAGGTCTCCGCGGCTGCCGCGACCCACCTGCACCCGGACGCGTTGACCCTGGTCATCGAGGGCGACGCCGCCCTCATCCGGGACGATCTCACCGCCGCCGCCCTGGGCGAGATGATCACCCACCTCTGACCGCAGGTGGGAGTGAGGGTGCGGGTGGGTGTGATGCGGGACCCGGGGGGTGGGAAAGGGCTCCCGGTTGTGGGGGCGAGCTGGGTAGCCTCGCGGGCATGAGGATCGGCATTGTGGGGGCCACCGGCCAGGTCGGTGGCGTGATGCGGCGGGTGCTGGCGGAGCGGGAGTTCCCGGCGGAGCAGGTGCGGTTGTTCGCCTCGGCGCGGTCCGCCGGGCGTACGCTGCCGTGGCGAGACGGCGAGGTGACCGTCGAGGACGCCGCGACCGCGGACTACTCCGGGCTGGACGTCGTGCTCTTCTCGGCCGGTAAGGGCACCTCGCTCGAGCTGGCCCCCCGGGTCGCCGAGGCCGGCGCCGTGGTGATCGACAACTCCTCGGCGTTCCGGATGGACCCCCTGGTGCCGCTGGTGGTCGCCGAGGTCAACCCGCACGCCGCCGCCGATCGGCCGAAGGGCATCATCGCCAACCCCAACTGCACCACGATGGCCGCGATGCCGGTGCTGCGTCCGCTGCACGCCGAGGCCGGTCTGGTCGGTCTGGTGGTCTCGACCTACCAGGCGGTCTCCGGCGCGGGGCTGGCCGGCGTCGCCGAGCTGGACGAGCAGGTCCGCAAGGTCGCCGAGCACGCCTCGGGGCTCGCCTTCGACGGGTCGGCCGTGGAGTTCCCCGCGCCGCGCTCGTTCGCCGAGCCGATCGCCTTCAACGTGCTCCCGCTGGCCGGCTCGATCGTCGACGACGGCTCGTTCGAGACCGACGAGGAGCAGAAGCTCCGCAACGAGAGCCGCAAGATCCTGGAGATCCCCGACCTGAAGGTCTCCGG
Source organism: Micromonospora sp. NPDC005163 (assembly GCF_053599835.1). Taxonomy (NCBI): domain Bacteria; kingdom Bacillati; phylum Actinomycetota; class Actinomycetes; order Micromonosporales; family Micromonosporaceae; genus Micromonospora; species Micromonospora sp. NPDC005163. The sequence goes on from NZ_JBSFYP010000002.1 coordinate 248,292, forward strand.
CACGTGCGTCCGGGTGCCGGTCTTCACGGGCCACTCGCTCCAGATCAACGCCCGGTTCGCCCGGCCGCTCACCCCGCAGCGGACCCACGAACTGCTCGAAAGCGCGCCCGGGGTCGCGTTGACCGCCGTGCCGACGCCGTTGCAGGCGGCCGGGCAGGACCCAACCTACGTGGGCCGGATCCGCGCCGACGAGACCGTCGAGTACGGCCTCGCGCTGTTCTGCTCCAACGACAACCTCCGCAAGGGCGCCGCGCTCAACGCCGTGCAGATCGCCGAGTTGGTCGCCGCCGAGCGTCGCTGACCGTCGCCGTTACGTCATGCCCCCGCCGGCTTCCGGCGGGGGCCTCGGTGTGCGTGGGCCGTGGCTCGGCGGGCACGGCAGCCCTCCGGTCGTGCTTGGATGGACGAAGCCGACTCTGCCACCTGGAGGATGCCGTGCCGGATGACCGGACCCAGCAGGCGTTGACCGACCTGATCGGCGGCCGCTCGATGGGCGTGCTCGCGACGATCAAGCGGGACGGGCGGCCCCAGCTGTCCACTGTGATCTACTCCTTCGACCGCGAGGCGGGGCTGATCCGGGTTTCCGTCACCGACGGTCGGGCCAAGACCGCCAACCTGCGCCGCGACCCGCGAGCCAGCTTCCACGTGGGCAGCGAGGACGGCTGGGCGTACGCGGTGGTCGAGGGCCGCGCCGAGCTGACCCCGCCGGCCACCGAACCGGGCGACGCCACCGTCGAGGAACTGGTGGGGCTCTACCGGTCGCTACGCGGCGAACACCCGGACTGGGACGACTACCGCCAGGCCATGGTCGCCGAGGGGCGGCTGGTGCTGCGCCTGCACGTCGAGCGCATCTACGGCATGCCGCCCCGCGGCTGACGGGCCGTCCACTCCCCGGTCAGCCCGGGTCGATCACGGTCACGCCGGGCCAGCGCTGCGCCGGCCGGTGCCGGGCCAGCCGCTGGCGGGACCGCGCGATGTCCACCCGGGCGGGATTGTGCCGCCACACCCCGCCCAGAAGATCGGTCAGGCCGTACGGGGCGCAGACGACCAACCTGTCGGCCCGGTCCAGCCGGACCGCCACGGCGGTGGCGTACTCCGGCCAGGTGGCGACCGCCTCGGCCGCGCTGCGATACGGAGCGATCGGGGCGCCGCCGAACTTCGCCGCGTACCAGGTGTGCACCGCCGCCTGGTTGCGGGCCTGCCAGGGCGGCTCGGGCCAGGCCGCCGTCAGACGGGCAGTCGCCCGGTCGTCGGCCTCCCGGCTCAGCTCGATCGGGTCGAAGAACACCACGTCCACGTCCCGGACCGTCGCCGGGTCGAACCCGTCGCCGTACCGCTCACCCCAGACGAGGTCGCGCAGGGCGCCCGCGCCGATCCAGGCGTCCGGCAGGCCGGAGTCACGCACCACGACCAGTGCGCGGGTCAGCCATCCGCTGCCGGCGACCAGTGCGCGCAGCTCATGCTCGCCCGTCATCACCCGCCCACCGTAGGCAGCGAAGCGCGGCCCCGCCGCCCCGCCGTCGGGGTCGCGCCGGTAGGGCGCGCAACTGGCCGCCGCCTCGCCTCGCCCCGCGCCGCCCCGCCCCGCGCCGCCCCGCCCCGCCGGGCTGCTGCCTCGCCGGATCATCTCGGTATCGCCGATACCGGGCCATCCGGAGGCCCGGGACACTACGACATCGCTGACATCGAGTCGACCACCGCGGAGGCGAGGTGGTCAGCGAGCGGTATACCTCAGAGGCATATTTATGCCTCACAGGTATATCGCTCACAACAGCGACCGCCCCCGAGAAGGGCGCACCGGGCCGCGTCCACCTACCGGGACCGTGTGGGGCCCGCCGTGCCGCGCGTAGGGATCGACTCAACTTCCCGGAAGTCGGGCTGTCCCGGCCACCCGGATAGCCCGACCTCCAGGAAGTCGAGTTCGATCAAGCGCGCTGAGCTGGGTCGCGCCGCGCCGGCCGCGTCGGGACCGTTGCCCGGCGGGTAGCACGCGTTACCCCGCCCCGGACGGCGGGTAGACGGGCCGTGCCGACACCGAGAGGGGAGCACCATGACAACGGTCGGAGAGTTCATGACGACCCGGTTGGTGACGATGGACGGCAACGACACACTCATCGCGGCCGCGCAGGAGATGCGGGACAGCGCGATCGGTGACGTGGTGGTGACCGACGGCGACAGCGTGGTCGGGATCGTCACGGACCGGGACATCACGGTCCGGGGTGTCGCGGAGAACATGGACCCGGGCTCGACCCGGCTGAACCAGATCACCACCCGCGATGTGGTCACGGTGAGCCAGTACGACGACGCCGTTGCCGCCGCGGATCTGATGCGCACCTACGCCGTACGCCGGTTGCCGGTGATCGACGACGGGCGCCTGGTCGGCCTCGTCTCGATGGGCGACCTCGCGGTCGAGCGCGAACCGCAGTCGGTGCTGGCGGGCATCAGCGCCGACGATCCGAACAACTGACCCGTCCGCCGCGGGCGCGCGCCGGCTCTCCCTCCGGGGAGGGCCGGCGTTGCGCTGGCCGGCGCACGCCACCCGGTCAGGTGGGCTCGACCCGGACCTGCACATCGGCGGCGGCGCGAGCGGCGGCGACCGTGGCCGCCTCGGCGTCGACCTCCCGCCGGACCCGGGCGGGCAGCGCCGAGAACGGGCTGACGGTCAGCTCCAGCCGCCCCTTTCCAGCCTGCCGCGCCCGCCAGGTGCCGGCGATCTCGCCATCCAACAGCAGCGCACCCGGATTGCCGATCGCCCGCCACAGCTGCCGCTGGTGCTCCTTCGCGGGCACCAGCAGGTCACGGTCGCGGCCGGCGAGGAAGGGGTCTCCCGGTGGTAGCAGCCGCACCAGGCGGGGCGCCGGGGCCCCGGTCAACGCGTCGAGCGCCTCGGCCGGCAGCCACACGGCCCGGCCGTCGACCAGCACCTCAACCAGGCCGGCCGGCCAGACCCGGCGCAGCTCCGCGGCGGCGGTGCCGAGGAAGCCGGCCGCGTCGGCCGGGGCGGCCGGGCCGAGCAGTCGCAGGTAGGTCGTGACCAGCTCGGCGGTGTGCGCCGCGGCGGCGGGTGGGCCGGACCAGTCGGGCAGCGGGGCGAGCCGGGCGGCCCGGCCGGCGACCACCAGGCGCACCCCGCCGGCGAGCCCGGCCTGCTGAAACACCGACCCCGAGATGTGCCGCGCCTGGCACGCCCGGCAGTCGTAGGTCAGCTCGGCGGGCACCCGCTCGGAGACCCCCCGGCTGACCACGCCGCGCTCCAGCTCGGTGGTGACCACCGCCTGGAAAGCCTCGGCGGTGGCCCGGAACGCAGCCAGCCCGAGCTTGGCCCCCGCACCGATCTGCCCGGGGATCCGGCGGGTGGCGTCGGCGTCGCTGAGCGGCCAGAGCGCCGCAGCCAGGGCCGGCAGCTCGGCACGCCGGTGCAGGTGCGGTGCCCCGCGCATCGACCACACCAGCTCCAGCCGGTCGTCCGGCTCGGTCGCGCCGCGCGCCGCCAGCGCCTGCCGGGCCGAGCCGTACGGCGTGTCCTGAACGCCCAGGGACAGCACCGCCAGGTCGCCGGGACGCCTGCCGCCGGAGCGGTCGAGCTGCTGGGCCGCGATTCGGTACGCGAGGACCTGCCGCCGGTCGACCCGCGGCGCCTGCCCCGTCATGAGCCCCTCCGTCACGGACGTCCCAGCGCTTCCACCGTTCTGCCCGGCACGCTACACCCCCTTCCGACACCTCCCGGCGGCTCACCCGATCCGGGCGAGGTTGACCGGAGAACCGGCGGGGACCCGTGCGGGGACGTGCAACGCCGGTCCTGCGCGCCACGCGAGCGCGGCGGGGATCCCGGGCGGGCGCAACTGGGGGAGGAGTGGACCCGATGGTGGACGCGACCACGAGGTTCTTCGAGGAGCTTGACCGGCGGGGGTACGAGCCCCGGCTGGCGAAGACCTCCGGGACACTGCGCATCGACCTGCACGAGGGGGCGCAGACCCGGCACTGGCTGCTGAGTATCGACCACGGCAGGCTGAACGTGAGTCAGGAGGACCGGGAGGCCGACACGGTCATCGGGACCAGCCCGGCCCTCTTCGACGACATCGCCACGGGCCGCGAGCACGGCCTGGCCGCCCTGTTGCGGGGGGACATGACGGTGGTGGGTGACGCCCGCCTGGTGGTGCAGGTGGAGCGGATCTTCCCGGGTTCCCCGGACTCGGTCGGGCCGCGCCACCGATTCGCCGGGGAGGTGCACTGATGGGACAGAGCAACACGATCCGGATCCTGGACGGCAACACCTTCGTCGTCTGCGAGGACACCGGCGACATCGAGGCGACACCGAGCGAGCCGACGGGGCTGTTCTCCATCGACACCCGGTTCCTGTCCACCTGGGTGCTGACCGTGAACGGCGAGCGGCTCAACTCGCTCTCCTTCGACGACCTCCAGTACTTCGAATCGCGGTTCTTCCTGGTGCCGGGGATGGCCACGCACTACATCGACGCGAAGTTGTCGATCATCCGGGAGCGGGCGGTCGGCGGCAGCTTCCGGGAGCAGATCACCATCCTCAACCACGACGAGAAGCCGGTGGACCTGGAGATCCGGATGGAGGCGGCGTCGGACTTCGCCGACCTCTTCCAGGTCAAGGACGAGATCCTGAACAAGAAGGGCGAGATCTACACCGAGGTCGAGGCGGACCGGATGCGGTTGGGCTACCGCCGGGGCAACTTCCGGCGGGAAACAATCATCTCCTCGTCCGTGCCGGCCCGCTACGACAGCAAGGGGTTCGCGTACACCGTCCACCTGGAACCGAGCGAGCAGTGGAACACCGCGATCGACGTCCAGACACACGCGGTCGGGCCCGGCGACCGGGACCTGCGGATCGGGCTGCGGGTGCACGGCGGCGAGCGGCTCGCCCTCCAGCACGACCTGGAGCAGTGGATCGCGGGCGCGCCCAAGGTCAACAGTGAGCACGGCCGGATCTCCAGCACGTACCAGCGCAGCCTGATCGACCTGGCGGCGCTGCGCTTCTCGCCGTTGTCGCTCGGCGGCGCCACCCTGCCGGCCGCCGGCCTGCCTTGGTTCATGACCATGTTCGGCCGGGACAGCATTCTCACCTGCCTGCAGACGCTGCCGTTCACCCCGCAACTGTCGAAGACGACCCTGCGGATCCTGGCCGCTCTCCAGGGCAGCCGGTTCGACGACTTCCGCGACGAGGACCCCGGGAGGATCCTGCACGAGATGCGCTACGGCGAGACCGCCGCCTTCGAGGAGCAGCCACACTCGCCGTACTACGGCTCCGTGGACGCGACGCCGCTGTTCGTCGTGCTGCTCGACGAGTACGAGCGGTGGACCGGGGACGTCGCGCTGGTCAAGGAGTTGGAGCAGGAGTCCCGGGCGGCGCTGAGATGGATCGACGGCTACGCCGACCTGGTCGGCAACGGCTACATCTGGTACGAGCGGCGCAACACCGACACCGGCCTGGAGAACCAGTGCTGGAAGGACTCCTGGGACTCGATCTCCTACTCCAACGGCACCCTGCCGCCGTTCCCCCGGGCCACCTGCGAGGTGCAGGGGTACGCGTACGACGCGAAGATCCGCGCGGCCCGGCTGGCGCGGGAGTTCTGGGGTGACCCGGAGTTCGCCGACCAGTTGGAGCGGGAGGCGGCGGCGCTGAAGGAGCGGTTCAACCGGGACTTCTGGGTGGCCGACGGCGAGTACTACGCGCTGGCCGTGGACCCGGACGGCCGCCAGTGCGACGTCCTCAGCTCGAACATCGGCCACCTGCTGTGGAGCGGGATTGTCGATCCCGACCGGGCGGAGAAGCTCGCGCAGCACCTGGTGGGGCCGCGCCTCTTCACCGGGTGGGGGGTGCGGACGCTGGCCGAGGGGGAGGCACGGTACAACCCGATCGGCTACCACAACGGCACGATCTGGCCGTTCGACAACTCCTTCATCGCCTGGGGTCTGCGTCGGTACGGCTTCGCCGAGGAGGCTGCCACGATCGCCAGCGGCATCCTGGACGCGGCGACCTACTTCGACGGGCGGTTGCCGGAGGCGTTCGGCGGCTACCCGCGGGAGCTGACGAAGTTCCCGGTGGAGTACCCGACGGCGTGCAGCCCGCAGGCGTGGTCGACCGGTACGCCGCTGCTGCTGCTGCGCACCATGCTCGGTCTGGAGCCACACGAGGGTCACCTGGCGGTCGATCCACGGCTGCCGAGGGGAATGGGCCGCATCGAGGTGCTGGACATCCCGGGCCGCTGGGGGCGGGTGGACGCGTTCGCCCGGGGCCGAATCGACCTCCACGAGCTCTCCGACTGACCCACCGCTCCCGGGCCGGCCCGCGCATCGGGGCCGGCCCGGGCGGTCGGTGCGGTCAGCCGGGCGGCAGCACGGTGTCCAGGAAGGTGGCGGCCACCGCCCGCAGGTCCGGCCGGTCCAGTTCGAGCGCGTGGCCACCGTGTGTCACCCAGCTGTGCACCGGGTGCCCGGCGGCGAGCAACGCACCGGTGAACCGGACGGTCTGGCTCACCGGGACCGAACGATCGGCTGTGCCGTGCACGAGCAGCACCGGCACCCGGTTGCCGACGTGGGTGCCGACGGTGGCGTCGACGGTGGCCGGGTCGCCGGTGGCGGGCTGGTGGCCGAGCAGGTCGACCCACGGATCGTTGCCGGCGCGCAGCCGTATCCATTCGGGGTCGAGCGGGTCCACGGCCGGCCAGTACGCCAGCACCCCGGCCACGTCGTCCGGACGGTCGATGCCGCGCAGACCCGCCTGAAGGGCGAGCGTGGCCCCGGCCGAGTCGCCTCCCACCAGCAGCGGCCGGCCGTCGTCGCGGGCGCGACGGGCCTCCTCGCGTACGTCGGCCAACTGGGCCGGCCAGTGCGCCTCGTGCACCAGCCGGTAGCTGGCCTGCACCACCCGCAGCCCGTGCACGGCCAGAGCCGCGCCGTCCTCGCTCGCCCGCCCGCGCCAGCCACCGCCATGGATCCAGAGCAGCACCGCTCGTTCCGTCATCCCGCCATCCTGCGACCAGGTCCGACGCGCGGCCAAGGGGATCCGCCGAGGGCAGAACGAACACCACCGTCCCGGCCGGTCGCCACCCAGGCGCCCCTCAGTGGGGCAGGGTAGATTCTGCCAATGCCGGAGCTCGTGTACCCGCCCGTTATCGCCGCCGCCAAGACGATGTTCCGGGTCCTCGACCTGAGGATCACGATTGAGGGCGCCCACCACGTACCCCGCACCGGCGGGGCGGTGGTGGCCAGCAACCACGTCAGCTACCTCGACTTCATCTTCGCCGGGCTGGGTGCGAACGCGTCGGGTCGCCTCGTCCGGTTCATGGCCAAGGAGTCGGTCTTCGCACACAAGATCTCCGGCCCGCTGATGCGCGGGATGCGGCACATCCCGGTGGACCGGCAGGCCGGTGCCGCCTCGTTCCGCGCCGCCGTGGCCGCGCTCAAGCGCGGCGAGGTCGTCGGCGTCTTCCCGGAGGCGACGATCAGCCAGTCGTTCACGGTCAAGGAGCTCAAGAGCGGCACCGTCCGGATGGCCCGGTCGGCGAAGGTGCCGGTGCTGCCGGTCGCGCTGTGGGGCACCCAGCGCCTCTGGACGAAGGGACGCCCGCGCACCCTCACCCGCCGGCACACGCCGATCAGCATCCTGATCGGCGAGCCGATCGACCCGGTGGATTTCCCGGACCCGAACGTGCTCGCCGCCGAGTTGACGACCCGCCTCAGCGCGCTCGTCGACCGGGCGCAGCGGGAGTACCCGGACGCGCCGGCCGGCCCGGACGACACCTGGTGGCTGCCGGCGCACCTGGGCGGCAGCGCGCCGACCCCGGAGGAGGCCGCCGCCCTGGACGCCGCCGCCGAGCACCGCACCCCCAGCGCCTGACGACTTCGGGCGTGGCCGGATCGTTCCGCATCCGGGCATGATGGTGTCTGCCGTCGGGGCGGTCCTGCGGTCAGGATCGGAGCCATGAGCAGAGCAGCACTCGTCGTGATCGACGCCCAGGAGTCCTTCCGTCAGCGCCCCATCTGGGCGTACGGCTCCAACCCCGACCTGGTCCGGCAGGTCGACCGGCTGGTCGCCGCCGCCCGCGAGCGCGGCGATCTGGTGGTCTGGGTCCTGCACTCGGAGCCCGGCACGGGCGGGGTCTTCGACCCGGCCCTCGGGCACGTGCGGCTGATCGACGGGCTGGTCCCGGTCGAGGGTGAGCCGACGTTGGTCAAGACCGCGCACAACGCGTTCACCACCACCAACCTCCAGCAACTGCTCACCGTGGCAGGCGTGCACGACCTCACCGTCTGCGGCATCCGCACCGAGCAGTGCGTCGAGACCACCACCCGGGTCGGCGCCGACCTCGGCTACCGGATGACCTTCGTCACCGACGCCACGCTGACCTTCCCCATTCCGCACCGGGACCTGCCGGAGACCGCCACGGTCGAGGAGATCCTCGCCGACCCGCGCACCCTGAGCAACGAGGAGATCGTCACCCGCACCGAGTACGCGCTGGCCGGCCGCTTCGCCACCATCCGGACGGTGGACGAGCTGATCGGCGCGACCTACGCCGGCGCCCGGGGCTGACTCAGTGACCCGGGTCGTCTTCCTGCTGGTCCCGCAGTTGCACCTGCTGGACCTCGCCGGGCCGGCTCAGGTCTTCTCCAGCGCCGCCGACCTCGGCTACGACTATCGGCTGCACTACGTCGCCGAGCGGGAGCAGGTGCCCACCGTGCAGGGCGTACCGCTGGTCGCCGACACCCGGTGGCCCGAGCTGACCCCGGAGGACCTGGTGCTGGTGCCGGGCTGGCGGCCCGCGGCGCACGGGCCGCAGGGGCCGGTCTCGCCCGTCGACCTGCGCCGGTTGGCCGATCACCACGCCGCCGGCGGCACCGTGGCGAGCGTCTGCGCCGGCGCGTACGCCCTCGGCCGGGCCGGGCTGCTCGACGGCCGGCGCTGCACCACCCACCACGAGGTGCAGGACGACCTCGCCCGTCGGCATCCGGCGGCGCGGGTGGCCCGCGACGTGCTGTACGTGGTCGACGACCGGGTGGTCACCTCGGCGGGCATCGCCAGCGGCATCGACGTGGCGTTGCACCTGGTGGCCACCCGGCACGGCCCGGCGGTCGCCGCCCGGATCGCCCGCACGCTGGTCGTCTACGCGCGGCGCAACGGGCACGAGCAGCAGGCCAGCGCGATGATGCGACACCGCTCGCACCTCTCCGACGCGGCGGTGCACCAGGTGCAGGACATGATCGACAGCCGGTACGCAGAGACGCTGCCGCTGGCCGAGCTGGCCGCCTCCGGAGGCGTGGCCGAGCGGACGCTGACCCGGCTGTTCCGCGCGACCACCGGGCTCACTCCGCTCGGCTACCAGCAGCTGCTGCGGGTGGAACGCGCCGAGCACCTGATCGGGCACGGCGCGACGGTGGAGGCCGCGGCGCGGACCGTCGGTTTCACTGACGCCCGGATGCTGCGCCGCCTGCGAGCCCGCTCCACCGGGTCGGCTCCGGCCCTGAGCGGTAGTAGTCGTCCCGGGATCGGAACTCCACCGGCAGCGAGCCGGGCAGGGTGACCCGGGAGTCCCCGGCGAGCAGCGCGGGGCCGGCCCGCAGCAGCAGCACGTCGCGCTCCTGCGTGGAGAGGTCGACCAGCTGCGGGCGGGTGAGCCGGAACATCGCCACCGCCCGGCGGACCTGCCGGGCCAGCGCGGCGACCTCCCCGGCGGCTCCGCCGAGGGCCAGCGCCGGCTGTTGGATGGTGCGCAGCGCGTCGCAGACGATCAGCAGCTGCTCGGGCCCGTCCGGGCCGGCCGGCGGCAGCTCCAACCGGGACGGCCACTGCCAGCGGATCTGCCCGCTCATCAGGCCGGCCGGTCGACCCGCCGCTCGGCGCGGGGGCGTCTCGTCGGCGACCAGGGACAGTTGCGCCCCGGTGCCCACCCAGCAGATCCGTTGGTCGGTGACGGTCACCGACACCGGCCCCGGGAGCCGCCAGCCGCGCCGCGCCTCGGTCGGCCCGAGCAGGTAACCCGCGATCAGCAACCGGTACCGGCCGAGCACCTTCTCACCGGGCACCGGTCGCAGGGCGTAGCGGCGGTCGAGGATCGGCCCCGCATCATCATCCGGCGCGTCGAACCGGTGGGGACCGATGAAGAAGGGGGACGCGTCGGCGTGCATCGTCACGACCTCCCGGGTCAGCTTGGTGTGCGTTGAGCCTCGCGGATCCGGGGGGGCCGTGTCATGACGCCCGTTAGGGGGTCGGCCGGTCGTGCGTCGCCTGTGACCGGTAGATGCCGATCTCCTCCGGGCGGACGAGGCCGTCCTCGATCGCCCGGGCGAGCAGCGCCGCCTTTGTGGCGGCCGGCCGCCCGCTCGGGTGTACTTGATCCGCGCACGGTCGACGTACTGCTTCACCGTGTGTTCGCTGATCCGCATCCGACGGGCCACCGACGCCTTGGACATCGACTGGAACCAGAGCAGCAGCGCCTCGCGCTCCTTGTCGGACAGCATCGGCCGGTCCGGCCGCGGGTCGCCGACCATCGCGCCGGCCAGCGCGGGCGGCACGTACGGGCGGTCGCTCGCCGCGGCCAACACGGTCGCCACGCAGTGCTCGCGGCCCTCGTGCTTGGCCAGGAACGCCACCGCTCCGGCGTCCAACGCGGCCAGCATCGTCTCCGGGTCGGTGTGCTCGGAGTAGACCACCACCCGCCGCCCGGTGGCGCTCAGCTCGGCCAGCTTGTCCAGCGCCATCCGGCCGTGCAGTCGCAGGTCGAGCAGGACCACGTCGGCGTCCGGCGCCGCCCGCAACACCTCGTCCGGGTCGTCCCCGGTGGACAGCACGGTCAGCCTGGGCTCGCTGGCGAGCCAAACGCGGACGCCCTCGACAACCACCGGGTGGTCGTCGACGATCGCCACCCCGACCGTCCGGTCGCCGGTCATCTCCGCCACCGGGTCTGCGCCCATCTGATGTCCCCGTCCCGTTCGTAGAGGTGCTGCACCGGCCCGTCGTCGTGCTCCCCGGGCGGCGGGCCGGTCGCGTCCGGCCCCTCCCGGTCGGGTGTGACCAGGCTGACCACGACATCGTCCGGGCCGGAGACGACGGTCAGTCGGGCCCAGCCCCGGGCGTCGGCGAGGATGCCGGTGAGCGGGTCGGCGAGCCGGCGGCGGATCTCCACCGGCAGCGGTGGCGGGTTGCCGATGGTGACCAGGTCGATCGGCAGCCCGTTGCGTTCGGCCAGGTCGGCGGCGGCGCGCAGCTCGTGCAGCAGCGGGTCGGGCACGTCGTCGGATTCGGCGATCAGGCGGCGCAGCCGGGCCGCGGCCAGCACGCACCGGCGCTGCACCTCCGGGTCGTCCGGATCGGCCTGCCCGTCGGCCAGTTCCCCGAGCACCCGCCCGGCCGCCACGCCGACCAGGGCGAGCCGGTCCCGACGTTCCCGCAGGCCCTGTTCGGCGGCGTCCCGTTCCGCGGCCATCGCGTGCATGGCGGCCGCCGAGGCGGCCCGTTCGCGGGCCAGGCCGACGATCGTCGCGCCTCCCACGAAGACCGCCACCGGCAGCGAGAAGGTGCCGTAGACGTACATCATGTAGCGGGCCAGGTCGGCCGGATCGTGGCCGTGCCCGAGCACGGCGACCAGGGCGATCACCGCGTGCGTGGTCAGCAGCGCGACGAGCCCGGTGACCCGCCGGCCCCACATCGCCAGCAGGAAGAACCAGCCGAGGGTGCTCCACACCCAGTTGGCGGCGGCGAACAGGTGTTGTTCACCAACCGCCGCGAAGACCGCCGCGTCGACGGCGAGCAGCAGCGCGGCGAAAGGCCACGGCGGCAGCGGCGCCCCGCGCAGCAGCCGTACCCCGGCCACCACCCCGGCCCCGGCGACCAGCAGCCAGCCGCCGAGCACCACCGCCGGCGCGGCGAAGTCCGCGCGGGCGCCCAGCACCGCGGGCAGACCGATCGCGATGTGCCAGGCCAGCGCTATCGCGACGGAGACGATCCGGGCACCCCGGTCGGAGGCGTGCGCCACGGCCGCCGGCGCGGCGAGCACCGCCTTGGGTGCCGGGCCCCGGGGCGCTGGCACGCTGGCCCGACCCGGCTGCGGATCCGTGGCCCCGGGCGCCGCGGTGCGGTCCGTCGAGGCGCCGAGGGTCAGCCGACACCGGGCCACTCCAGCCGGATCGTGGTGCCCGCGCCGGGGGCGGAGCGGACCTCGGCCCGCCCGCCGACCGCCGCCATCCGGCCGCGGATCGACTCTCGCAGCCCGTACCGGTGTGGGGGGACACCGGCCGGGTCGAAGCCGGGGCCGTCGTCGGTCACCTCGACCACGACGGCGATCGCGTCCCGGGTCATCCGCAGCGTGACGTGTGCGCCCGGCGCGTGCCGGACCACGTTGGACAGCGCCGCGTAGGCGCTCTCGGTGATCGCGTCGGCCACACCGGCGGGCACCGCGCACGACGCCAGCTCCAGGCCCACCCGCAGCTCGGGCAGTCGGTCGGGCACCGTCCGCAGCCGCCCGTCCAGGGGCACCGGGCCGTCACCGGGCACCGGGCCGGCGTCGGTCAGCGCGACGAGGGTACGCAGGTCGGCCGCGCACCGCTCGCGCAACGCGGCGGATGGCCCGGGCACCGCGCCGAGCCCCACCATGGTCAACGTGCCGAGGACCGTGTCGTGCAGGTCGCGGTTCTGCCGCCGCTCGGCCTCCCGGGCGGCCCGGGCGATCAACGCGTCCCGGGTCAGCCGCTGGTGCTCGGCGAACGCCCGGTCCGCCCGCCCGATCCGGTGGCGCATCACCGACGTCATCATCGCCGTGCAGGCGGTCTGCACCAGCAGGGTGGCCGCGTGCGCCCGGGCCTCGGCGGGATTGCCGGCCCCGTGCGCCCCCATCGCGTACGCGGCGGTGACCAGCAGCCCGGCCGGGACCGACCAGCGTGCCGGAGCGGTGGCCTGCGCGTTGATCACCGTGGTGCTGGCCAGCACCGCGATCCAGCTGCCCTCGCCGGGCAGCACCCCGGGCGCCACCAGGCGGGGGATGAGCAGGCAGGCCACGGTTGTCACCGCGACGTCACCGGCGACCAGGGTCGGGGTGATGCCGTGGCGCATCGCGCGGCCGGCGTACCAGAGCGACCAGCCGGTCAGCACGGCCACGCCGGGCAGGAGCAGGGCGGGCTCGACCGGCGGGGTACGTACCGACAGCGCCACCACCGCGCCGACCAGCCCGCAGGTGAGCCGCAGCAGCGCCGGCAACGTGGTGAAGATGAGGCTGAACGCGCCGCCGGCCGGATTGTCCAGCGCAGGTGGCGACGCGGTCGGGGTGGCAACGGCCGGCATCGGGAAGTGTCCTTCCGACAACGACCCGGTCCGGGTCCGCGCGGCGGAGATCGACATCGGAAAATAGCATGGTCGATGGCAAGCAATCACCCATTGTGCCCGGTGTGTCGCCGATGTGTCACTCCGTGCTGCGCGGCTGGAGCAGGTCCCAGCGGTTGCCGTAGAGGTCGGCGAAGACCGCGACCGCGCCGTACGCCTCGTGCCGCGGCTCCTCCAGGAACCGCACCCCGGCCGCGACCATCCGGGCGTGGTCCCGGGCGAAGTCCTCGGTGTACAGGAACAGGCCGACCCGACCGCCGGTCTGGTCGCCGATCCGGGCCCGCTGCTCGGCGCTGCTCGGCCGGGCCAGCAGCAGTGCCGTCTCCCGGGCGCCCGGCGGGCGGACCACCACCCATCGCGAGCCGTCCGGACGTGGGGTGTCCTCCACCAGCTCGAAGCCGAGGCCGCCGACGTAGAAGTCGATCGCCTCGTCGTACTCCCGTACCAGCAACGCGACCAGTCCCAGATGTGCCATCGGGTCATCATGCCGGCGGACGGACGGCAACCCCGATCGGCGTTCGGCGGATGTGAGCTGCACCCGTCCAGCGCCGGCCTCGGTGCCCGCTGCGGAACCGGGCACGGTTCCCGCCCGTCCCATCACTCGGCGGAGAGGTGGTGAGCCGGATGCGCTCGGGCGGGACGGTACTGGCGGTGGCGCTGCTCGGCGTGGCGCTGGTCGGCGTGGCGGTGGTCGGCTACGCGGTCCGGGACGCCGGGCCGGGTCCGGGGGACGATCCCGGCCCGGCCCGGATCGTCGGGAAGTGGACCTCCTGCGCCGAGGCGGCACCATGGGCCGGCGCCGGTGTCGTGCTTCCGGCGCCGGACGGGGATGAGCCGGTGCCGCCCGGGGACGATCCGGCGATCGGACGGATCGACCCCGCGTTCACACCGGTCGCCGCAGTGCTCTGCGGCCGGGAGATACGGCCGCGCCCCGGCGGCGGTGCGGAGCAGGTGGCCACCGAGCGGCGTGCCGACGACATCGCCGCGCTGGTCGCCGCGCTGCGCCTGCCGGACCGGCGAACGGACGGGAAGATCGTCTGCACAGCCGACATGGTCGTCCCGCCCTGGCTGGCCCTGCTCGACGAGCGAGGTCGCTGGCTGCGCCCGTACCTGCCGAGGGACGTCTGCGGCAAGGCCCGCGTGGAGGTGCGCGCGGCGCTCGACGGGCTGCGGCTGACCACGGTGGACAGCCGTACCGTCGGGCGGGTCGGATCCCCGGCGGCCGAGGCCGCCGGCTGCGCGCGGCGGTGGGCGGACATGGTGTGGGTGGAGACCACGACGGGACGCCCCGGATGGCCCGCGCCGGCGACGGTCCCGGCCGTGGAGCCGCTGCGCCTCTGCGTCTACCAGGTGCCCGCGTCGGAGCGGGGCGGCGGCAAGCCGGCGGGTGAGTTCGCGTACGGCGGGCCGCTGACGCCCGAGCGGCAGGCGGCGGTGCTCCGCGCACTGGCCACCGCCGGACCGGCGACGACGTGCGTCACCCCGGCGTCGCGATTCGCGGTGCTGCGCCCGCTGGACGGCACCGGTGGACCCGACCGGTACGTGGAACTGGACGGCTGCCGACGCATCCTGGTCGTGCCGGCCACCGGCGGGGCACAGCTCGGGCAGGGCGACGTCACGCTGACCGAGCTGCTGGGCTGAGCAGGCCTTTGTTGGCTCTTTCCGTGATCTCGCCCGGAGTGGCGTTGCGGTCTGCTGGACTGGGACGGGGAGCGCGCCGGTGGGGTGAGGAGCAGTCGTGGGTTCGTTGGCCTGGTCAACCTATGTCGCCCCGGCCAAGCCGGTCGTGTCGACGGACCTGCCGCCGGGCGAGGGCCGCGAGATGTGGTCGCCTACCAGCTCCACGCTGATCTACGGAGACCGCGACGCCGTCCTGGTCGACGCGTTGCTCACCCTCGACGAGGGCCGGGCCCTGGCCGACTGGGTCGCGGCGAGCGGCAAAAACCTCACGACGATCTACATCACCCACGCCCACGGCGACCACTTCTTCGGGGCGGCCGCCGTGCTGGAGCGCTTTCCCCGGGCGCGGATGGTGGCACCCGTGAGCGTGGTGGACAAGATGCACGATCAGTTGGGGGAGCGGTGGCTCAACGATGTCTGGCGCAAGGGTTTCCCCGAGCAGATCGCCGAGCGTCCACCGATCGCCGAGCCGCTGGAGGACAACAACATCGACCTTGAGGGGGAGCGGTTGGTGGCGGTCGAGACCGGCCGCACCGACACCAACGGCACGAGCGTGCTGCACGTACCGTCGCGTGGTCTCGTCGTGGCCGGCGACGTGGTCTACAACGACGTCCACCTGTATCTCGGCGAGGCCGGCCACGGCGGGATTGGGGCCTGGCTCGACGCGCTCACCATTGTCAACTCATTGCGGCCGTGCGTGGTGATCGCCGGCCACAAACCCGACGGCGCCGACGACGACCCGCACAACGTCGAGGAGACCGCCAGCTACCTGCGGGAGGTCCAGGCAGCCGCGGAGCGGACGGAGAGCGCCGAGGAGTTGTACGACGCGATCATCGAGCGCTACCCGGACCGGATCAACCGCGCCGTGGCCTGGAAATCCGCCCACGCGCTCAAGAGCGAACCCAGGTGACCGGCACCATCGCGGGGCCGCCAGCGAGACCGCGCGATAGCGCCTCGGGTGGAAGTCAGAGGTGCGACCTACCCTCCCGGCATGGCAGCCAGCATTGATCTGACGCTCGAGTCCACCGACGCCCGGGTGCTCGCCGCGTTCTGGAAGACGGCCGTGGGCTACGTCGACGAGCCGCCACCCGCGCCCTTCACCACCCGTGAGGAGTGGCTCGCGCAGTTCGACCTGCCGGAGGATGACCTGGCGGATGATGGTGCGTGGCTGTGCGATCCGGATGGCGTCGGCCCCCGCCTCTCCATCCTCAACGTTCCCGAGCCCAAGACGGCGAAAAACCGGCTCCACATCGACATTCGGCTGCCCGGCCACGGAAGCCCCGACGAGCGGTGGGCGCGGATCAAGGCGGAGTCGAAACGCCTGGTGAAGGCGGGCGGGAGTGTCCTGGAGGAAGTCGACGGCCACCACGTGGTGATGGCCGACCCGGAAGGCAACGAGTTCTGCGTGGCCGCAGCCGCAGCGTGGAGGGTCGCTCCAGAGCCACGCGCCAGCACCGTCCTGGGTAGCGTTGGCGGCGTGGCTGACGCAGTCGTGATCCCCGGCCGTACGTTCGGACCTGGTGCGCCTCTCCTGATGTATGCCGGCGATGTCGCCGAACAGCGCGGTGCGACGGTGCACCGACACTCGTGGTCCGAGGAGCCAGCACGGCCGGACGCGCCGGAGATAGAAGGCTGGGTGCGCGGTCAAATCACTCCGCTGATCGACAGCGTCAGCGGTCGCCCGCTGCTGATCGCCAAGTCGCTCGGCACCAACGCGGCGGCCATCGCCGCCAAGCGGTCCCTGCCCGCGGTGTGGATCACGCCCGTACTCACCCTGCCATGGGTGGTTGACGCCCTGAGCCGGGCGACCGCACCGTTTCTCCTCGTCGGTGGCACGGCCGACAAGCTGTGGGACGGTGACGCCGCTCGCCGGCTGTCACCCCACGTGCTGGAGGTGCCCGAAGCGGATCACGGGATGTACGTACCGGGTCCGCTGACGGACTCGATCGCGGTGCTCAGCCGGGTCGTGGTCGCCGTGGACGAATTCCTCGACGGAATCGGCTGGCCGGGCGCCCCGACCTAATCAAATCCGCGGCAGTGGGGGTGCCTTGTCGCACCCGCTCGGTAGGGCCAGGCACATGGACGGGCAGGCAGGCAACGCACCTTGGTATCGGGCCGCGCGAAATTTCGTGCGGGAGGTTGAGAGGAAGGCCGGTGTTTAAGCCGGCGCCAGGCGGATTCCTCGGTCGGCAGGCAGTAGACCTTCGAGACGATGGCCGCGGCGTTGAGCGCCGGGGCCATCGAGCGAGCCCATCTAATCGCGATGGGTAGTGGTCATCAGTTCCCGGAATCCGGCGACAGGTACAGGTCGAACCACAGTCCCTGACCGTCAACCTCCAACTGCTGGCTGCTGCCCGAGAGGCTGGGCGGGCCGGCGTAGGTGCCTGTGAGCGTGTAGAGGCCCGGGTCGACGGCGAACTGATAGCCGCCGTCAGGGCCAGTGACAGCCTCGATCCCGACCGGCTCCAGCCGGATCGTCGCCTCCACCACCGGCAGCCAGGTGGTCGTGTCGATCGCCTGGCCCCTGAGGCTCCACATGACGGACACCGTGAAGGATCCCTGCGTCAGGGGACTGAGCCGGCCCCGGCGGTCGACCGCCACCGCGTACACCGGACGCTCACCGCTCACGTTGCCGACGTCGATCGTCACAGTGGCGGCACCATCACGCCCCGACCGGACCACGCTGCCCAGGTTGGTGTCACCGACGCTGTACCTGTAGCTGGTCACCGAGGTGTCACCGTTCGCGTCGAACCTGATGGCGAGCTGGCCGCCTTCGACCACGCTGTCCCCGTTCGGGAAGCTGATCGTCGGCTGGAGGGGAGCCTTCGTCTTGACCGAACCCGTGACGGCCGCGGACGCGGGGGGCGCCAGCAGCATCGAACCGACGGCCAACAGCACCAGCGACGCGGTCATCGCAACGAGCCCACGGCGAGTAGAACGCTTGCGCGTGCCCGAGGTTGATCCAATTAACATTCAAGCCCCCGAATTCTCAAGACGTCATAGCGTGGTCAAGCTAGTCGGCAAAATGATCTCCGTCAACGTCTTTGCAGCCAGGAATGGCCCGCTGTTTCTTCGGGCGTTGCTGGTCGCCGTTGGTCGCTATTGGTCGGCCCTTGACGGCCCGGTGACGGCCCCTCAGCGGTCATCGTCGCCCTGTCGCACGGACAGCTTGGAAATCGGATTGAACTAGACCTTGGGTAACCGCATCATCTGCGGCGGGGTGGGTGCGCCCGGCAGGATTCGAACCTGCGGCCTTGGGATTAGAAGTCCCCTGCTCTATCCGCTGAGCTACGGGCGCGCGGCGTGGGTGTCGCGCCCAGAGGGTACCGCCGACCCGCCGGCCGGCGGGGAAAAGGGTGCCCGCGTCCACGTTGCCGAGCAGGGTCTCACGGAGGCCGGTTGACTGGCATCCGGGTTCCCACGGACCGACCCGCCGCAGGCCCGTACCCTCGGCTGGTGCTGCTGGACCCCGACGCCGAGAACGACGTCGCCTACGAGCTGTGCCAGATCGTGGGCCGTGCCATCCTGCCGTACCGGTCGTCGGACGCCACCGGCCAGCGCTTCGGCACCGCGTTCTTTTTCCAGGGCACCGACGACCCGGTGGGGGAGTCGCTGCTGACGGCGGCCGACCTGACCGGCACGCCGGATGGGGAGTTGGGCCTGCGGGCGAGCGTCACCGAGCCGGCCGGGGTCGCACCGGACGCCGTCGCGGACGCCGAGATGAGGCTTGGCTGGGCGCGCTTCCCGGGGGACGGCGTCGCGGTGCTGCCCACCGGCGGGCTGCACCGGTACGCCGGTGACGGCGGCTGGCGGTGGCGGGTGCAGCCGGTGCCCGCCGGGATCGCCGCCGGGCCCGAGGTGGTCGCCCGCCTCGGCGCCGACGCCAGTTCCGCTTTCGTGCTGGCCCATGGGGTACGCGAGGACGGGTCGCGGCCACTGGAGGTGGCCATCGAGCGGGTGGTCCGCGACGGGGACGCCGTGCGGATCACCACTGAACTGCCGCCGGGGTACGTCGGGGCGCCGGTCTTCATTGTGCAGGCGGACCCGGTCGGGGAGGTGTCGCTGTACTGCCTGGGCCTGGTGCTGCCCGGCGTCGGCGCTCACCCGGTGGCGACCTTCGACCGGATCCGGGCCGTTCTTCCGGCGACACCCGGCGACTGAGACACGCCACTCGGCGGGTGGCGCGGCGAGCCGTGGCCCGGCCGGGTCAGCCGCCCGCCGTCGCCGCACCTGCCGGATCGGACGCGGGACGCCGGCTTTCCGGCAGCTGGGCAGCGTCGTCGGTCGCCACGTCGTCGGCCGGGGCGGTGGGGCCAGCGGCGAGGAACGTCTCGGCCCACCGGCCGACCTCGTCGAAGACCTTTCGGCGTACGGCGGGGCCGGAGAGCGTGAGGTCGTGCAGCCCGCCGTCGAAGCGGGCCAGGGTGACGTGCCGGCCGAGGCGGGGCGCATACCGCACCATGTGCTCCACGTCCAGCACGGCGTCGGCCAGCGTGGCGCTGTCGTGCCACTTGGTGCCCCGGAACGAGCGGGTCGAGCAGGCCAGCAGCACCGGCACCTGGATGTCCAGCCCGGCGCGCAGCCGGCGTTGGCCGGTGCGGATCGCGTTCAGCCAGCCGGCCCGGACCGGGAACCCGGCCAGCGGCTTCCACGCCAGGTCGTAGGTCCACTCGCCCCGGTGGTCGGTGTGGAGGCTCTCGCCGTACACCGTGCCCAGCCCGAACGGCACGATGCGGTGCGGCGCCCGGCGGCCCAGCCGGGAGACGGCGGCCGCGAGGGGTCTGCGCACCGCCCAGGGGGCGTTCAGGTCGAAGAAGGGGCTGTTGAGCACCAGGCCGTCGACGGTGCCGGCGTCGCGGCGGGCGTCCGCCCAGAGCGAGGTGATCAGGCCGCCGGTGGAGTGGCCCATCGCCAGCAGGGTGTCGTGCTCGTCGTCGGTGCGGATGATCTCGGCGGCGGCGTCCAGCTCAGGGAAGTAGTCGCTGATGTCCTGGCAGAAGTTCGGGGTCTGGTGCGGGAGCAGGCTGCGACCGTACTTGCGCAGGTCGAGGGCGTAGAAGTCCCAGCCCCGCTCGGCGAAGAAGTCGGCCAGGTGGGTCTGGAAGAAGTAGTCGACGAAGCCGTGCACGTAGAGCACGGCCCGCCCGGTGGGGCGCTCGGCCCGCCGCCGGACCAGGGTCGCGACGACCGCGCCCTCGTCGTCGGTGCCCAGGTCGATCGTCTGCCGCTCGTACGGCGGCCCCAACACGTCCGGTTCCACGTTCGCGACGCTACGCCGCCAAGCTACCCGGCGGTAGTCCCCGGGATCCGGCCGCCCCGACCGGCCGTGCCAGCCGGCCGGCCGGGGCATGCGGGAGTACGCGTCAGACGGTTTCCGCGTCGGCGCGGCTCGGGTCGCCGGCGGGCAGCGCCTCGGGCTCCTCGGCCGGGTCGACCTGATCCCGCGGCTGGCTGACGTCGCGCAGGTGCTTGTTGTGCCGAGGCTCCTGGCGGGTCTTGGCGTCGTTGAGCCGCCGGCGCAGGTCGTCGCGGACGTCGTTGAGCGCGGCGTGCAGGTCCTCCTCGCCGGAGGTGGTGACGATCTTCTGCCGGCCGGCGATCCAGCACTCCAGGGTGACCTTCTGCCCCCGCGCCTCGCGGTCCTTCACCGACACCTCCAGCTCGGTGGCGTCGGCGTGGAAGCCGGCCAGCCGGGCGTCGAGGGTGGCGAACTGCTCGGCGATCCAGGCGCGGTCGCCCTGCGAGAACCCGGCGCCCACCCGCAGGCACTCGGCCACGGTGGCCGGGTTCGTCACGGCGCTCATCGCCGCGCCTCGCAAGCGGTTGCGGAGCCGATCGTGGTGATCATCATGGCGCTGACCTCTCGTCGACGTGGAGCTGTCGGTGGTGCTTGATCAAGTCCATACCCAGGTTGGTCGGACCCGGAAACCGCTGACGCCCGTCCGGGTGGGTCGGCCGTACCACATCCGGGCCTGATCAGGGCGTTGTCCACAGGTGGCGTCGTTGTCCACAGGTCGGGGGTGGGGTGCTGGCGAGGACCGTCCGCCGCGTCGAGGCTCGGTGTCGAGTCGACTCGCGCTGGCAGGCCCCCGATCCCCCTGGAGGGACGATGTTCGACACCTACGTGACAATTGTCGGCAATGTGCTGACCACGCCCGAGTGGCGGCGTACCACCCAGAGCAACACCCTGGTGGCCAACTTCAAGGTCGCCTCCACCGCCCGCCGGCTCGACCGGGACAGCGGCCGCTGGGTCGACGGGAACTCGCTCCGGGTCCGCGTCAACTGTTGGCGCAAGCTCGCCGAGGGGGTGGCCGCCTCGGTGATGGTCGGCGACCCGGTGGTGGTCTGCGGCCGGCTCTACACCCGCGACTGGACCGACGACGCCGGCAACCACCGCACCCTTTACGAGCTGGAGGCCGTCGCCGTCGGCCACGACCTGTCCCGGGGTCGGGCGCGGTTCCTGCGCAACCGCCCGAGCATGACCACCAGCACGACGGAGGACGCGGAGGCGGAGAGCCGGGTGCACGGCGAGCCCACCGAGCCGGTCCCGGCCGGGCAGACGCCCGTCCTGCCCGACGACCGCCCGCTCGACGACGACTTCGAGCTGTCCGACTTCGGCGCGCTGCGTCCCGGCCCGTTCAGCGCGGCCGGCCCGGTCGACGACGCTTCCCTCAGCGTCGGCGGCGCGCAGGGCGGCGACACCGACGGCCCGGCTGGGCTCGACGACGACGAGTTGGCGTTCCCTCTCGGGGCTGACGACGACCAGTCGGACGACGACCGGCCGGACGACGACCGGCCGGACGACGAGTTGGGGCCGGTGCCGGACGAGGGCCGGCCGGAGCCCACGCCGTCCGGCCGGGGACGGCGTGGCCGGGGGCGGGTCCCGCAACCGGTCTGACCCCTCGGCTCGGCCATCCCGGCTGTCGTGGACGACGGCCGGGGTGGCGGCCAGGCGGCGGCGCGAGCGGTGTGCGGGCAGCACCGGTGCCGCGACCTCCGCGCCCACCACCCGCTCCCGGCGGGTGCTCCGCGACATGTCACGAACGGGGGCGGGGTGGCGACGCGACCGGCGTCGTCACCCCGCGTGACGCCCCTGGCCCGTCCCTCCACACCCAGCGCCGCCCTGCTTCCGGCCTCTGCCGCACCTGCCACCGCCCCGCTGCCCGGCGCGGCGAGCAGCCTGGACGGGGTGGGCCGGGGCGTGCCGGGCCAGGTTGGTTCACGGGACGCTCGTCTAGGCTGGCCGGCCGGAGGTGGTGCGCGTGCGACGGACAGCGCCGGTGGCGAACGCGGTGGGGCTGCTGGCCGGGTACGCGCTGGACAGGCTGCTCGGCGACCCACGCCGGTGGCACCCGGTGGCCGGCTTCGGGCAGGTCGCCGGCGCGCTGGAGCGGCGGCTCTACCGACCGGACCGGACGGCCGGGGCGGTGTTCACCGCGCTGGCCGTTGGTGGGCCGGTGCTGCTCGGGGCGGCCGCTGCGGCAGCCACCCGGCACCGGCCGGTGACCCGGGCGGTGCTCGTCGCCGCCGGCACCTGGACCGTGCTGGGCGGTCGCACCCTGCGGCACGAGGCCACCACCATGGGTGGGGCGCTGCGCGACGGCGACCTGCCCGCCGCCCGGCGACGCCTCGGTCACCTCTGCGGTCGGGACCCGTCGACTCTGGGCGAGTCGGAACTGGCCCGGGCCACCGTCGAGTCGGTCGCGGAGAACACCTCCGACGCGGTGGTCGCCCCTCTGGTCTGGGGCGCGGTCGCCGGCCTGCCCGGGCTGCTGGGCTACCGCGCGGCCAACACCCTCGACGCGATGGTCGGGCACCGGTCGGCGCGCTACGCGCGGTTCGGCACCCCCGCCGCCCGGCTCGACGACCTGCTCAACCTGGTGCCGTCCCGGCTGACCGGGCTGCTCACCATCGCCGTCGCGCCGGTCGCGAACGGCGACCGGGAACGCGCATGGCGGGTGTGGCGGCGCGACCGCAACGACCACCCGAGCCCCAACGCCGGTCAGTGCGAGGCGGCGATGGCCGGCGCGCTGGGGGTCCGCCTCGGCGGCCGCAACGTCTACTTCGGGCGCTCCGAGGTGCGCCCCTTCCTGGGCGACGGTCCCCGCCCCGAGGCGCGGCACCTCAGGCGGGCTGCCCGGATCTCCGGCGCGGTCGGCCTGGCCGCCCTCGGGCTGGCCGCCGCGTACCCGTTGACCGTCGGGCGTCTGGCCGCCGCCGTCGGGCGACGCGGGTGGAGCGCCGCCGTCGGGCGACGCGGGCTGGCCGGTGCTGGTGCCCGGCGCGGGCCGCGAGCCGTCGTGTCGGGGCGGGGGAGCGGGCGGTGAGCGGCGGGCTGCTGGTCGCCGGCACCACGTCCGACGCCGGCAAGAGTGTGCTGACCGCCGGCATCTGCCGCTGGCTGCACCGGCAAGGCGTGAAGGTGGCGCCGTTCAAGGCGCAGAACATGTCGAACAACTCGGCGGTGGTGGTCGGGCCGGACGGGCGTGGCGGCGAGATCGGCCGGGCCCAGGCCATGCAGGCCGCCGCCTGCGGCATCGCCCCCGACCTGCGCTTCAACCCGGTGCTGCTCAAGCCGGGCAGTGACCTGGCCAGCCAGGTCGTGCTGCTCGGCGAGGCGGTCGACACGATCACCGCCGGCACCTTCCGGCACCTGCGTCCCCGGCTCGCCGAGACCGCGTACGCGGCGCTGGCCGAGCTGCGGGCCGCGTACGACGTGGTGATCTGCGAGGGCGCCGGCAGCCCCGCCGAGATCAACCTGCGGGCCGGGGACTACGTCAACATGGGGTTGGCCCGGCACGCCAACCTGCCCACCATCGTGGTCGGCGACATCGACCGGGGCGGCGTCTTCGCCTCGATGTTCGGCACCGTGGCCCTGCTCGACCCGGCCGACCAGGCGCTGATCGCCGGCTTCGTGATCAACAAGTTCCGGGGCGACCTCGGCCTGCTCCAGCCGGGGCTGGACATGCTGCGCCACGTCACCGGCCGCCCCACGTACGGGGTGCTGCCCTGGGCACTCGACCTCTGGCTCGACGCCGAGGACTCGCTCGCCTACGGTCGGGTGCTCGGCCGCCCGGCCGCCCCGCACGGCACCGAGTGGCTGGACGTGGCCGTCGTCCGGCTGCCCCGGATCAGCAACGCCACCGACGTGGAGGCGCTGGCCACCGAGCCGGGCGTCCGCGTACGCCTCACCGTCGAACCAGCCGAGCTGGCCGCCGCCGACCTGGTCGTCCTGCCCGGGTCCAAGTCGACCGTGGCGGACCTCGCCTGGCTACGCGAGACCGGCCTCGCCGACGCGGTCCTGGCCCACGCGACGGCCGGCAAGCCACTGCTGGGTCTCTGCGGCGGCTTCCAGATGCTCGGGCGCGCGATCCACGATCCGGTGGAGAGCCGCCAGGGCAGCGTGCCAGGCCTCGGCCTGCTGCCCATCGAGATCACCTTCGATCCGCGCAAGACCGTCCGGCAGTCGGTGGGCACCGCCCACGGCGACCTGCCGGTCCACGGCTACGAGATCCACCACGGGTACGTCTCGCACACCGATCCGACCCTGGCCCCGCTGCTGACCGGGAGCGACGGTGCCGGCGAGGGCGCGGTGCTCGGCGTGGTGCACGGCACGCACTGGCATGGGGCGTTCGAGTCGGACGGCTTCCGCCGCCGCTTCCTCACCGAGGCGGCCCGGATGGCCGGGCGCACCGGGTTCCGGGTCGCACTCGACACCAGCTTCGCGGCCGCCCGGGAACGCTCGCTCGACCTGCTCGGCGACCTGGTGGAGGAACATCTGGACACCGACGCCCTCTGGCGCCTCATCGAGACCGGCCCGCCCGCCGGCCTGCCCTTCATCCCACCCGGTCCGCCACCGGCCTGACCGGCGACGCCGCCGGCTCGGTCACCGCTCCCCGGACCGGCGACGCCGCCCGTTCGGCCACCGCGTCCCCGGACCGGCGACGCCGCCCGTTCGGCCACCGCGTCCCCGGACCGGCGACGCCGCCCGTTCGGCCACCGCGTCCCCGGACCGGCGTCGGCGTCAGTGCCGGACGTCGGCGGGGCGGTCGGTGGTGGGAAGGCCGGCGGTGAGCCACGCGTCGACGCCGCCGATCATGTCGGTGGCCCGGCGCAGCCCGAGCGTCTGCAGGCTGGCGGCGGCCAGGCTGGAGCTGTAGCCCTCCCGGCACACCAGCACGATTTCCCGGTCGTAGCCGGTGGCCTCCGGAATCCGCCATTCGCTGGCCGGATCGAGTCGCCACTCCAGCACCGTCCGGTCGATGACGACCGCCCCGGGCAGGTCGCCCTGGTCGCGGCGCTGCATCTCGGTACGGGTGTCGACCAGCAGCGCGCCGCAGCGGACCGCCTCGACGGTCTGCTGCGGAGTCAGTCGGTGCAGCCCGGCGCGCGCCTGTTCGAGCAGGGCGTCGATGCCGGGGCTCATCACGTCTCGGAGCACCACCCGATCATGCCGATTCGGGTGCGCGTCGGGCGGCGAACGGGCCGCGCATCACCCGTCGTCGCCCCAAATCCCTCGGACGTGACGGTGCCCGGTCGTGGCGGTCAGCCGGACGAGTTGCGGCCACCTCGATCAGGCACGATCGACTCGGCTTCCTTGAAGTCGTGGTGTCCCTGTCGGTGGGATACCCCGGTTTCCGTGATCGCAAGTCGATCGTGTGGACTTGGCGGGGTGACGGGGAGCGGCGTGGACGGGGTGCTGCCGGTGGCGGTCGTCGAGGCGTACTCCATGCTGGCGCGCCGGGTTGTCGCGGGCCCGGCGCGGTTGGGGCGGACCCGGCTGGTCGCGGTCGACGGGCCGAGCGGCGCGGGCAAGAGCCGGTTCGCCGTGCACCTCGCGGACGCCCTGGCGGCGCTTCCCGGCGGTGCCCGGCCGCCGGTGGTGCACACCGACGACCTGCTCGACGGCTGGGACGACCAACTCACCTTCTGGCCCCGGCTCGATGAGTGGGTGCTGGATCCGCTGCGTGCGGGGCGGCCCGGCTCCTACCGGCGTTACAGCTGGGTGCGGCGATGCTTCCTGCCCCGCCCGGTCCCGGTGCCGGTCGCGCCGGTGCTGATCCTGGAGGGGGTCAGCGCGGCACGCGCGGTTGTCCGGCCGGAGGTGACCCTGGCCGCCTTCGTCACCGCGCCCGCCTCGTTGCGGCTGGCCCGCGCGGTCGAGCGCGACGGGCCGGAGATCCTGCCCGAGCTGCGTCGCTGGCACGACGGGGAACGTGCGCACTTCGTCGCCGACCACACGGCAACCGGGGTCGACCTGGTGGTCGACGGCGCGCCGAGGTTGCCGCACGACGCGGACCGGTACTACGTGCGCATCCGCTGAGCGGGGCATGGACGTGTGCCACCGGCTGCGGCACGATGCGAGGAGGCTGCCATCGGCCACGGCACGATCCGAGAAGGCTCAGGGCGCGGCGAACGGGGGACTCATCATGTCGGCAGCGGATTCGCCCGCGCGGCGCCGCATCACCCTCACCGGCATCAGCTCGCGGGCCTGGGAGCACTCGGCCGACCGGGGCGCCCTGGTCGCGCTGCGTGAGCTGCGGGGTTTCGACGACGTGGTGCGGGCGTTCTTCGGCATGTGGAACGAGCGCGGCTTCCGGCTCTCCGTGCTGGCCTCGGGCATCCGGGTCGACCACCGGCAGTACCCGGCGGTCTGGCAGCGCTACACCGAGGCCGCCGCGGCGCTCGACGTCGCCGAGCTGCCTGAGCTGTACGTGACGCAGTCGCCCTGGCTGGGCGCCGAGGCGGTCGGCCTGGACCGGCCGTTCATCGTGCTGAACTCCGCCTGCGTGCAGGAGCTCGACGAGGACGAGCTGCGTTGCCTGCTCGGCCACGAGCTGGGGCACGTCGGCAGCGGGCACGCCGTCTACAAGACGATGCTCATGATCCTCACCCGCTGGGCGGCAAACCTGAGCTGGTTGCCGGTCGGCGCGTTCGCGCTGCGCGCGATCATCGCGGCGATGCTGGAGTGGTGGCGCAAGGCGGAGCTCTCCGCCGACCGGGCCGGTCTGCTCGCCGGGCAGGACCCGGCGGCCGCCCTGCGGCTGCTGATGAAGCTCGCCGGTGGCGGCGACCTGTCCCAGATCGACACCACCGCCTTCCTGGAGCAGGCGGCCGAGTACGCCGGTGGCGGCGACCTGCGGGACAGCCTGCACAAGATCCGGATGACCGCGTGGAGCACGCACCCGGTGCCGGTGGCGCGCGCCGCCCAGCTGCGGCAGTGGATCGACTCCGGGGCGTACGGGCGGGTGCTGGCCGGGGACTACCCGCGCCGCGACGACGACGGCTCGACCAGCGTCTCGGAGGAGATCAAGGCGGCGGCCGAGTCGTACCGGGAGGAGTTCAGCCGGTCCACCGACCCGCTGGTCGGGCTGCTGCGTCGGCTCGGCGACGGCGCCAGCGACGTCGGTGAGTGGGTGGGCGGCACCGCGGGCCGGGCCCGTTCCTGGATGGACGCCGCCACCGAGGCCGCCGGCCGCGCGCACCGCGCGGGCCGGACCGCGCCCGGCGCGACGGCGGGTGCCGGCCCGGGAGCCGGTGACAGTACGGGCTCGGCCGGCACGCCCGGGTAAGGCCGGCATACGATGCCGGTCATGACCACACCGATCATGTCCGAGTCCCAGGTGCGGGCCGCCGTCGAGCGGGAGATGCCCGGTGTCCGGGCCGACCTGGAACGACTCGTCCGCATCCCCGGCATCGCCTTCGAGGGCTTCGACCACTCACACGTGGAGCGCTCCGCCGAGGCGGTCGCCGAACTGCTGCGCGGGTGTGGCCTGGACGTCGACATCGTGCGTTCCGGCGGGCAGCCCGCGGTGATCGGCCGCCGTGCCGCCCCGGCCGGTGCGCCCACCGTGCTGCTCTACGCCCACCACGACGTGCAGCCGGTCGGCGACCGGTCGCTGTGGGAGTCCGACCCGTTCGAACCGGTCGAGCGGGACGGCCGGCTCTACGGTCGCGGCGCGGCCGACGACAAGGCCGGTATCATGGCGCACATCGCGGCGCTGCGCGCGTACGGTGACGCGCTGCCGGTCGGCGTGGTCCTCTTCATCGAGGGCGAGGAGGAGTACGGCTCCGACTCGCTGGAGCGGTTGCTGGACGAGCACCGCGACGAGATCGCCTCGGACGTCATCGTGATCGCCGACTCCGGCAACTGGGACATCGGCGTACCGGCGCTGACCACCTCGCTGCGCGGCATCGTCAACTGCTTCGTCGAGGTCCGCACGCTGGACCACGCGGTGCACAGCGGCATGTTCGGCGGTGCCGTCCCGGACGCGCTCACCGCGCTGGTCCGGCTGCTGGCCACCCTGCACGACGACGCCGGTGACGTGGCGGTGGACGGGCTCATCGGCCGCGAGGGCGCCACCGTCGACTACCCGGAGGACCGGATCCGGGGCGAGGCCGGGCTGGCCGAGGGCGTGCAGTTCATCGGCAGCGGCCGGATCACCGACCGGCTCTGGACCAAGCCCGCGCTGGCGGTGCTCGGCATCGACGCGCCGTCCACCGGCGAGGCGCCGAACGCCCTGGTCCCGTCTGCGAAGGCGAAGCTGAGCATCCGCCTCGCCCCGGGCGACGACCCCAAGCGGGCGTACGCGGCGGTGCGCGCGCACCTGGAGAAGCACGCGCCGTGGGGCGCGCAGGTGACGGTCTCCTTCGAGCACGACGGCGACCCCTGCGTGATCGACGCGTCCGGGCCGATGTTCGACGCCGCCCGCTCGGCGTTCCGGGAGGCCTGGGACGGCACCGATCCGGTGGACATCGGCGTCGGCGGGTCGATCCCGTTCATCGCCACCTTTCAGGAGATGTTCCCCAAGGCGGCGATCCTGGTCACCGGTGTGGAGGACCCGCACGCCCGCGCGCACGGCCCGAACGAGAGCCTGCACCTCGGGGAGTTCGCCCGGGTCTGCCTGGCCGAGGCGCTGCTGTTGGGCAAGGTGGCCGCGGCGGGCACGAACGGGAGTTAGGTGTCGGAACCGTAACTTCCGGTCTGATCTGGGAGTTTGCGGTGTGTCGGGCGCGGGGCTGCTATAGCCTTTCGAACATGAGTACGAACGAGGTGATGGCCCGGTTGGGGGCCGCTGTCAGCGCGCTGGGGGACGTCGACGTCTCCGCGTGGTCCGAGGACACGCTCAAAGAACAGCTCGGTGAGCTCTCCACCGCCCTGGTCGCCCTCGACTCGGTGCTCTCCCGGGTCGCCGGCGAGGTCCGCGCCCGGGGGCTGCGCATCGAGGAACCCGTCTCCGCCTGATCCGCCGTCCACGTGGGCGGCGGCACCCTGCCGACACCGCCCGGGCATGGCAATGCCCGGGCGGTGTCGGGGGCGACTGGCAGGATGAGGCTCGTGCGGTTCCTCGACCTGGCAGCCACGTCCGCCGCCGTCGGCGCCACCAGCGGCCGGCGCGCCAAGGTGGAGTTGCTCGCCGACGCGCTGCGCCGTCTCGACCCGGCCGAGGTGGAGCCCGGCGCCGGCTATCTCGCCGGTGAGCTGCGTCAGCGGCAGACCGGCGTGGGTTATGCGAGCCTGCGTGACCTGCCGCCGCCGGCCGCCGAGCCGACGTTGACCGTGGCCGCCGTCGACGCGGCCATCGAGCAGATCGCCGCGGTGCACGGCGCGGGCTCGCAGGCACGACGCCGTGCGCTGCTCGGGGCCCTCTACGCGGCGGCGACGGCCGAGGAGCAGCGGCTGCTCACCAACCTGTTCAGCGGTGAGCTGCGGCAGGGCGCCCAGGCCGGGCTGCTCGCCGACGCGGTGGCCCGGGCGGCCGAGGTGCCGGTGGCGGTGGTCCGTCGAGCCCTGCTGCTCGCCGGTGACCTGCGCGCGGTGGCGGTGGCCGCCATGGCCGGAGGCGCCGCCGAGCTGGCCGGGTTCGGCCTGCGGGTCGGCCGTCCGCTGGCGCCGATGCTCGCCCAGAGCGCCCCCTCGGTCGATGAGGCGCTGGCCGCGACCGGCGCGCCGGCGGTGGTCGACGTGAAGCTCGACGGCATCCGCATCCAGGTGCACCGCTCCGGCGCCGACATCGCCGTCTTCACCCGCAGCCTCGACGAGATCACCACCCGGGTGCCCGAGGTGGTCGCTGCGGTCCGCGCCCTGCCCGGCCGGGAGTTGGTGCTCGACGGCGAGGCGATCGGCCTGGACGAGACCGGCCGCCCCCTGCCGTTCCAGCAGACGTCCAGCCGGGCCGCCCGGCGCACCACACCCAGCACCACGGGGCGCACACCGGTCGCCCCGGCGGTGCTCGCGGCCGCCGCCAGCGCCGGCGAGACCGTGCTGACGCCGTACTTCTTCGACCTGCTGCACCTCGACGGCCAGGATCTGATCGACCTGCCCGGCCGGGAGCGGTGGGCGGCGCTCGCCGGCGCGGTGGACGCGTCGCTGCTGGTCGGGCGGCTGGAGGTTGACAACCCGGAGCAGGCGGGTGCGGCGTTCGCCGCCGCCATCGACGCCGGCCAGGAGGGCGTGGTGGTCAAGGCGCCGGACGCGCCCTACGACGCCGGTCGGCGCGGCGCGGCCTGGGTCAAGGTCAAACCCCGGCACACCCTCGACCTGGTGGTGCTCGCCGTCGAGTGGGGCAGCGGCCGGCGGCAGGGTTGGTTGTCCAACCTGCACCTCGGCGCGCGGGACCCGCGCACCGGCGACTTCGTGATGCTCGGCAAGACGTTCAAGGGGCTCACCGACGAGCTGCTGCGCTGGCAGACCGAGCGCTTCCTCGACCTCGCGGTGGAGCGCGGCGACTGGGTGGTCCGGGTCCGCCCCGAGCAGGTGGTGGAGATCGCCTTCGACGGGGTGCAGACGAGTTCGCGCTATCCGGGCGGGATGGCGCTGCGGTTCGCCCGCGTGGTGCGGTATCGCGACGACAAGTCCGCCGCCGAGGCGGACACCATCGACGCGGTCCGCGCCATCCACGCCGGCCGTCCCACCGGCTGACCGGCCGCACCGGCCGAGGTCAGGCGGTCAGGCGGACGCGCTCGGCGTCGGCTCGGCGGCCCGGTCCAACGGGGCTGACGTGGTGCCGATGCCGGCGGCCCGGCGGGCCTCCCGGCGGGCCACCCAGCCGTAGCCGAACAGGGCCATCACGGCGAAGAGCCACCACTGCACGACGTAGCCGAAGTTCTGCCAGTTGTTGGTGTGCCCGACCGGCACCGCCTTGAACACCGGGTCGGCCGCCGGAGTCTGCTCGTCCAGCAGCAGGTAGGCGCCGTACACCGGGTAGGGCAGTTCGCGGGCCAGCCGGGACACCCCGACCCGTCGGGTCTCCAGCCGTCCGTCGCGGCGGTTCACCGCGCCGGCGCCGCTCTCGGTCTCGTGCACCCGGCCGACCACCTTCACGTCACCGGTCGGCGCGGCGGGCACCGTCGGCTGGGCCATCGCCCCACCCGGCGCCGGCGGGACCCAACCCCGGTCCACCAGCAGCGCCGTGCCGTCGGCGAGCACCAGCGGGGTGAGCACCTCGAAGCCGACCCGGCTGTCCACCGTCCGGCCACGGACCAGGACGGTGTTCGTCGGGTCGTACCGGCCGCTGACGGTGACCCGGGTCCACACCTTGTCCTCGGCGGGGGCCGGGCCGACCGTTCCCGGGCCGCCGGCGGGAGCGCGCAGCGCCTCGGCCAGCGGAGCCGGGGCCATCCGCAGGCCGGCGTCGATCCGCTCGTTGACCTCGGTGCGCCCCCGGTAGCGGTCCAGCTGCCAGTTGCCGAGCAGGACCATGACCGCGGCGGCGACCAGGGTCAGGGCGAGAGCGCCCAGCCAGCGTGGGCTCAGCAGGAACCGGTACACGGCAACGAGGCTACCCGTATGACCGACGCCACTGACCTGGACCGGGCCGCGACGGCCCAACCGGCCCCGATCGGCGGTGCTCGCGTGTCGGGCGGGGCGGGTATCGTCACGCGGACGGATCGGTCCAACCGGTCCGCCGTCGCGTACCCGCCGCCCCCGCGAGGAGTCGATGATGACCGTCGTGCCGCGCCTGGTGCTCAGCGCGCCGTCCTCCGGGCACGGCAAGAACGCGCTGGCTATCGGGCTGCTCGCCGCCCTCGCCGAGCGGGGTGTCGACGTCGCCGGGTTCAAGCTCGGCCCGGATCACGTCGACGCCGCCTACCTCGGTCTCGCCTCCGGTCGGCCGGGCCGGTCGATCGATCCCCGGCTGGTCGGCGTCGACCGGCTCGCTCCGCTGGTCGCGCACGGCGCCGAGGGCGCGGGGCTCGCCGTGGTGCAGGGCAGCATGGGCCTGTACGACTCGGTCGGCGGCCGCCCGGAACAGGAGTCCACCGCCGCCGCGGCCGCCGCGCTGCGCAGCCCCGTGGTGCTCGTGGTCGACGTGGCCGCGATGGGTCAGTCGGTGGCCGCCCTGGTGCACGGTTTCCGCTCGTACGACGAGCAGCTCTGGCTCGGCGGGGTGATCCTCAACCGGGTGGCGTCCTCGCGGCACGAGGGGATGCTGCGCGAGGCGCTGGATGACGTGAACGTGCCGGTCTACGGCGCGTTGCGCCGGCAGGACCTGCCGGCGGTGCTGCCGTCGCGCCGGCACGGCGTGGTTCCGGTGGTCGGCGGGTCCGCCGACGCCGCCCGCGCGGTCCGCCGGCTGGGCGAGGCCGTCGCCGCCACGGTCGACCTGGAACGGCTGCTCGGGCTGGCCCGCTCCGCTCCGCCGCTGCCCGCCTCGGCGTGGTCGCCGGAGGAGGCGCTCGGTCCGGTGACGGTCCCGGCGGACCGCCCGCTGGTGGCGCTCGCCGGCGGGCCGGGCAGCAGCTTCAGCCATCCGGAGACCGCCGAGCTGCTGCGGGCCGCCGGCGCCGAGGTGGTCACGCTCGATCCGCTGCGCGACGAGGCGCTGCCGGCCGGCACCCGTGCGCTGGTCGTCGGCGGCGCGCTGCCCGAGGCGTACGCCGAGCAGCTGTCCGCCAACCGGCGGCTCTGCATCGCCGTGGCCGAGCTGGCGCGCACCGGGCGTCCGGTGGTCGCCGAGGGCACCGGCCTGCTCTGGCTGGCCCGGGAGCTGGACGGCCTGCCGATGTGCGGGGTGTTGGACGCGGTCGGCGTCAGCCGGGACGGCCTGGTGGTGGGCTACCGCGAGGCCACCGCCCAGACCGACAGCGTGGTCGCCGCGAGCGGCACGGTGCTGGTCGGGCACAAGGAGCACCGGGCGGTGCTCACCCCGCGATCCGGTCAACGCCCGGCGTGGAGCTGGGACGGCGGCACGCCGGAGGGCTTCGTCTGGCGCAACGTGCACGCCTCGCAGCTCACCCTGCACTGGGCCGGCCACCCGGCGACCGCCGCCCGGCTGGTCGCGGCGGCGGCAGCCGACCCGGCGGCCGAGGCGGTGCCCGTGGAACCCGGCGGGGTGCCGGCGTGATCGGTCAGGTGGCGGTGCGCCGCTTCCCGGCGCTGACCGTCTCCACCCCGCGCACCGAGGTGCGGCGGCACACCGCGGCCGACGCGGCGGCGGTCGGGGAGATCTTCGCCGACAAGCTGACCCGGCGCTGGCTGCCGCTGGCCGACGACTCCGGCCCGATCGACGGGCACGCATGGTGCACCGACCTGGCACGGCAGCGGCGCGACAGCGGCGACGGGGACCACTGGGCGGTGCTCCGCCGGGAGGACGGCCAGGTGGTGGGCTCGCTGTGGACCCGGCGCACCGACTGGGGCGCCCGGGCCACCGAGATCTCCTACGCGATGGCGCCGCACGCGCGCGGGTTCGGCCTGGCGGCCGAGGCCGTGGACGCGGTGGCCATCGCGCTGATCCTGGAGCACGGCTTCCAGCGGGTCGAGCTGCGCGTGGCCCCCGGCAACCTGGCCTCCCGCCGCGTCGCCGAGAAGGCCGGCTTCAGTTACGAGGGCCTGCTACGCAACGCCGGGTTCGTCCGCGGCGGCCGGGTGGACCTCGAACTCTGGTCGTTCGTCGCCGCCGACCTGCGCTGACCCGTGCCGGTCACCCGACGATGGCGTCCGAGGGCGCGGTGAACTGGCGGGTCGGTTGGCCCTTCAGTCCGTCGCGCAGGGTCTCCGCGACCGCCGCGATCGGGATCTGGGACTGCCCGTCGCCCACCGCGTTGAACGGGTTGTCCGGGTCGGAGATGAAGCTCGCCGCGGCCAACTCCGGGGTGTAGCCGACGAACCAGGCGGACCGGGTGCTGTCGGTGGTACCGGTCTTGCCGGCCACGGGGCGCCCGACCGTACCCCGGACGCTGTCGGCGGTGGACCAGCCGCCGCAGCCCCCGCGTGCCGGGGTGTCCCCGGTCGGGCAGCGGGCGGCGTCGGTGGCCGCCCGGGCGGCGTCCGCGCTGACCACCTGCCGGCAGCGCGGCTTGGCGACCTCGCGGTGGATGCCGCTGGCGGTGGCGTACGTGGTCGGCGTGCCGTCCCGGTTCATGATCGCCTGCACCGGGATCGCCTCGCAGTACCGGCCGTCGGCGGCGATGGCGGCGTACGCGTTCGCCATCTCCAGCGGGGTGGCGTCGGAGACACCCAGGGTGAACGCACCCCATTTGTTCGCCTTGGTAGGGGAGGCGTGGTCCCGGTCCACGTCGGTCCGCCAGCGAAGCCCGAGCTGCTCGGCGAGGCGGACCCCCTTCTCCGCCCCGATCTTCTCCTCCAGCTGCACGAAGAACGTGTTCACCGACTTGCCGAACCCGGACCACATGGTCTGCCGGCCGGTCATGGCGCCGCTGGCGTTGGATGGGGCCCAGCCGTCGTAGACCCGCGACTGGTAGCGGTACGGAGAGTTGATCTCGGTGGACAGCGGCATCCCGTCGTTGAGCGCGGCCAGCATCGGGAACATCTTGAACGTCGATCCCGCCTGGTAGCCCGGCAGGTCACCGCCGCCGAGCAGGGGTGCCACCGTGTTCGGATAGTTCGCCTTCACTTTCGGCCCGGCCTCCGGGTTGGAGCTCAGCGGATTCTCGCTCAGGTCCAGCGAGTACGCCCGGTTCACCGCCATCGCCTTGACCCGTCCGGTGCCGGGCTCGGAGACGACGATGCCGTTGGCGAACGGGCTGCCGGTGCTCTCCTTGCTGCCGACGTTCTTCTCCGCCGCCTCCTGGATCTTCGGGTCGATGCTGAGCACGATCCGGTAGCCGCCTCGGCGCAGCTTGTCCATCCGTTCCAGCCGGTTCGCCCCGAACGCGGGCTGCGCGCTCCACCAGTTCTTCAGGTAGTCGCAGGCGAAGCCCCAACTGTTGTACTTCTCCGACACCGCGGCGCAGTCGTTCGGCGGGCTGGTCAGCTTCAGCCGGATCGGTTCGGTCTTCGCGGCGGCGGCCGAGTCGGGGGAGAGGTAGCCGAGTTGGCTCATCCGGTCCAGGACGTAGTTGCGCCGCCCGGTGGCCTCCTTCTGGTCGGAGTCGGCCGGGTCGTACTCCGACGGCGACTTGACCAGCCCGGCGAGGGTGGCCGCCTCGACGGGGGTGAGGTCCTTCGGGGTCTTGGAGAAGAAGATCTCGCTGGCCGCGTAGATGCCGTACGCCCGGTGCCCGAAGTACGCCGAGTTCAGGTAGCGCTCCAGGATCTGCTCCTTGCTCATCTCCTTCTCCAGGTCCAGCGCCATCCGCATCTCCTTGACCTTGCGCAGGCTGGTCTGCTGGGTGGCCTCCTGGACCTCCTTGGGGGTGGTCGCGCTGTCCCGCAGGGCCATCCGGACGTACTGCATGGTCAGGGTGGAGGCGCCCTGGGAGACGCCGCTGGAGCGGGTGTTGGCCACGAAGGCCCGGGCCACGCCCTTCGGGTCGACGCCGTGGTGCTGGTAGAAGCGGGAGTCCTCGGCGGCGACGATCGCCTGCTGGATGTTCGGCGACATGTCCGACAGCTTGGTGTACTGCCGGTACTCCTCGTAGAACATGGTCAGCACGGTCTTGCCGTCCGGGGCGTAGAGGTACGAGGTCTCGGCGGGCAGGGCGGTGGTCAGCAGCCTGGTCTTCTGCTCCACGGCGTGCGCGGTGGCCTTCGCGCCGAGCCCGGTGAGGGCGACCAGCGGGTACGCGGCGGCGGCGATCACGATGCCGGCGATCAGCCCGGCGCGGAGGAGAGGGACGAGTCGACCAGCGGCAGCAAGGGGTCGGTTGCTCACGTGGCCAAGTTATGACATTTCCGATTCGTACATGAGAAGAACTCATAAACCGGCGGGTGGTGACGCGGCTTACGCGGAGATCAGCTGTTCCATCGGCGACCTTCCCGGCAGGATCGCGGACATGCGTGATCAGCCGAGCGGAGTGGCACCGGTCGCCGGGACCGGACCGGCCGCAGTTCCCGAGCCGGACCTGGGACACCACGGCGACGTGGAGGTCGGTGCCGGCCTGGTCGACCTCGCCGTCAACGTCCGCCAGGCACCGCTGCCGGACTGGCTGGCCGACCCGATCACCGCCACCCTCAGCGACCTGGGCCGATATCCGGACCCGGCACCGGCCCGAGCCGCGGTCGCCGCCCGGCACCGGCGTCACCCGGACGAGGTACTGCTCACCGCCGGCGCCGCCGAGGGGTTCGTGCTGATCGCCCAGGCGCTGCGCGGTGTCCGCCGGCCGGTCGTGGTGCACCCCCAGTTCACCGAGCCGGAGGCGGCGCTGCGAGCCGCCGGGCACCCGGTGGAGCGGGTGCTGCTGGACGCCGCCGACGACTTCCGGCTCGACCCGGACCGGGTGCCCGCCGACGCCGACCTGGTGATGATCGGCAACCCGACGAACCCGACCTCGGTGCTGCACCCGGCGCGCACCCTGGCCGCGCTGGCCCGACCGGGTCGGATCCTGGTGGTCGACGAGGCGTTCGCCGACACCACCGCCGTACCCGGGCGACCCGGCGAACCGGAGTCGCTGGCCGAGCGGCGCGACCTGCCCGGGCTGCTCGTGCTGCGCAGCCTCACCAAGACCTGGGGCCTGGCCGGCCTGCGCATCGGCTACCTGCTCGGCGCACCGGAGCTGCTGTCCCGGCTGGCCGCCGTCCAGCCGCTCTGGGCGGTCTCCACACCGGCGCTGGCCGCCGCGTCGGCCTGCGCCACCCCCGTCGCGGTCCAGGCCGAACGCGCGATCGCCGCCGACCTCGCCGCCGACCGCGACCACCTGACCGCCCGCCTGGCCGACCTGCCCGGTGTACGCGTCGTCGGCCGCCCGGCCAGCGCGTTCGTGCTGCTGCACCTGCCCGGAGCGACCCGCGTCCGGGCGACTTTGCGCGAGCGTGGCTGGGCGGTACGCCGGGGTGACACGTTCCCTGGGCTCGGCCCGGACTGGCTGCGGGTGGCGGTGCGCGACCGATCCACCACCGATGCGTTCATCGAGGTGCTGCGCGAGACCATGGAGGCATGATGCTGGAGACCACGATCGCGGCGATCCAACCGCCGGACGAGTCGGCGATGGCCGACGCCCGTGCGCTGCACGGCCGGCTCACCAAGCCGGCCGGCTCCCTGGGCGCGCTGGAGGAGCTGTCAGTACGCCTCGCCGGCCTGGCCGGTGCCTGCCCGCCGCCCCTGCCCGAGCCGGCCGCGGTGGCGATCTTCGCGGGGGACCACGGGGTGCACGCCCAGGGGGTGACTCCGTGGCCGCAGGAGGTCACCGGGCAGATGATCGGCAACTTCCTGGCCGGCGGTGCGGTGGTCAACGCTTTCGCCCGGCAGGCGGGCGCCTCGGTCACCGTGGTCGACGTCGGCGTGGCCACGCCGCTGCCCGCTCAGCCGGCCGCTGAGGCATCCGGCCCGGTCGTCCTCGACCCGTCCACGCCCCGGCTGGTCGCCGCGTGCGTTCGCCGGGGCACCCGGGATCTCGCGGTGACCGCCGCGCTCACCCGGGACGAGGCGAGGGCGGCGGTGCAGACCGGCATCCGGATCGCCGACGAGTTGATCGACGCTGGGGCGGCCATCCTGCTCACCGGCGACATGGGCATCGGCAACACCACGCCGGCCGCTGCGCTGATCGCCGCCTTCACCGGCGCCGACCCGCTCGACGCCACCGGCCGAGGAACCGGGGTCGACGACCCGACGTACGCCCGCAAGGTGGCCGTGGTGCGGGCCGCGCTGGCCCGGCACGCGCCCGACCCGGCCGACCCGCTGGGTGTGCTGGCCGCCGTCGGCGGCCTGGAGCACGCCGCCCTGGCCGGGCTGATCCTGGGCGCCGCGGCGCGCCGCACACCGGTGCTGCTGGACGGGGTGATCGCGGTCTCCGCCGCCCTCGCCGCCGCCGCGTTCGCCCCGGACGCGGTCAGCGCCATGGTCGCCGGCCACCGCTCGGCCGAGCCGGGCGCGACGGTGGCGCTGCGCCACCTCGGCCTCGACCCGCTGATCGACCTGGGGCTGCGCCTCGGGGAGGGCACCGGAGCGCTGCTGGCGCTGCCGGTGGTCACCGGCGCGGTTCGGGTGCTGCACGAGGTGGCCACCTTCGACTCGGCGGGCGTGGCGGAGAAGTGAGCGGACCCGGCGAGCGGACGATCCGGCTCGGCGGTGCGGTGCCCGGCATCGCCGCCCGGCGGGGCGAGGAGGCGGCGTGAGCACCAACCCGTACCCCCTCGGCCTGCGGCTCGACGGGCGGCGGGTGGTCGTGGTGGGCGGTGGCGCCGTCGCCACCCGACGTGTCCCGGCGCTGCTGGACGCCGGCGGGGACGTCCTGCTGGTGGCACCGGAGCTGACCCCGGCGCTGCGCGCCCGGGCGGACGCAAACCGGCTGCGCTGGGTGCCCCGCCGGTTCGAGCCGGCTGACCTGGACGGGGCGTGGCTGGTCCAGGTGGCCATCGACGACCCGGTCGCGGCTGCCTCGGTGAGCGCCGTCGCCGCCGAGCGCCGGATCTTCTGCGTCCGGGCCGACGACCGCCTGGCGGCCACCGCCTGGACCCCGGCGGTGACCCGGCACGGCCCGGTCACCGTGGCGGTGCTCGGCGGCGGCGACCCGCGCCGCGCGATGACCGTCCGGGACGCCATCCGCGACCTCCTGAGCGCAAGGAAGGGCCCCCTGCTAACACCTGCGGTAGTGGAAGGGTCCCTTCCTGACGCGGGCGGGCGGGTGGCGCTAGTCGGGGCGGGTCCGGGCGACCCCGAGCTGATCACCGTGAAGGGTTGGCGGCTGCTGACCGAGGCGGACGTGGTGGTCGCCGACCGGTTGGTGCCCGGGCTGCTCCTGGACGAGCTACGCGCCGACGTCGAGCTGGTGGATGCCTCGAAGATCCCCTACGGACCGTCCCGGGCCCAGGAGGAGATCAACCGGATCCTGGTGGACCGTGCCCGGTCCGGCGCCCTGGTGGTCCGGCTCAAGGGCGGTGACCCGTACGTCTTCGGCCGGGGCGGCGAGGAGCTGTTGGCGTGCGCGGCGGCCGGCGTACCGGTGACCGTGGTCCCCGGAGTGACCAGCTCGATAGCCGCCCCCGCCGCCGCCAATATCCCGGTCACCCACCGGGCGGTGGCGCACGAGTTCACCGTGGTCTCCGGGCACGTCGCGCCCGACTCACCGGCCTCGCTGGTGCGCTGGGAGGCGCTCGCCGGGTTGCGAGGCACCCTGGTGATCCTCATGGGGTTGAAGAACCTCGCCGCCATCACGGCCACTCTGATCGCACACGGCCGGTCGCCGCAGACGCCAGCCGCCATCGTCCAGGAGGCCACGACAGGCGCCCAGCGGGTGCTGCGGTCGACGCTCGGCGCGGTGGCCGGCGACCTGCTCACCGCCGACCTGCGCCCGCCCGCGGTCGTCGTGGTGGGCGACGTGGTGCACGCGCTGGACACCTGACGTCAGCCGGCCTCGATGCGGGGCTCCGGCGGGCGGTGCTCCCGGCGTGCGGTGCCTCGGTGGGCGGTGCTTTGGCCGTGCGGTGCTTTGGCCGTGCGATGCCGCGGCGCGCGGTGCACGGTGCCTCGCCGTGCGGTGGCGGGAACGAGCGGCGCGGCACCGGCGGCGGACCCTCCTGCCCTCCTTTGCTCTGCTTCAACCGGCGCAACACCCAGAGGCCATCTCTGTTGCGTTGGTTGAAGCAGAGCAAAGGGCTTGCGAGTAGTCCCCGCTCCTCGGTCGGCGGCGCCGGTCGTCGGTCGCCAGCGCCGACCCCGGGCCCGCCGGCAACGCTCCTCGGCCGGAGGCACCGACTCCGGGCCGGCGGCACCGACCCCCGGCAGGCGCCACCCCCCGGTCGCTGCCCCTGGACAGACGGCGGGCCGGAGCGGTGAAGCTCCGGCCCGCCGTTGAACTGGCGATCGGCTACTGCTTGAGCATGTTGTCCAGCAGCAGGGCGCAGCGGATCAGACCGAGGTGGCTGTACGCCTGCGGGTGGTTGCCCAGCCCGCGCTCGGCGAGCGGGTCGTACTGCTCGGGGAGCAGCCCGGTCGGGCCGGCGGTGAGCACCATCTGCGCGAACAGCTCCTCGGCGTCGGTGCGGCGGCCGGTGCGCAGGTACGCCTCGATCAGCCACGCCGTGCAGATGTGGAAGCCGCCCTCGCGGCCCGGCAGGCCGTCGTCCCAGTGGTAGCGGTAGACGACCGGGCCGCTGCGCAGGTCCGCCTCGATCCGGAGCACCGTGGACAGGAAGCGCGGGTCGTCGCCTGGAAGCAGGCCGGACAGCCCGATCCAGAGCGACGAGGCGTCCATGTCCTCGTCGCCGTACGCGACGCTGTACGCCTCGACCTCCTCGTGCCAGCCGTGCTCCAGCACGTTGGCGGCGATCCGGTCGCGGAGTTCCTTCCAGTCGGGCCGGTCCTCGCCGCCGTGCTGGCGGATCACGTGCAGCGCCCGGTCGACGGTCATCCAGCACATCACCTTGGAGAAGACGTGGTGCCGGGGTGGGAGCCGGGCCTCCCAGATGCCGTGGTCGGGCTCGTGCCAGCGGCGGCGGACCGCCTCGACCATGTTCTCCAGCACCCGCCACTCGTCCTCGCGGACCGAGCCGCGGGCATCGGCGACGGCCGCGATCAGGTCGGAGATCGGGCCGAAGACGTCCAGCTGGAGCTGGTGGTTGGCGAGGTTGCCGACCCGGACCGGTCGGGAGCCGGCATACCCGGGCAGGGTGTCGATGACCGCCTCGGCGCCCAGCTCGTAGCCGTCGATGGTGTAGAGCGGGTGCAACCGCTCCGGGTGGCCGCCGGTGCGTTCGATGCAGCCGTCCACCCAGCGCAGCAGCCCCTCGGCCTCCTCGATGGAACCCAGGTCGACCAACGCGCGGGCGGTCAGCGCCGCGTCGCGGAGCCAGCAGTAGCGGTAGTCCCAGTTGCGGACGCCGCCCAGCTCCTCGGGGAGCGAGGTGGTCGCCGCGGCGAGGATCGAACCGGTCGCCTCGTGGCACAGCCCGCGCAGGGTGAGCGCGCTGCGGGCGACCAGGTCGCGGGCGGTGGACGGCAGCCGCAGCGAGGCGACCCAGTCCTTCCACGGCTGCTCGGCCGCGGCCTGCCGGTCGTGGATCGGCACCCGGTGGTGCTCCAGGCTGTGCGTGGCGAAGCGCAGCTCCAGCACGACCTGCCCGCCGGCGGCGGAGAGGTCGACGACCGCCTTGGCGGTCTCGTAGCCGCCGTCATTGTTGACCTGCCACTCCACCCCCGGGGAGTAGAGCGCGATCGGCTCGTTGGAGCCGAGCACCAGCAGGCCGTCGCCGAGCGGCTGCAACTGGACGGCGACCTGACCGAACTCGGGGCGCGGCGCGAACTCCACCCGAACCCGGCCGCTGCCGGTGAGCACCCGGATCAGGGTCGAGTCGCCGGTGATCACCGCGGGGCCGTCCGGGGTGGTCTCCCGGGCCGGCTTGTCCAGCCAGTCGGTGACGGTGAGCCCGGACCACCGGGTCTCCACGGTC
Organism: Micromonospora sp. NPDC005163; assembly: GCF_053599835.1. Taxonomy (NCBI): domain Bacteria; kingdom Bacillati; phylum Actinomycetota; class Actinomycetes; order Micromonosporales; family Micromonosporaceae; genus Micromonospora; species Micromonospora sp. NPDC005163. Next base: position 290,039 of record NZ_JBSFYP010000002.1, read on the forward strand.
ATCGTGCCGGAGCGGTAGCGCTGGCCCAGCGGGATGCCGCCGCGTTCCGGGACGATGCTGAAGTGGCCGGCCGGGCTGCCACCGACCAGGTCGGCGAAGATCGCCGCCGAGTCCGGCTTGGGGTGACACAGCCAGCTGACCTTGGCATCGGGGGTGAGCAGCGCGACGGTGCGGCCGTTGGCCAGCATGGAGTGCCGCTCGATCGGCACCGCCCGCTCGCCGAACAGCCAGTGCCGGCGGGTCTCCAGCAGCAGCCCGAGCGCGCGGGCCGCTTCGAGCGGCTCGGCCACCCGGTAGCCGGCCTGGGTGTCCCCGGGACCGATCTTGATGCCGAGGTCCGGGCCGTGCAGGTTGCCGAACGCGTTCTCGTCGGTCACGTCGTCACCGATGAAGAGCACGGCGCTGGCCGCGAGCTGGGTCCGCAGCTGGTCGATCGCGGTGCCCTTGTGGGTGGCCACCACGGAGAGCTCGATGACCTCCTTGCCCTGGGTGACCGTGACGCCGTCGAAGGTGGCCGGCCCGTTGCGTACCGCCTCGATGGCAGCGGCGGCGACCTGCGGAGCGACCCCCCGGGTGTGCACGGCGACGCTGGCCGGCTTGCGCTCCAGGCGGATGCCGGGATGCTCGGCGGCGATCTCGCGTAGCGCGTTCCGCACCCGGGTGCGCACGGCGACCAGCTCGGGGGAGAGGCGCTCGACGAAGCCGATGTCGAACTCGGAGCCGTGGCTGCCGACGAGGTGCACCTCGCTGGGCAGCCGGGAGAGCGCGGCCAGGTCGCGCAGCGCCCGGCCGGAGATCACCGCCACGGTGGTCTGCGGCAGCGCGGCGAGCGCGCGGATCGCGGCCACCGACTCGGGCAGCGGTACGGCCGTGCTCGGGTCCTCCACGATCGGCGCCAGTGTGCCGTCGTAGTCGCAGGCGATCAGGAGCTGGGGGACCCGGGCGATCCGGCCGATGGCGGAGCGCAGCTCGGGGTCCATCACCCCGGTGGCGGTCGCCGCTCCGTCGTTGACGGACGTGTTCACGCGGCCTCCGCCTCGGAAACTCCAAGCTCGGAGAGGAAAGACTTGGCCCAGTGCCCCACGTCGTGGGTACGCAGGTGACGTTGCATTGTCCGCATCCGGCGGCGTGCCTCGGTTTTCTCCACGTGCACGGCCCGGAGCAGGGCGTCCTTGACCGCGTCCGGGTCGTGCGGGTTACACAAAAAGGCCTGGCGCAGCTCGGTGGCGGCGCCGGCGAACTCACTGAGCACGAGCGCGCCACCCTGGTCGGCGCGCGATGCGACGTACTCCTTGGCCACCAGATTCATTCCGTCTCGCAGCGGGGTCACCATCATGACGTCGGCAGCGACGTACATCGCGGCCAGTTCACTGCGACTGTACGACTGATGCAGGTAGTGCACCGCCGGCACGCCGACCCTGCCGAATTCACCATTAATCCGACCGACTTCGCGCTCCACCTTGACCCGAAGCGCCTGGTAGTGCTCGACGCGTTCCCGGCTCGGCGTGGCCACCTGCACCATAACCGCGTCCGGGACTGTCAACTTTCCGTCAGCCAGCAGCTCGCGAAAAGCCTTCAGCCGCAGCTCGATGCCCTTGGTGTAATCCAGCCGGTCCACGCCCAGGATTATCGTCTTCGGGTCGCCCAGCTCGGCCCGAATCTGCTTGGCACGGGCCTGCACCGCCGGGTCGGCGGCCATCCGTTCCATCTCCTGGGTGTCGATCGAGATGGGGAAGGCGCCCGCCTTCACCTGCCGGCCGTCGACCTGGATCATCTGCCCCTCGTAGCGGAGCCCGAGCAGGTGCCGGGCCAGCCGGACGAAGTTCTGCGCGGCCAGCCGCTGCTGGAAGCCGACCAGGTCGGCGCCGAGCAGGCCGCGAAGGATCTCGGTGCGGAACGGCATCTGCATGAACAGCTCGATCGGCGGGAACGGGATGTGCAGGAAGAAGCCGATCCGCAGGTCCGGCCGCAGCTCCCGGAGCATCGCCGGGACCAGCTGGAGCTGGTAGTCCTGCACCCAGACCGTCGCGCCCTCGGCCGCGACGTCCGCCGCGGCCTCCGCGAACCGGGCGTTGACCAGGCGGTACGCCTCCCGCCAGCGGCGCTTGTAGGCCGGCGTCTCCACCGCGTCGTGATAGAGCGGCCAGATCGTCGCGTTGGACTGGCCCTCGTAGTAGCGCTCCAACTCTTCGGCGCTCAACGGGACCGGATGCAGCCGGATGCCCTCCAGGTCGAACGGCTCGGGGGCGGCGCCGGTGCCGCCGGCCCAGCCGACCCAGGTGCCCTGGTGCTCGGCGAGCACGGGATGCAGCGCGGTGACGAGCCCGCCGGGGCTGCGTCGCCACTGCCGTCCCTCGGGTGTGCTCACCTCGTCGACCGGCAGGCGGTTCGCCACTACGACAAAGGAGCTACGGACGGTCACGATCGGCCACCTCCGGGTGCTGACGGGTCCACCGCGATGAGCGTACTGAGCGTAGCTGCGGCGTCTGTTGCCCCGTGCCGGAGTTCCGTACCCGCTCAGCGTGGGCTGAATCGGAATCGTGATCTTGTTGACAGGGTGGCTCGGTGAGCGGCACGACGTACTCCTGGGGCGGGGTGATGTGGGCGAAGCGGGCCGTACCTGTCAGGATTGACGATGGCGTGCGCGTGGCCGGCTCCCGGCCGGTGGCGGCGGGCGGAGGTCGCAGCCCGCGCCGCGCCGCCGATCATGCGACAGCAACCGACGGAGGTAGCCCGCACCGTGGCCCAGTACATCTACGTCCTGGAAAAGGCGCGCAAGGCGCACGGCGACAAGGTCGTGCTCGACAACGTGACGTTGAGCTTCCTGCCGGGGGCCAAGATCGGTGTGCTCGGCCCGAACGGCGCCGGTAAGTCCAGCCTCCTCAAGATCATGGCAGGGTTGGACAAGCCGAGCAACGGCGAGGCCCGGCTGATGCCCGGCTACACCGTCGGAATGCTCGCCCAGGAGCCTCCGCTCAACGACGCCAAGACCGTGCTCGGCAACGTCGAGGAGGCGGTCGCCGAGACCAAGGCCAAGCTGGAGCGGTTCAACAAGATCGCCGAGCAGATGGCGACCGACTACTCCGACGAGCTGATGGAGAAGATGGGCAAGCTCCAGGAGGAGCTGGACCACCTCGACGCCTGGGACGTCGACTCCAAGCTCGAACTGGCCATGGACGCCCTGCGCTGCCCGCCGCCGGACGCCGACGTGACCCAGCTCTCCGGTGGTGAGCGCCGCCGCGTCGCGCTCTGCAAGCTGCTGCTGGAGGCGCCCGACCTGCTGCTGCTCGACGAGCCCACGAACCACCTGGACGCGGAGAGCGTCTCCTGGCTGGAGCAGCACCTGGCCAAGTACGCCGGCACCGTCATGGCGATCACGCACGACCGGTACTTCCTCGACAACGTGGCCAACTGGATCCTGGAGCTGGACCGCGGCCGCACCTACCCGTACGAGGGCAACTACTCCACGTACCTGGAGAAGAAGGCCGCCCGGCTGGCCGTCGAGGGTCGCCGCGACGCCAAGATGAAGAAGCGCCTCACCGAGGAGCTGGAGTGGGTCCGCTCCAACGCCAAGGCCCGGCAGACCAAGTCCAAGGCACGCCTGGACCGGTACGACGAGATGGCCACCGAGGCGGAGAAGACCCGGAAGCTGGACTTCGAGGAGATCCAGATCCCGCCGGGCCCGCGCCTGGGCAGCACGGTCATCGAGGCGCAGAGTCTCAGCAAGGGCTTCGGCGATCGGCTGCTGATCGACAACCTGTCGTTCTCGCTGCCCCGCAACGGCATCGTCGGCATCATCGGCCCGAACGGTGTCGGCAAGACCACGCTGTTCAAGACCATCGTCGGGTTGGAGGAGCCGACCGGCGGCGACGTCCGGGTCGGTCCCACCGTCTCGCTGTCGTACGTCGACCAGAACCGGCAGGGCCTCGACGGCGACAAGACCGTCTGGGAGGTCGTCTCCGACGGGCTGGACTACCTGATGGTCGGCAAGGTCGAGATGCCGTCGCGGGCGTACATCGCCGCGTTCGGCTTCAAGGGACCGGACCAGCAGAAGCCGACCAAGGTGCTCTCCGGTGGCGAGCGTAACCGGCTCAACCTGGCGCTGACGCTCAAGATCGGCGGCAACGTCATCCTGCTCGACGAGCCGACGAACGACCTGGACGTGGAGACGCTCTCCAGCCTGGAGAACGCGCTGCTGGAGTTCCCCGGCTGCGCCGTGGTCATCTCCCACGACCGGATGTTCCTGGACCGGGTCGCCACGCACATCCTGGCCTGGGAGGGCGACGACCAGAACCCGGCGAAGTGGTTCTGGTTCGAGGGCAACTTCGAGGCGTACGAGAAGAACAAGATCGACCGCCTCGGCGCGGAGGCCGCCCGGCCGCACCGGGTGACCTACCGCAAGCTGACCCGCGACTGACCGGCCGACAAGGTGTCTGACCGGTTCGTCTACCACTGCACACTGCGCTGGTCCGACCTGGACGCGTACGGCCACGTCAACAACTCGCGCTTCCTCACCCTGTACGAGGAGGCGCGGGTGGCGTTGATGTTCGCCGGCGGCCGGGCCTGGGGGGTCGGCTCGTTCGCCGACGGGGTGGTGATCCGCCGGCACGAGGTCGACTACCTGCGCCCGGTCGACTACGCGCTGGGTCGGGCCACCGCGGAGGCCGCACCCACCGTCCGGATCGAGCTGTGGGTGGAGGAGATCCGGGCCTCCCGGTTCACCGTCGCCTACGAGCTGTACGACGGCGAGGTGCTGGCCAGCCGGGCCCGCTCGGTGCTGGTGCCGTTCGACCTGACCCGCCAGGTGCCCCGGCGGATCAGCGCCGAGGAGCGCGAGTTCCTGCTCACCTACGCCCCGCAGGGCGGCGCTGCGTGACCCGGCCGGACACGGCTGGGCCGGACCGGGCGGCGCCGCCCGGGCACGGCCTCACCGGGGTGGCCGACGCGGGTGCCTTCCTGGCCCGGCTGGTCCGGCTGGATCCGGTGGCGCCGGTCCGGCTGCGGCCGGCCGGTGCCGCCGGCCGGGTCGCCCTCTGGGCCCGGCTGCCGTGGCAGGTGCTGGTGGTCCGGACGGTGGACGGCGGCCCGGCCGACGGCGCGTCCACGGACGTCACCGTGGCGGCTCCGGAGCTGCTGGCGGAGCTGGAGCGTGGGGGCGCGGCCCTGCCGGCCCGCCGGGACGCGCAGTGGCGGTGGCCGTTGCCGCCGGCCCGCAGCCAACCGGTGGAGGCGCTGCCCGCCGCCGAGCTGTGGCGGATCGCGGGCGCGGCGGCCGGCACCCTGCGCGCCGCGAGTGAGCACGGCGTGGCCGGTCGCGCGGTGGGCCAACGCGCGCTGCGTGACGCGCTGCTCGACCACGTGGCCGTGCTGGTCACTCCGGACGACCCGCCCGGTCCGCCGGTGGAGGTGCCGCAGCGACTGGTGCAGGGGCTGACGCGGATGGGCTTCCTGGGCACGGCTGACCGCCCGGCGGGCGCCCCCGCGGGTGCCGCCGTCCAGGTGCGGGTGGCCGGCCGTTGGGTTGGCCTGGTGGGACCATACGGAGCGGCCTGGTTGCAGAAGGCCACGGATCTCGCCGTCACACCCCTGGCGACTCGTCCGAACGGATGACCCCTGGTCATTCTTCTGGGCTGGGGCGGTCGTTGGGGGGGTGCTTCAACTCGGCTGTCCGGGTACCGTCCATCCTCGGATCCAACGCACCGTAGGCGGCTGGATCCGCTGGGGAGTGAGGTGCGCGAGCGATGCCGTGGTGGTCATGGCGCCCGGGTCCCGCTGAGGGCGGCGATCCGGAAGCCCGAAGGGGGATCACAGTCGAGAGCGCGGTCCGGGTCGGGCCGCCCAGCCCTCGGCAGCCGGGGGACGACTGTCCGGGAAACGAGCGGCCCGTGCTGACCGAGATGCCGGCCACCGTCGAGGCGGTGAGCCTGCGTCGCGTGTGTGACGCACTCGATCTGCTCGACGTGCGATATCTGGCCGACGGTGACGGCAACCTGCTGGCCATGTGGGAGCGGCACGCCGTGCTGGTCACCCTCGAGGGGCCGGAGGACGAGATTCTGGTGATGCGGGCCCGTCCGCACGCCACGGTGCCGCCGGACTGGGCCGACCGGGCCTACCGGGTGGTCAACGAGTGGAACCACACCCGTCGGTTCTGCAAGGCGTACATCGGTGACCCGACCGAGCGCGGGCAGCTGCCGATCTACGCCGAGCTGCAGGTGCCGCTCGCTGCCGGCACCCACGACGCGCTGCTGGTCGAGATGCTCGACTGCGGCGCCGCGGTGGCCACCAGCTTCGTGGACTGGCTGCACGACGAGGGCGCGCTGCTCTGAGGCTGCCGCCGGGCGGGCGCCGTGACGGGCCCGTCAGGCGCCGTCGGCCGCTTCGTCCACGGCGTTGACCATGAAGTGCGCGGCCCGCTCCAGGTAGTCCCAGAGCGCGCCGGCGATCTCCGGCTCCAGGTCGAGCCGGTCCACGGCGCGGCGCATGTGCCGCAGCCAGGCGTCCCGCTCGGCCAGGCCGATGCGGAACGGCGCGTGCCGCATCCGCAGCCGCGGGTGCCCCCGCTGGGCGGAGTACGTGTTCGGGCCGCCCCAGTACTGCATCAGGAACAGGGTCATCCGGTCCGCCGCCGGGCCCAGGTCCTCCTCCGGGTACATGGGCCGGAGCAGGGGATCGGTGGCGACGCCGGCGTAGAACTCGGCCACCAGCTTGCGGAAGGTCGGCTCGCCGCCGACCGCCTCGAAGAGGGTTGTCGATGCACCGGGTCGGTCGGATTCGCCTGCGGGGTTCACCGTTCCATCCTGCCAGGTGTGGCCCGCGCCAGTCCGACCCGGACGCCGTGCGTCGGGTCACGCCGCCCGCTCCCGTCGGCGCCGGCAGGGACCGGCTCAGGTGACCGCGTGCCGGCGGCGGCCGTCGCCGGTCCGCGGCTCGGGGGCCGCCGCCCCCGTGCCGCCGGCGCTCGGGCTGTCCGGGCCATGTGACTCGGCGTTGGCCGCGGTCGCCGCCGCGATCGTCCCGTCCACGGTCTGCTTGTCCGGCCACCGCAGCGCGGCCACCATCATCAGCAGCACCCCGGCGGCGCTCCACACACCGACCACCAGCGGAATGTCGAACCGGTCGGCGAGCAGCCCGGTGACCAGCACCGCCACACCCTGGATGACCTGCACGCCGGTGGCCATGACGCCGAATGCGCGGGCCCGGAAGATGGCGGGCAGCGCCTGGACGAACAGCCCGTTCGCCATCGGCAGCATGCCGGCGACCGCGAACCCGCAGAGGGCCGCGAGCAGAGCCACCACCAGCGGCGGTGGGTCGAACAGCGCCGGCACGAGGACCAGTGGGGCGAACACGGCCAGCGGCCGCATCAGGGCCAGCCGCCGGGCCGGGCCGAACAGTCGGCTCACCAGCAGCCCGCCGAGGATGAAACCGACCGGGTTGGCCACCATGATCACCGCCTGCGCCACGCCCGCGTCCAGGTCGCCGCCGGTGTCCTGGTTGGCCCAGGCCGCGGCCAGCCCCTCCGGAACGATCGAGAAGAGCATCGCGCTGAAGACCAGCACCGCGATGGCCCGCAGCACCGGTGTGCCGAACACGATCTGGAACCCCTGGGCGGTCTCGCGGAGCAGGTGGCTGCGGTGCGCGGTGGTCATCAGTGGGGCCCGGTCGCGGACGCCCAGCCGGACGATCAGCGCCGAGACGGCGAAGGTCACCGCGTTGATCAGCAGCGCGAGGGCCGGGTCGATCGCGGCGACGGCGGCGCCGACGAGGTAGCCGACGACCTGGGCGGCCTGCCCGATGCTGCTGTTCAGCGACAACCCGACGACCAGCCGGTCCCCGGCGAGGATCTGCGGTATCAGGGCGGACTTCGCCGCCTGGCTGGGCGGGTTGGCCAGCGTGGCGGCGAAGATCAGCAGCAGCACGGCCGGGACGGGCAGGTTCGGGATGGCGATGAGCAGCATCAGCGCCATCCGGATCACGTCACACGCCACCATCACCCGCCGGTACGGGTGCCGCTCGGCCAGCGCGGCGAGCAGAGGCCCACCGAGCAGCCAGGGCAGGTAGCTGACCGCGAAGGCGGCGGCGGAGAGCGCGACGGATTTGGTCTGCTGGTAGACGAGCAGGGTGACGGCGGCCTTGGCGACGTAGTCACCCACCCAGGAGAGGGCGCCGGCCGTGAAGACGGCCCGGAACTCGCGTTGGTCGAACACCTCGCGGAAAGTGGCCGGGCCTTCCACGGAAGGTCGCTCGTCGGGCACCGTCGCCTCCATCGGCCCCCGGAGAGACCGCTCGTGGCAGCCCGGCCGGGAACACTCGTCAGATCTACGGATCAGCGAGGATGTGATCACGCTCCGGCGGGAACGCGTGCTCCGGATTCTGCCCGATCGTCTGACAACTAGCTAGCGCGAACGGATCGTTCGTCGCATCCCCGACTGAACGAACGGACGATACCTGAGGGGCCGGGTGGCCCGCGACCCCTGGATTCGCGGACAGTGCCCGCCGGGTCAGGTCGCACCGCCCTGACCAGTCTCGCCGTCGGCCAACGGCCGGTTCAGTAGACCGGGATAAATGCGCGAGGAGGCGATTTGTGCGGTGATCCCCGAGTTCTCCAGCGCCTCCGCCAGCCGCTGGCGCAGCTCCCGGCCCACCGCGAACTGCCCGTCGGCGGTCGTCTTCACCACCGTCCGGATCACCGCGCCGTCCACCGTCATCTGTTCGACGCCCAGCACCTCCGGCGCCTCCACGATCTCCGGCGACAGCTCCGGGTCCACCGCCACCGAGGCGGCCGCGGTCCGCAACACGGCGGTCGCCTCCTCGGTGCCGCTGAAACCGATCGGGAGGTCCACCACCACCAGGGCCCACCCCTGGCTCTTGTTGCCCACCCGGACGATCTCGCCGTTGCGGATGTACCAGAGCACGCCGCGACCGTCGCGCACCGTGGTGACCCGCAGCCCGACCGACTCGACCACACCGGTCGCCTCGCCCAGGTCGACGGTGTCACCCACGCCGTACTGGTCTTCGATCAGCATGAACAACCCGGCGATCAGATCCTTGACCAGGCTCTGCGCGCCGAAGCCCAGCGCGACGCCGGCGATCCCGGCGCTGGCCAGCAGCGGAGCCAGGTCAAAGCTGAACTCGCGCAGGATCATCAGCAGCGCGATGCCGAAGACGAACGCGGTGGTCAGGCTGCGCAGCACCGAGCCGATCGCCTCGGCCCGCTGCCGACGCCGCTCCGGCACGAACTCGGTCGGGTTGACCGCGGCGGTGGGCACCCGTTCGCGCAGCGGCCGCAGCATCGTCGGCACCGCGCCGTCGGTGGTGGTCCGAACCAACCGGTTGATCGTCCGGTGCAGCGCCCAGCGGGCGACCATCGCCAGCGCCACGATCAGCAGCACCCGGAGCGGCTTGAGCAGGATCCAGTAGCTGCCCTCGGCGAACCACGCCGAGTGGGTCATTCGGTACAGGAACTCGCAGGAGGAACTGCCCTGACAGCTCACCGACGGGGCGGTGGACAGGGCAAGGGGCGTCACGCTGGCGGCACTCACCCTGTCTTCGTACCGCAACGGGTCGGCGCGACCATCGGCGACCCACCGGCCGGGTGATCTGCCGCGGGGAACACCTGCTCGCTCAGCGGTCGGATGTCGGGTGGGCGGCGGCCACCCGGATCCGGCGGATTCCCGGCACCGCCAGGCCGATCAGCAGCACGCCCACGCCAGCCCAGATCCCGAACGCGAAGGTCGTGGAGTGCCGTTCCGCCAGCATCCCGAGACCGGGGCGGGCCACGGCGATGCCGACACCACCGACACAGGCGATCACCCCGAAGATCGTGGCGCGTACCGCCCGCGGGGTGACCTCGTTGGTGAAGACCTCCAGCACCGTCAGGCCGAGGGTGTACCCGAATCCCATCATCGGCAGGAAGAGGAACGGGCCGAGCCGGTCCATCTGGTTGGTCGCCACCAGCGCGGCGAGGATGAGGAGGAACGCGGCGCTCAGCGCACCGGCGCGGTGCGCCGGGCGGACGTATCCGGCGACCAGCCCACCGAGCGCCGAGGCGGCCGCGAACACCCCGTACATCCATCCGGTGACCTGCGCAGACAGGCCCAGATGCAGCGCGAGTGGCTGGAAGAGGATGCGGGCGCTCCAGCCGAACAGCAGCAGCAGCGCGCCCAGCCGCACGGCCCGACGTACGCGGGGGTCGGCTGCCGCGCCCCGGATGTCCGCCAGCACCGAGGAGACCGTGGCGACCACCCGTGAGCCGGCGATCTCCGGCAGCGTGAACGCGAGCAGGAACGCGACCGCGGCCAGTACGGCGGTGACGGCGAACGGGAGTCGGTGGTCCACGTCGTACAGGTAGCCCGCGGCCAGCAGCGAGACGAGGACGGACACGTTGCCGACCGCCCGTACCAGCCCGATCGCCCTGGCCGGGTCGATGTCGAGAGCGTCCTGGGCGCACAGCTCGTACAGGTAGGTGCTGGCGGCGCCGGACGACAACGCCCACAGCACACCCCAGAGCACCCACGCTCCGAACAGCACCTGCACGGACCGGATCTGCGTGATGACGGCGAAGGTCAGCACCGTCGCACCGGCCAGCGCCAGATAGGTGGCCCGCCGCCCGATCCGATCGGCGACCAGCCCCACCGGGAACTCGCAGATCACCGAGACGATCCGGAACGCTCCGTCGGCGAGTACCGCCGTTGTCAGAGGGAAGCCCAGATCGAGCAGGTAGATCAGCCAGATCGGAAACCAGAACTGCACTTCGAGCAGGAACTGGGTGATCGCCAGCGTCCGGATCGGGCGGCTGCGCAGGGCTGTTCGCATCAGGTCCGGTCGCGACGGAAGAACAGATACATGATCACCAACAGCAGCGACACCATGCCGGACGTGATCAGGACGGCGTCCGCGGGCTGCCCGGCGATCCAAGCCATGATCGACGAGCGTCCCAGGTCGTAGACGGCCATGCCCGGGTCGTTGGTCATCGACCGCCCGAACTCGGTCACCGCGAGCGCCGTACCCAGGATCGACGTCACGCCGATGCCCAGCAGGATGAGGTCGGTGAACATCGCCGAACGGGCCGTGCGCCGTGTGGCGAGTTCGGCCAGGCGCCGGTCGCAGACCTCGATCTTGAACCGGACCGGCTGTGCCAGCAAGCTCTCGTAGTCCCAGAACCCGAGGATGGCGTCCATCTCCGCCCGTACCGCGCGCTTGAGGTACTTCGACAGGTCCTGGCGCTCCATGATGATCAGCTCCGCGCGCTGACTCAGCCCCAACAGGTTCCCCTTCAGCTGCTCCAGTTCCCAGCGGGAATCGGCCGCCGCCGAATCCGCGAGGATCTTCGACAGCCGGGCGTCGATCCGATCCAGCGCGCCGTAGAACACCTGCGCGTAGCGCAGGGCGTCCCACTGGTCGCGGAACGGGTCACCGGGCAGCATCCGGCCGCCGACCCCGGTGCGGTCCAGGAAGATGTAGTTCAGCCAGCGGACCAGGTGCTCCAGGTCGCCGTCGAGCAGCCGGTCCGCCGGGTCGCGGACGTCGTCGGCGATCACCACGTCTTTGATCCAGTGCCGGGTCACCGCGTCGGCTCCCGGTTCGGCCGGGTCGAGTACGAGGCTGCGGGTGACCCAGAGCGGCTCGCCGAACTCCGCCGTCAACGGGTCGCCCTCGGGGGTCGCCGCGACCAGGATCCGGTTGTCCCGGTCGGCCGCACGCAGCAGGCGCAGCAGCGGATCCAGGTACCGCGCGACGATCTCCCGCGCTGCCCGCTCACCCATCGCCACCGCTCGGGCCTGGAGTTCGTCGAGGCGGCTCGCCAGGCCCTCGGTGTGCTCGGCGGGCCGCGGATCAACGTCGGCCAGCATCTCCAGCAACATCAGGCCGTGGTCGTACAGCCGGAAGCTGATCTCGACGACCCCGACATGCGGAGCGGTGGTGACGCCGCCGAACACTCCCGGCAGGTGCTCAGGGTGCAGCGTGCCGGTGAGGACGTGCGTCGTCCGCTCGATCGCATGGTCGTCGATGGTGCGGTAGAGGTTCAACGAACGTGTGGCCCGGGTGTGTTCCAGCACGACGGACGGGGGACGCCGGGGCACATCCGCCACCGGGCCCGGCGCCAGCCCCGCCAGCAGCTCGTCCACCGCCCGCTGCTGGTCGGCCCAGAACCGCGCGTACCCATGAGGATCGCGCAGAGACGCACCAGGCACGGCGTAGTAGTCCACCGCGACCGGGGCCAGGATCCGTAGCTGGATCATTCCGTCCCCGGATCGAGCAGCAGGGCACGGGCATCGACGTGCAGCACCCGGCCCTGCGCGGGACCGTTGGTCACCTTCACCTTGACGAGGACCTTTGCCGACGGCGGGCCGCCGGTTCCGACGAACGCCTCGGGCCAGGCCAGCACTCGCGCCCTGGTGCCCTTCGGAGCGAGCAGAACCGGCTTGCCTTCCTGGTCGAGGAGTTCCACCAGACCTGACAGAGCGACCGGAGTCAGGGTCACCTCGTCGAACGCGGACGGTTCGAGCCCGGCGATGATGTCCTCGTACTCCTGGCTCTGACGCATCTTCGTGAGCACTCCGTTGAGCTTCGCCATCACCGAGGCGGTTTCGTTGGTGTCCGCCATCATGAAGTGCAGGCCCTGCACCGAATGCACCAGCCGGTTGTCGCCCTGGAGGTGACCGAAGTCCCCGGCGTCACCGGCGAAGGACGGGTCGGCAAGCACCGCCTGACCGGGGAGCAGCCCCTCGGCGAGCAGGTCGATCCGGCCGTCGGCGAGCGCCTGGAAACCCTCCAGGGCCGATTCGAACTCCACGAATTCGGGAACCGCCGACTCCAACTCGTCCCAGTAGTCGTACCCGGCGATGCCGCCCACTCGTAACGCACCGAGGTCGCCGGCGGACGAGACCTTCGGCTCGCCGTTGCGGCGGTTGTAGAACAGCACGTACTCGAAGTCGATCAGTGGGTCGGAGAGGAGGAACTTGGTACGCCGTGACTCGCTGGCCACCAGCGGAAACGCCCCGATGGAGGCTCCGGAGGAAACCGTCTCCTCGGCCAGGGGCCAGGACGTGTACCTGACCTCGGGGGAGTATCCGGACCGGCTGAGCAATTCGACGACCAGCTCCGTGACCGGGCCGCCGCCGGGCAGATCGGGACCCACGAACGGTGCCCACGCACCGCTGGAGACCAGTACAGCCCGGGACGGCGCGGCGGGGGAACCGCGCAGTCCGACGGCCACGACCCCCGCGGCCGCGACCACCGCCCCCAACAGGACCAGCGCCGGCGCCCAGCTCCGAAGCGGCCGCAGTAGGGCGGACAGTCGGCGCGAGGTCGGGGTCACGACCGACGATCTTATCCGGGCCGATCCATACCCGAGCACCGCCGACCGGAGCGTGGTCCACACCGCGACGAGCCCCGAGTGGACCTTGGACACGCCACGCCCTCGGCGCTGCCACCGCGCCAAGGACACCACAGACCCCAGAAGGGTACGAATCGGCCCCGGTGCGGGTGATCCGCTTACCAGAAGAGAGGGCTACACCGTGCGGTCGGCGCAGCAGCCATTGCCGCAGCCTGAGGCTTGGTCGGTAGCGGTATCGACGGCAGGCAGGGGTGTGCATTCGTCGCAGTGCTCACCCCGCCATGCCTCAATTCCTTCCTTAATTGCCACCCCGGCGATCACGAGTGCCGCGATCGGGTCGGCCCATGACCAACCCCAAGCGGCGTTGAGGACCAGGCCGATGAGCAGCACCGCAGACAGATAGGTGCACAGCATCGTCTGTGTCGAGTCGGCCATGACTGTTGCCGAGCCGAGTTCCCTGCCGGTGCGACGTTTGGCCCGAACGAGCAACGGCATCACGAGCAGCGACGCGACGGCAAGGCCGATGCCGACCCGGCTGGCGTCAGCGTCTCCCCCGGACAGCAATGAGCGGACGGCGTCGAAGGTGACCCAGGCTGCCAGGGCGAAGAACGATGCGCCGATGAGCCGCAGCGCCAGTCGTTCCCTGTCCTCGGGCACCCGAGAGCGGAACTGCCAGATCACGACTGCTGCGCTGGACACCTCGACGAAGGAGTCCAGGCCGAAGCCGATCAGGGCGGTGGAGGAGGCCGCCGCGCCAGCGGCGATCGCGACGAGGCCCTCAAGCAGGTTGTAACCGGCGGTCGCATAGGCCAGCCAAAGGCTGCGTCGGGACAGCACCGCCCGACGCTCCGGAGTCAGCAGCGACGCACTCACGCGCTCACTCCCAAGGTGGAGTCGGCCGGAGTCCCGTAGACCGGGCGCAGAGCTACGGCCTCGCCGGTGGCAGCGAGGACCTGTTCCGCCGAGCGCAGTAGATCCAGCAGCTCAGGCCGGGTGAGGGCGTAGAACGACTGGCGACCCTCTACCCGGTAGTCGATCAGGCCACAGTCACGCAGACACGCCAAGTGCTTTGACACCGTCGACTGCGCCAACCCCAGCTCGCCAGTCAGGTCGACCACCCGAGCCTCGCTGGACGCGATTCGGCGCAGAATCGCAAGCCGGGCCGGATCCCCGAGAGACCGGAACAGCGCCACGGCCGGAGCCAGGCCAGGAGTGCAATCAATCGCCATAACGCGATGATAGCCAGATTGAGCGATGAATAGGAAGATGTCGGTGCGATTCCAGGAAGGGGTGGGATCGAAGATCATCGGGCACAGATCCGGCACAAGTGAGACCGGCAAGGGCTGGCAACCGCTGTCAGGCAACGGCAGAGTTCTCCCAGGTCGGGACGGCGATCCGCCCGGATGCGGATGATCCTCATACCCCAAGAGGGATTAGTACGTGCAATCCGGGGTCCGATCAGGGACTATTGGCGCAACGGACGTCGGTGATCGGACCGGCGTCGACCGTGTGGGTCGTCGTGCCCCACTCCGGTCGGCGGCGGCGCCCAGCTGCCGCTGAACCGGGAGGGTGAGCGCGATGCCTGACATACGACCCACGGTGGGCTCCGGCGCGTTGGTCCTCAACGCCACCTACGAGCCGCTGTGTGTCGTGTCGGTGCGTCGAGCCGCGATCCTCGTTCTCTCCGCCAAGGCGGTCTGCGTCGCCGACGGTGACGGCATCCTGCACAGCGCGCGGGACGCGCTCCCAGTGCCATCGGTCGTCCGGTTGACCCGCTTCGTCCGCGTCCCGTACCGCACCCACGTCGGGCTCTCCCGCCGGGCGATCTTCGCCCGGGACGGGTGGCGGTGCGCCTACTGCCGAGGCCCGGCGG
The DNA here is from genome assembly GCF_053599835.1 of Micromonospora sp. NPDC005163. Classification (NCBI taxonomy): domain Bacteria; kingdom Bacillati; phylum Actinomycetota; class Actinomycetes; order Micromonosporales; family Micromonosporaceae; genus Micromonospora; species Micromonospora sp. NPDC005163. The sequence continues at coordinate 305,248 of NZ_JBSFYP010000002.1, forward strand.
AGACCATCGACCACGTCTTCCCGCGGAGCCGGGGCGGTCGACACGCCTGGGAGAACGTGGTCGCCGCGTGCGCGCGGTGCAACCACACCAAGGGCGACAAGACCCCCGCCGAGCTGGGTTGGCGGCTGCACGCCCTGCCGGCCGCGCCAAAGGGCACCGCCTGGCGGGTGCTCGGGCACCGCGCCCCCGACCCGCGCTGGGCCGACTGGCTCGACCTGCGCGAGCCCGAAGCCGCAGCCTGACCCAGAGCCGCCCGCTGACCCAAACACCGCCGCCTGACCCGACGCCGCAACCGGGGCTGAAGCCACCCCTGAGCCCGGCGGCTCAAGGCGGCAATGGCCGGCGCGAGGGTTTGCGGGAGCCCGACCCGCGCAGGGATCAAGCCTGACCGCCCGGAGCGGGTCGGGCTCCCGCAACAACCCCAACCTCAGCCACCCTCACGCGACTTGACCAACGAGGCGAACACCACCACGTTGTCCGAGTAGCCGGTCTCGCCGCCGACCCAGCGGCCGCCGCAGGTGATCAGCCGGAGGCTCGGGCGGCTGAAGTCGCCGTACACCTCGTCCACCGGCAGCCGGCCCTTGTCGAACCGCTCCACCGAGTCGACCTCGAAGACGGCGATCCTGCCGTCCGAGCGGGTGACCTCGACCTGGTCGCCGGAACGCAACTCCCGCAGCTGGTGGAAGACCGCCGGCCCGCTGGTGGTGTCCACGTGCCCGACGATCACCGCCGGGCCGTACTGGCCGGGTGCGGGGCCCTGGTCGTACCAGCCGGCCTCCTGGGCGCGGGCCGCGTCCGGCACGGCGATGGTGCCGTCCGGGGCGATGCCCACGTCATGCACCGGCGCCTGCAGGTCCAGCGTGCGGATGGCCAGACCCGTCGGGCGGCTGGCGGGCAGTACCGGAAACTTCTTCGGCGGCGGCCGCAGACCGGCGCTGAGCCGGTCGGGCAGCATGCTGATCCCGGTCACCTGCTCGACGCCGAGCATCGCCACGATCAGCACCATCAGCGCGGCGACGGCCAGCACCGGCACTCCCGGTCCGGTGCCCAACCGCCACCGGGCCGGCGGCGACCCGGCCGGACGGCGTGGCGGCAGCGGGCGGGTCGCCGGGTCGGTGGTGGCTACGCTGGCCGACACCGCCTGCCCCGCGACCCGGCGCAGCCGGCCGGAGGCGCGGGCCAGCAGCCGGCCGGAGGCGCGGAGCGTTGCCCCGGCCCGGCTGCGGGCACCGTGGTCCGGCCGCGCACGCGCGGTTCTGCGGCTCATGGTTGATCCGGCTCAGGAGCCGGCTCCGGTCCGGCGCCGGTTCCCGGCCATGCCGAGCACGATCGCGGTGGCCACGAGCGCCACCCCGCCGAGTACCAGCAGCGATCCGGTGCCGTGACCGCCGGCCGTGCCGCCGCCCCCGGTCGCCGGCCCCTTGCTGGGTGAGGCCATGTTCAGCACGGTCAGCATGGTCGAGGCCGTCTGGCCGTTCTGGCAGCGCAGGTCGACCGGGTAGTCACCGGGCTGTTTGTCGCCCGGGACGGTCACCTCGCCGGTCAGGAACCCCTTGTCCGGTCTGAGCATCACGTTCCCGAACGCGTCGGAGTGCACGTTGGCCTGCTCATTGTTGTTGTTGTCGCAGCTCGCCCGGATATTGACCCGGCTGCCGGCCTGGACGCTGTTCGGCGTCACCTCGATGAAGGTGTTCTCACCGGCGCGTGCCGGCGAGACCGACATCAGGACGAATGCCCCGACCAGCCCGACCAGTGTCAGGGCGGCCGAGAGCGCGCGGTTGATCGTGCGAAGACCCTGCATGATTTCCCCCTCCCGGCGACGACCGCCGGAACCCTCCCCTGGGCACCGCGCTGATTTCCCGCTGGCCAGGGGGCAAACCCGCAGGAGGGCAGGGTGCGGGTGGGGTCAGCGGTGGCGTGAGGTGGTGCCGGCGGACGGGAGCGGGGTGATCGGCTGCCAGTCCAGCGGGGAGGACAGGACCATCGTGCTCGACGGCTGACCGTACGGGGCGAGTCGGTCGATGACCGCCTCGAACTCGCCGATCGAACCGGCCGCCACCTTGAGCATGCTGCACGCGTCCCCGGTGATCCGGTGGATCTCCAGGATCTCCGGCCAGCCGGCGACCGCGGGATCGTGCAGGATGCACCGCGCGCCGTAGCAGGACATCCGGATCAGGGCGACCACGGTGCGACCGGCCCGGGTCAGGTCGACGTGGGCGTGGTAGCCGGTGATCACCCCGGCCTCCTCCAGCCGGCGGACCCGTTCGGCGACCGCAGGTGGGGACAGGTGCACCCGCCGGGACAACTCGCTGAAGGAGAGCCGCGCGTCGGCCTGCAACTCACGCAGCAGCGCCCAGTCCATGTCGTCCACGCTCAGACCTTACTTTCGTGAACTCAATTCGCCTAGCTGCCTTTGTTTCACCAGGAGAACGCGGCGGAAGCCGTTGATCCGGCATTCCGCAGGCCGATCTGACCGCGAGATCATGACGTCGGCAGTCCGGGGGAGGGAGACCAATGGTGGATCAGACGGAGCGGCGGGCGCCGAACCGCGCCGCCACGGTGCGACCGGTGACCCCGCGGCAGCGGGCCGCCCGCGCCGCGCGCAACGGCGGCGAGCCGACGTTGGAGTTCGCCGAGCTGGTGCCGTACGACGCGTACGTGCAGGCGAGCGCCCTGCACCAGTTGCAGCACCCGCTCAGCACCGACCCGGGTGAGATGTCCTTCCTGGTGGTCAGCCAGATCATGGAGCTGTACTTCGGGCTGACCTGCCACGAGCTGCGGGAGACCCAGCGACTGCTGCGCGCCGACCGGGTCTGGGACGCGCTGGCCCCGCTGCGCCGCGCCACGCTGCACCTGGAGGGGCTGAATGCCGCCTGGCAGGGTCTGCGCTGGATGACGCCGGCCGACTTCAACCGGTTCCGCAACCTGCTCGGCGAGGGCTCCGGCTTCCAGTCGGCGATGTACCGGCAGCTGGAGTTCCTGCTCGGGCTGCGCGATCCGGCGCTGATCCGGCCGTTCCGCCGGCAGACCGAGGTGTACGCCGAGCTCAGCGCCGCCCTGGCCAGCCCGAGCCTCTGGGACGACGTGCTCGCGCTGCTCGCCCGGCACGGCTTCGACCTCCCCGCCGACCTGCTCGACCGGGACGTGGCGGTCGAGCACGACCCGCAGCCGTCGGTCGAGGCGGCCTGGGTGCGGATCTACGCCGACGCCGGCCCGGACAACCACCTGCGGCTGCTCGGCGAGGCGTTGAGCGGGGTCGCCGAGGAGTTCGGCGACTGGCGGTGGAACCACGTCAAGGCGGTGCAGCGGACAATGGGCGCCAAGGTCGGCAGCGGCGGCTCCGCCGGACTGGCGTGGTTGCAGCGCAGCATGGCCCGGGTGGTCTTCCCGGAGCTGTGGTCGGCCCGCACCGCGATGTGACCGGAGAGCGAGACACCCCTGTGCACACCCCTCAAACCGAGCCACTGGGCTTCGCCGCTGGCGAAGCGGAGGCCCGCCGCCTGGACGACGCCGACCCGGGCCACCGGCACCTGTTCCACGTGCCGCCGGCCGACGGCGGCAGCCACGCCGAGTCGGCGTACCTCGCCGGCAACTCGCTCGGACTGCAGCCCCGGGCCACCCGTGACGAACTCCTCGCCGATCTGGACGCCTGGCAGCGGCTCGGCGTCGAGGGGCACCTGGAGGCGGAGCGGGCCTGGCTGCCGTACCACGAGCTGTTGACGGCGCCGGCGGCCCGACTGGTCGGCGCCCGGCCCGCGGAGACCGTGGTGATGAACTCGCTCACGGTCAACCTGCACCTGCTGATGGTCAGCTTCTACCGCCCGGCCGGCGCCCGCACCCGCATCGTCATCGAGGACGCCGCGTTCCCCTCGGACAGCTACGCGGTGCGCAGCCAGGCGCGGTTCCACGGCCTGGACCCGGACGAGACCGTGGTCCGGCTGCGCCCGCGCCCCGGCGAGGACGCCCTGCGCACCGAGGACGTGACCGGATACCTGGCCGCCGAGGGTGACCGGGTGGCGCTGGTGCTGCTCGGCGGGGTCAACTACCTGACCGGCGAGCTGCTCGACATCCCGGCGATCACGGCCGCCGGCCGGGCGGCCGGCGCGGTGGTCGGTTGGGACCTGGCGCACGCGGTCGGCAATGTGCCGCTGGCCCTGCACGACTGGGACGTCGACTTCGCCGCCTGGTGCTCCTACAAGTACCTGAACTCGGGGCCGGGCGCGCTGGCCGGTGTCTTCGTGCACGAGCGGCACCTCGGCGACCCCGACCTGCCCCGCTTCGAGGGGTGGTGGAGCACCGCGGCGGCCACCCGGTTCGAGATGACGCCGGTGTCCCGGCCACCGGCCACCGTGGAGGCCTGGCAGATCTCCAACCCGCCGATCTTCGCGATGGGCCCGGTGCGCACCTCGCTGGAGCTGTTCGACGCGGTCGGCATGCCGGCGTTGCGCGTCCGCAGCCTGCGGCTCACCGGTTGGCTGGAGCAACTGCTCGACGAGGTCACCGCCGACCGGCCGCTGCGCGTCATCACCCCGCGCGACCCCGCCCGGCGGGGCTGCCAGCTCTCGGTGCGGATCGGCGCCGGTAGCGCCGCCGAGCTGACCAAGCGCCTGCGGCACGAACACGGCGTGATCGCGGACGCCCGGGAGCCGGACGTGGTCCGGTTCGCCCCGGTGCCGCTCTACTCCACGTATCACGACTGTTGGCGGGCCGCCGCAGCGCTCGCCGCGACGGTTGGGCAGGTGTCCTCATGACTTCCCAGCGCGACGAGATCGCGATCATCGGCGCCGGACTGGCTGGCTGCCTGGCCGCCTGCTTCCTGGCCCGGCGCGGCTACCCGGTGGCGCTCTACGAGCGCCGGCCGGACCCGCGCGCCGGCACGGCGGAGCGGGGCCGCTCCATCAACCTGGCGCTCTCCGAGCGCGGGCTGGACGCGCTGCGCCGGATCGGCCTCGACGAGCAGGTGATGACCGACGCCCTGCCGATGCGCGGCCGGATGATCCACCCGGTCGAGGGGGAGCCGCAGTTCCAGTCGTACAGCGCGGCCGGTGACCGGGCGATCAACTCGATCAGCCGGGGTGCGCTGAACAACGCCCTGCTGGACGCGGCCGCCGAGCTGCCCGGCGTACGGATCGTCTTCGATCACCGGCTGGTCGGGCTCGACCCGACCGACGGCGGCCTGACCTTCGACACCCCGCAGGGCCCGGTCACCGCCAAGGCGTCGGTGGTGCTTGGAGCCGACGGCGCGGGCTCGGCGGTACGCGGGCAGCTGCTGGCGCACGGGCTGCTGAGCGAGAGCGTGGATCTCCTCGACTACGGCTACAAGGAGCTGACCCTGCCGCCACTGGGCGGGGATTTCGCGCTGGATCCGGACGCGCTGCACATCTGGCCGCGCGGCACCTCGATGATGATCGCCCTGCCCAACCCGGACCGCTCCTTCACCTGCACGCTGTTCTGGCCCAACCAGGGCGCAGGCAGCTTCGCCTCGCTGGACAGCCCGGCCGCGATCGAGCGGCACTTCGCCCAGCACTACCCGGACGTGATCCCGCTGGCGCCGGGCCTGGTGGACGACTACCAGCACAACCCGGTGGGCGTGCTCGGCACGGTCCGCTGCACACCCTGGCAGGTCAACGGCACGGTCGGCCTGCTCGGCGACGCCGCGCACGCCATCGTGCCGTTCTACGGCCAGGGCGCCAACTGCGCCTTCGAGGACGTGGTGGAGCTGGACCGCTGTCTCGACGAGTGCGCCGACGACTGGGCGGCGGCGCTGCCCCTGTTCCAGCGGCGGCGGCAGGAGAACGCCGAGGCCATCGCGAGGATGGCGTTGACCAACTTCGTGGAGATGCGGGACAAGGTCGCCTCACCGGTCTTCCAGCTCGGTCGGCGGGTGGAGCACGCACTGGAACGGGCGCTGCCCGGCCGGTACGTTTCCCAGTACGAGCTGGTGTCCTTCTCCACCACCCCGTACGCCGAGGTTCGCCGTCGGGTCCGCCGGCAGCACCGGGCGCTCGGCGTGCTCGCCGGCGGCGCCGCGTTGCTGCTGGTCGGTGCGATCGGCGCGGCGCTCAGCCGAGGGAGGCGCGCATGACTGGCAGCTGGGATCCCCGACTGATGGACGGCCGGGCGCCAGCCGGGCCACCGCGGCTGCGCAACTTCGTGGCCGGCGAGTTCGTCGACGGAGGGCCGACGTTCACCAAAATGAGCCCGGTGACCGGCGAGCAGGTCTTCGAGGTGGCCGAGGCGTCGAAGTCCACCGTGGACGACGCGGTGGCCGCCGCCCGGGCCGCGCTGCGCGGGCCGTGGGGCCGGATGGGCGAACGCGAGCGCGCCGAGGTGCTGCGCCGGGTCGCCGACGAGCTGGAACGCCGCTTCGACGACCTGGTCACCGCCGAGGTCGCCGACACCGGCAAGTCCATCGCCCAGGCCCGCACGCTGGACATCCCTCGGGGCGCGGCGAACTTCCGGGCGTTCGCGGAGATCGTGGCGACCGCGCCCACCGAGTCGTTCACCACGGTCACGCCGACCGGCGGTCGGGCGCTCAACTACGCGGTCCGCAAGCCGGTCGGCGTGGTCGCGGTGATCGTGCCGTGGAACCTGCCGCTGCTGCTGCTCACCTGGAAGGTCGCCCCCGCGCTGGCCTGCGGCAACGCCGTGGTGATCAAGCCCAGCGAGGAGACGCCGGCCTCGGCGACGGTGCTCGCCGAGGTGATGGCCGCCGCCGGCGTACCGGCCGGGGTGTTCAACCTGGTGCACGGGTTCGGGCCCGACTCGGCCGGCGAGTTCCTCACCCGCCACCCCGGGGTGGACGCGATCACCTTCACCGGTGAGTCGGCCACCGGCGGCGCGATCATGCGAGCCGCCGCCGACGGGGTGAAGGCGGTGAGCTTCGAGCTGGGCGGCAAGAACGCCGGCCTGGTCTTCGCCGACGCCGACCTGGACGCTGCGGTGGCCGGCTCGGTGCGCTCCAGCTTCACCAACGGCGGGCAGGTCTGCCTCTGCACCGAGCGCATCTACGTCCAGCGTCCGATCTTCGAGGAGTTCACCGCCCGGCTGGCGAAGCGGGCCGGCGAGCTGGCGTACGGCTGGCCGGCCGACGAGGCGACGGCCACCATGCCGCTGATCTCCCATCAGCACCGGGCCAAGGTGCTCGGCCACTACGAGCTGGCCCGCGCCGAGGGCGCGAAGGTGCTGACCGGCGGCGGCACGCCCACCTTCGGTGACGCTCGCGACGGCGGGTCGTACGTGCAGCCGACGGTGCTCACCGGGCTCGGCGCGGACGCCCGCACCAACCGCGAGGAGATCTTCGGCCCGGTGGTGCACGTCGCGCCGTTCGACACCGAGGACGAGGCGTACGCGCTGGCCAACGGCACCGAGTACGGGCTGGCGGCGACGGTGTGGACCCGGGACGTGGGCCGTGCGCACCGGGCCGGTGCCCGGCTGGACGCCGGCATTGTCTGGGTCAACACCTGGTTCCTGCGCGACCTGCGTACCCCGTTCGGCGGGGTGAAGGCGTCCGGCATCGGCCGCGAGGGTGGCGTGCACTCGTTGAACTTCTACTCCGAACTCACCAACGTCTGCGTGGACCTGTCGTGAGCCACCGCAGCGAGGAGCGGGCATGAAAGCTGACATCGAGGCCGCCAACCGGGAGCTGGCCGAGGCCCGCACCACCGGCAAGCCGTGCCCACCCCTGCGCGGCCGGCTGCTGACGGAGGGCGACGTCGAGTCGGCGTACCGCGTGCAGCAGCTCCAGGCGCGGGCCTGGCAGGGTCAGGGCGAGCGCCGGGTCGGCGCGAAGATCGGGCTTACCTCCCGGGCGGTGCAGGAGAGCTTCGGGGTCTTCCAACCGGACTTCGGCATGCTGACCGACGCGATGGCCGTCGCCGACGGCGCCGAGGTGGCCATCGACCGGCTGCTCCAGCCGCGGGTCGAGGCGGAGGTCGCGTTCGTGCTCGGCAAGGATCTACCGGAGCCGCGGATCACCACGGTCGACCTGGTCCGCGCCGTCGACCACGTGCTGCCGGCGATCGAGATCGTCGACTCACGGATCGCCGCCTGGGACATCTCCATCGTGGACACGGTCGCCGACAACGCCTCCAGCGGGCTCTTCGTGCTCGGCACCACGCCGCGCCGGCTCGCCGACCTCGACCTGCGGCTCTGCGGGATGGTGCTGGAGCACGCCGGTGAGCCGGTCTCGGTGGGCGCCGGCGCGGCCTGCCTGGGCAACCCGCTGCACGCCCTGCACTGGCTGGCCGGCACGCTGGCTCGCGCGGGTGACCCGCTGCGCGCCGGGGACGTGGTGCTCTCCGGGGCCCTCGGCCCGATGGTTCCGGTCACTCCGGGGGCCGCGTACGAGGCGCGGATCTCCGGGCTGGGCTCGGTGCGGACGTGTTTCAGCAAGGAGGGTGGTCAGTGACGACCGGTGTGGCGGTGCTCGGTTCCGGAAACATCGGCACCGACCTGATGATCAAGGTGCTGCGGCTCAGCAGCCAGCTGCGGATGGTGGCGATGGCCGGCATCGATCCGGCCTCCGACGGCCTGGCACGGGCCCGCCGGCTCGGCGTGGCCACCACCGCCGAGGGCGTGGACGGGCTGGTCGCGATGCCGGAGTTCGCCGACGTCGAGCTGGTCTTCGACGCCACGTCGGCCGGCGCGCACCGGCGACACGACGAGGTGCTGCGCGCGCACGGCCGCACGGTGGTCGACCTGACCCCCGCCGCGCTCGGCCCGTACGTGGTGCCGCCGGTCAACCTCGACGAGCACCTGCACGAGCCGAACGTGAACATGGTGACCTGCGGCGGGCAGGCGACCGTGCCGATCGTCGCCGCGGTGCGCCGGGTCACCCCGGTGGCGTACGGGGAGATCGTCGCGTCGATCGCGTCCCGCTCGGCCGGGCCGGGCACCCGGGCCAACATCGACGAGTTCACCGAGACGACGGCCCGGGCCATCGAGGTGGTCGGCGGCGCCGAACGGGGCAAGGCGATCATCGTGCTGAACCCGGCGGACCCGCCGCTGCTGATGCGCGACACCGTCTACTGCCTCTGCCCGGACGCCGACGCCGACACCGCCGCCATCGCCGCCGGGGTGGCCGACATGGTGGCGACCGTGCAGGAGTACGTCCCCGGCTACCGCCTCAAGCAGGACGTGCAGTTCGACCGGGTGGAGGCGTACCTGCCGACGCTCGGGCGTCAGCTCACCGCCCTGCAGGTGTCGGTCTTCCTGGAGGTCTCCGGCGCCGGGCACTACCTGCCGGCGTACGCCGGCAATCTGGACATCATGACCTCCGCCGCGCTGCGTACCGCGGAGCGGCTGGTCGCGCTGCGTGAGGTGATCGCCCGATGACGGCCCTGTACATCCAGGACGTGACGCTGCGCGACGGCATGCACGCCATTGCCCACCGGTACACGGTCGACCAGGTGCGCGCCATCGCCGCCGCGCTGGACGCCGCCGGGGTGGCCGCTATCGAGGTGGCGCACGGCGACGGGCTCGCCGGCTCCAGCGTCAACTACGGCCACGGCGCGGCCAGCGACGCCGAGTGGATCTCCGCTGCCGCCGAGGTGCTGACCACGGCGAAGCTGACGACCCTGCTGCTGCCGGGCATCGGCACCATCGCCGACCTGAAGGCGGCGAAGGCCCTCGGGGTGACCAGCGTCCGCATCGCAACCCACTGCACGGAGGCCGACATCTCCGCCCAGCACATCTCCTGGGCGCGGGAGAACGGCATGGACGTGGCCGGGTTCCTGATGATGTCGCACATGAACGACCCGGCCGGGCTGGCCGGGCAGGCCAAGCTGATGGAGTCGTACGGCGCGCACTGCGTCTACGTCACCGACTCGGGTGGCCGGCTGCTGATGTCCGACGTGGCGCAGCGCGTCGACGCGTACCGGCAGGTGCTGGAGCCGGAGACGCAGATCGGCATCCACGCCCACCACAACCTGTCCCTCGGGGTGGCCAACAGCGTGCTCGCCGTCGAGCACGGCCGGGTCACCGGGTCCGCCCCGGCCGACGCCGACGCGGCGCACGGTCGGACCGTGCGGGTGGACGCCTCACTGGCCGGGATGGGCGCCGGCGCCGGCAACGCCCCGCTGGAGGTCTTCGTCGCGGTCGCCGAGCTGCACGGCTGGCGGCACGGCTGCGACGTGTTCGCGCTGATGGACGCCGCCGACGACCTGGTCCGTCCGCTGCAGGACCGGCCGGTCCAGGTGGACCGGGAGACGCTCTCCCTGGGGTACGCCGGGGTCTACTCCAGCTTCCTGCGGCACGCCGAACGGGCCTCGGCGAAGTACGGCGTCGACGTCCGTTCGATCCTGGTCGAGCTGGGACGGCGACGGATGGTCGGCGGCCAGGAGGACATGATCGTGGACGTGGCGCTGGACCTGGTGGGTCAGCGCGAGAAGAAGGTGGCGCAATGATCGGCGTGGACACCGTGGGCGTCGCGGCGAAACTCGGCGCGGCGGCGGACACCGCCACCGCCATTCCACAGCTCGCCGCGGAGGTGGGGCTGGACGTGCCGAGCGCGTACGGCGTGCAGGCGGCGCTGGTGCAGCGCCGACTGGACCGGGGTGAGCGGCTGGTCGGGCTGAAGATGGGTCTGACCAGCAAGGCGAAGATGGCGCAGGTCGGCGTGGACGAGGTGATCTGGGGGCGGCTCACCGACGCGATGCGGGTGCCCGACGGCGGCGTCGTCGACCCGGCCGCGTACATCCACCCCCGGGTCGAGCCGGAGGTGGCGTTCCTGCTGGACCGGCTGCCCGAGCCGGGCGAGCAGGTCGGCGACTTCGCCTCGGCGGTCCGCGCGGTCGCCCCGGCGATCGAGCTGATCGACTCCCGGTACGCCGACTTCCGGTTCTCCCTGCCGGACGTGATCGCAGACAACACCTCGGCCGCGGCGTTCGTCATCGGGCCGTGGTCGCCGGTGCCGGACGGGTTGGACAACCTCGGCGTGTTGCTGGAGGTCGACGGGCGGGTCGTTCAGGTCGGCTCGACGGCGGCGATCCTCGGCGATCCGCGTCGGGCGCTCGACGAGGGCATCCGGCTGGCCGGCCGGCACGGCGTGCGCCTGCAGTCCGGGTGGGTCTTCCTGGCCGGCGCCGCCACCGCCGCGGTGCCGCTGCGTCCGGGTGCGCACGTGCGGGCCGTGGTGGAGAAGCTCGGCACGGCGTCGTTGAAGGCGTCGGCATGAGCGGCGGGGCGCGGGTGGTGGCCGGAAAGGCCACACCGCGGGGGGCGTTTCCGCACGTCAAGGTCGCGGGCGGGTTCGTCTTCGTCTCCGGTACGTCGTCCCGGCGGGCGGACAACTCGTTCGCCGGTGTCGAGGTGGACGAGTTCGGGACGACGAACCTCGACATCCGGGTGCAGACGCGCGCGGTCGTCGAGAACGTCCGGGATCTGCTGCGCTCGGTCGGCGCCGACCTGGCCGACCTCGTCCAGGTGACGTCGTACCTGGTCAGCATGAACGACTTCGGTGGTTACAACGAGGTGTGGGCGGAGTTCTTCGACGCGTCCGGGCCGACCCGCACGACGGTGGCGGTGCACCAGTTGCCCCACCCGCACCTGCTCATCGAGATTCAGGCCGTGGCCCTTCTTCCCTCGGGAGGTCAGTCGTGAGTGAGATCGCCGAGCCGTTCAGTTTTCCGGGATGGATCGCGGACAACCAGCACCTGTTGAAGCCGCCGGTCGGCAACAAGGAGATGTTCCCCGGCGGGGACGACTTCATCGTGATGGTGGTGGGCGGGCCCAACCAGCGCACCGACTTCCACGTGGACCCGTACGAGGAGTTCTTCTACCAGGTCAAGGGCAACATGCACATCAACCTCATGAGCCCCGAGGGGCCGCGCACGGTGCACGTGCGCGAGGGGCAGATGTGGATGCTGCCGCGGAACACCCCGCACTCGCCGCAGCGGCCGGAGGCCGGTTCGATCGGTGTCGTGGTCGAGCGGGTCCGCGAGGAGGGCACGCTGGAGACGTTCCAGTGGTACTGCCCGGAGTGCGGGCACAAGGTGCACGAGGTCGAGTTGCAGGTCCGGGACATCGCCGCCGATCTGCCGCCGGTGTTCCAGGCGTTCTACGCCGATGAGGCCGCGCGTACCTGCGCCAACTGCGGCACGCTGCACCCGGGCAAGGGCTGATGCCCGCAGGCGTGGTCGACGTGCACACGCACGTCGTACCGAAGGGATGGCCGGACCTCGGCGCCGCGTGCGGCGGGTCCGGCTGGCCCTGGCTGCGGGTCGACTCCGAGCGGGCCGCGATGATCATGGTGGGGGAGTCGGAGTTCCGGCCGGTCGGCGCCGAGTGTTGGGATGCGGCGAGCCGACTGGCCGACATGGACGCGGACGGCGTGGACGTGCAGGTCGTCTCGCCGACACCGGTCTTCTTCAGCTACGACCGCCCCGCCGATCAGGCCGTGAAGGTCGCCCGGATCTTCAACGACCTGACCCTGGAGGTCACCGCGGGCGGCGGCGACCGGTTGGTGCCGTTCTGCCAGGTGCCGTTGCAGGACCCGGACGCCGCCTGCGCCGAACTGGACCGCTGCCTGGCCGCCGGGCACGTCGGCGTGGAGATCGGCAACCACGTCGGCGACCGGGACCTGGACGACGCCGGCGTGGTCACCTTCCTCCAGCACTGCGCTGAGGTGGGGGCGCCGGTCTTCGTCCATCCGTGGGACATGCCGGGCGGCCCCCGCCTGGACCGGTGGATGGCCCGCTGGCTCACCGGGATGCCCGCCGAGACGCACCTGTCGGTGTTGGCGATGATCCTGGGCGGCGTCTTCGACCGGGTGCCGGAGACGTTGCGGCTCTGCTTCGCGCACGGCGGCGGCAGCTTCCCGTTCTGGCTCGGCCGCGCCGACAACGCCTGGCACCGCCGTGGCGACCTGGTCCGTGGCGCGTCGGCAGCTCCGCCGAGCAGCTACGTCGACCGGTTCAGCGTCGACTCGGTGGTCTTCGCGCCGCCCGCGCTGCGCCTGCTGGTCGACACCATGGGAGAGGACCGCGTGCTGGTCGGCAGCGACTATCCGTACCCGTTGGGCGAGCGGCCGGCCGGCGCGGTGGTCCGCGCGGCCGACTTCCTCACCGCCGAGCAGCGCGACAAGGTCCTCGCCACCAACGCCCTGCGCTTCCTGCACGGCTGAGCGCGGTCGCCCTTGCTTGCTGGCTCGCCCCCCGCGGTGGCGGCCTTCCCAACGACGGTGGCGGCCTTACCCACCCCCTCGACAGCCTTTGCTCTGCTTCACTCCACGCAACACCGACCGTCCGGATATCGGACGCTCCCTTGTTGCGTGCGTTGAAGCAGTGCAAAGGCTGTCTGAAGGACTGTCGGCGGTCCGGCGGCAGCGGCGGAGCAATCGAGCGGGAACCGGGCGGGCACCCGCGACGAGCGGCTGTACGGCGACCAAGGGCGCGGCGGCGAGAGCGGCGGCGGCCGGTTGCCGATCGTCGGCGCGTGACGAGTGCACCGGAGGCCGGCGGCCGGCAGGATGACGGCATGGCCGACATGCACGACCTGACCGCGTTGGAGCAGGCCGCCGCCGTGGCGCGCGGCGAGCTGTCCAGCGGGGACCTGGTCGAGCACCACCTGCGCCGGGTGGCGGCGATCGGCGACACCGTGGGCGCTTTCGTCACGGTCACTCCGGAACTGGCCCGGGAGGCCGCCCGCGCGGCCGACGCCGTGCCCGCCGAGGGACGTGGCCCGCTGCACGGCGTACCGACCGCGATCAAGGACCTGACTCTGACCGCCGGGGTCCGCACCACCTTCGGGTCGGCTGCCTTCGTCGACTTCGTCCCGCCGGTCGACGCCGACGTGGTCCGGTTCATCAAGGCCGCCGGGCTGGTGAGCCTGGGCAAGACGACCACCTCCGAGCTGGGCTGCTCGCTCTACTCGGAGGGCCGGGTCGCGCCGCCGGCCCGCAATCCGTGGCAGCTCGCGTACACCGCCGGCGGCTCCAGCGGCGGCGCGGCGGCGGCGGTCGCGGCCGGGCTGGTCCCGGTCGCCCAGGGCTCCGACGGCGGCGGCTCGCTGCGCATCCCGGCGTCGCTCTGCGGCCTGGTCGGCTACAAACCCAGCCGCGGCCTGGTCTCCGGCGGGCCGCTCGGCTCCGGCGCTTTCGGCCTGCCCACCAGCGGGCCGCTCGGCCGGACCGTCACCGACGTCGCCGCACTACTCGACGTCATGGCCGTGCCGGTGCCCGGTGAGCCCTACCTGCCGCCGGCCGCGCCGCCCGGCGGTTACCTGGCCGCCGCCCGCCGGGCCGAGCCCGGCCGACTGCGGATCGGCCGGTTCACCACCCCGATGCTCGCCGACGAGCCGGTGCACCCCGACTGCGTGGCCGCCGTGGACCGGGCGGCCGCGCTGCTCACCGCCGCAGGCCACGAGGTGGTCGAGGTGCCGGCGCCGCTCGGGCCGGAGGCGTGGCCGCTGTTCGAAGTCATCTGGTACGTGCTGGCGCTGGCCCCGGTGCCACCGCAGCGGGAGTCGGAGCTGCTGCCGCTGACCCGGCTGCTGCGAGCCCGGGGTGCCGAGGTCTCCGCCGGCGCCCTGGCCGCCACCCTCGGCGAGTTGCAGGCCCAGGTACGCCTGGGCGCCCGCCGCACCGCAGGCTGCGATCTGCTGCTCTGTCCCACCCTGGCCACACCGCAGGCACCCGTCGGCTGGTTCACCGCGGACGGCGACCCGGCGGCCGATTTCGACCGGCAACGCCGCTTTTCGCCCTACTGCGCCATCTTCAACGTCACCGGCGATCCCTCCGTGTCCCTGCCGCTGGGCACGACCACCGACGGCCTGCCCGTCGGGGTGCTGCTCACCGGCCGGTACGGCGACGACGCGCGACTCATCGCGGCCGCTGCGCAACTGGAGAACTGGTGTGACCAATGGGATCGGCACCCCGCAATCTGGCGGGCCGTCGACTCCGCTAACGTGAATGGCGACGGAGTCGGCCGATCGCCATCATGATCGTTCATCCGACCCGGTTGTTCGAGGTCCTTCTTCCGCCTGGGGGCGTTGGGATTGTCTGTTACCGAGACGTTGCTGGTCTTCGTCGGCATCCCGGCGGCCGCAGTGCTGGTGATCGCCGGCCTGGCGTACGCCGGCGGCCGCGGCGGTGGTACCGGTGGTGGTGGTGGCTCCAAGCGCTACCGCCCGGGCCGACCCTTCGACTTCACTCCGGTCTGGTTCCTTGGCCGCCCGGAGCAGCTGGCCGACTCGGCCGGCACCGCGCTGACTGCGGGCGCGCAGGCGCCCGCGCTGACCAGCCACAAGCTTGAGCAGGCCAGCGTTGAGGCGCCGGCCGGTGGAACCGGAGGCGCAAGTGACCGTTGGTGAGGAGCAGGCCGGGACGGTAAATCCGCCCGAGGTGCTGGACGGGCCGTTCTCGACCCGTCAGTTGCTGCGCATCGACGAGGCGCTACGCCTGGCCGACCAGGGCACCGGCCTGGTCTTCTCGGTCTTCGTCGGCGGCCTCGACGAGCCGGTCCGGGAGCACGCCCAGCGGCTGCACCGCCAGCTCGCCAACCCCGACAAGTCGGTGCTGATCGCGGTGTCGCCCAACCAGCGGCAGCTGGAGATCGTCACCGGACGGCACTCCCGCAAGCGCATCCCCGACACGTACGCCAAGCTGGCCGCGCTCTCCATGGTCGGCGCGTTCAGCGGGGGCGACCTGGCCGGCGGCATCATCAACGGCCTCGACCAGCTCGCCAGCCACGCCGGCAAGGGCTGAGCCCTTCCTCATACGAGAAAGCCCGGCCCGCTTTCAGCGGGCCGGGCTTCGCTCTGTGCGGGCTGGTTTCACGCCGAGGGGCCGGCGCGGGCTGCCGCCCACGCCGACCCCTCGGTCGGATACGGCCGATCAGGCGCCCTGGGCGTCCTTCGCTCGGGCCTTGAGCGCCCGCACGACGCCGTCGCGGCCCTCGGCGACCAGCCGGCGCAGCGGGCCGGGGTGCCCGTCGCCGGCCAGCCACGCGTCGGTGGCCGCCACCGTGTCGTCCTCCACCAGGTAGGTCGGGTACGCCAGCTGGGCGAACTCCTGCGCCGGCTCGCTGTCCCGGGTGGCCCACACCTGGCCGACCGCCGCGAAGTACCGCTCCCGGTACGGGGCGACCAGCTCCACCTGCGCCGGGTGGGCGAAGCCCTGCAACAGCGCCCGGTGCCGCCAGTTGGGCAGCGCGTCCGGGCCGGTCAGCAGCGCCCACACGGCGGTCTTGTTCTCCGCGGTCGGCACCAGCGCGTGCGCGTACGCGGCCTCCCGCTCGCCACTGGCGGTGCGGTCACCGGCCAGCTCCGCCTCGACCTCGGCGGCGCCGGCCGCGCCGTTGGCCACCAGCGCGCCGAGCACCGTCCACCGCAGCTCGGTGTCCACGGTCAGCCCGGCCGGCGCGCCGGAGCCGTCCATCCAGCCGCGCAGGGTGGCCAGGTCCTCCTCGGAGCGGGCCGCCGAGGCGTACGCCCGGGCCCAGGCCAGCTGGAACCCGCTGCCCGCCTCGGCCGCCGCGAGCGCGTCCCTCGCGGTGCGGGCCAGCTCGGCCCAGCCGGTCGGCGCCCAGGCGGGGTCGGCGTACAGGGTGAGGGTGGTGGTCGCCTGCCGCAGGGTGGCGGTGACCAGGTTGATGTCGGTCTCGGCGGGCAGCCCGCTGACCACCAGCGCCACGTAGTCGCGGGCCGCCAGCTCCGCGTCGCGGGTCATGTCCCACGCCGCGGTCCAGCACAACGCCCGGGCCAGCGACGACTCGAAGCCACCGATGTGCTGCACCACCGTGGCCATCGACCGGTCGTCGAGGCGCAGCTTGGTGTAACTCAGGTCGTCGTCGTTGAGCAGCAGCACGTCGGCCGCCCGGACGCCGCGCAGCTCGGCGAGGTCGGTGCGCTCGCCGGTCACGTCCACCTCGTGCCGCTCGCGGCGGACCAGCCGCCCGTCGGTCAGGTCGTACAGGCCCACGCCGATCCGGTGCGTCCGCATCGTCGGGTACGCGGCCGGCGCCTCCTGCCGGACGACGACCTGCTGGTACGTGCCGTCCGCGCCGATCGTCACCTCCGGGCGCAGCGTGTTGACCTGCGCGGTCTCCAGCCACTGCGCGGCGAACTTGCGCAGCTCCCGGCCCGAGGCCGCCTCCAGCTCGGTGAGCAGGTCGTCGAAGGTGGCGTTGCCCCAGGCGTGCTTGCCAAAGTATGCCCGCAGCCCGGCCACGAACGGCTCCTCACCCACGTACGCGACGAGCTGCTTGAGCACGCTCGCGCCCTTGGCGTAGGTGATGCCGTCGAAGTTGACCTCCACGGCCTCCATGTCCGGCATCTCGGTGTAGACCGGGTGGGTGGAGGAGAGCTGGTCCTGCCGGTAGCCCCAGTTCTTCCGGATGGACAGGAACGTCGTCCACGCCTCGGTGAAGCGGGTGGCGTTGGTGTTGCACCAGTGGCTGGCCCACTCGGCGAACGACTCGTTCAGCCACAGGTCGTTCCACCAGCGCATGGTGACCAGGTCGCCGAACCACATGTGGGCCATCTCGTGCAGGATCGTGTTGGCGCGCTGCTCGTACTCGAAGTCGGTGACCTGCGAGCGGAACAGGTAGTGCGACTCGGCGTGCGTCACGCAGCCGAAGTTCTCCATCGCGCCGGCGTTGAAGTCGGGCACCCAGAGCTGGTCGTACTTCGGCAGCGGGTAGCGCACCCCGAACTTCTCGTGGAAGAAGTCGAAGCCCTGCTTGGTGATCAGGAACAGGTCGTCCGTGTCGAGGTAGGGCGCCATCGACGCCCGGCAGAACGCGCCCAGGTCGATGCCGTCGTGGGTGTCGCGCACCTCGTGGTACGGCCCGGCGCACATCGCCGTGATGTAGGTGCTCATCCGGGGCGACTCGGTGAAGTGCAGCGTCTTGAGCCCCTCACCCGCCGGCTCCTCGCGCTGCACCGGCATGTTGGACACCGCCCGCCAGTGCGCCGGCACGGTGGCGTGCCAGGTGTACACGCTCTTCAGGTCCGGCTGGTCGAAGCAGGCGAAGACCCGCTGCGCGTCGGCCGTTTCGAACTGGCTGTAGAGGTACGTCTCGCCGTCCACCGGGTCGACCGTGCGGTGCAGCCCCTGACCACTGTTGGAATAGCCGAAGTCGGCGTCGACCACCAGGGTGTTCTCGCTGTCCAGCCCGGACAGGGTCAGGCCCTTCTCGGCCGACCAGTCGGACAGGTCGACCGGAGCGCCGTTCAAGGTGGCGGAACGCACCGCGTCGGCGGCCACCTCGATGAACGTGCTCGCGCCCGGCTCGGCACAGCGGAACCGGACCTCGGTCGTCGACCGGAACGTGCGGCCGTCGGCCGCCAGCACGGCCGTCGACAGGTCCAGACTGATGTCGTACCCCGTAACGTCGAGCAGGCGGGCCCGCTCGGTCGCCTCCACCTGCGTCAGGTTGCGCACTCCCGGCACTGTTCGTCTCCATCCCACGTCTCGCCGTACGCCCGGCGGCGCCCGTCCGCCGACCGCTCGTGGCGGCCGGTCCGGATCCGAGTCTTCCACGTACCGGCAGCCGCCGGTGGCCGAGGTCACGCTCTGATTCGGGTGCCAGCCGGCGCGGCCCGGGGTGAAGATTCGTGGAGACGCCGGATCGCCGGCGCCACCTGTCGCGAAGGGACCTCACCGTGACCGAACGTGTCGCCGTGGACATGTGGTTCGATCCGATCTGCCCGTGGGCGTGGATCACCTCCCGCTGGCTGTTGGAGGTCGAGCAGGTCCGGGACGTGGACATCCGTTTCCACGTGATGAGCCTGTCGGTGCTCAACGAGGGCCGGGACCTGCCCGAGCAGTACCAGGAGCTGATGAAGAGCGGCTGGGGTCCAGTGCGGGTCTGCATCGCCGTGGAGGAGCGCTACGGCTCGGATGCCGTCCGCAAGCTCTACACGGCGCTGGGCACCCGGATCCACCTCGGCAAGGAGCAGCTCGGGCCGGAGCTGTTCGCCGCCGCGCTGACCGACGCCGGCCTGGACCCGTCGTTGGCCGAGGTGGCCGGCGGCACCGAGCACGACGCGGCGCTGCGGGCCAGCCACGAGGCCGGTATGCGGCCGGTCGGGCAGGACGTGGGCACCCCGGTGATCCACGCACCCGGCCCGGACGGTGGCCAGGTCGCGTTCTTCGGCCCGGTGATCACGCCGGCGCCGAAGGGGGAGGCTGCCGGCCGGCTCTGGGACGGCGTACTGCTGGTCGCCGGCACCCCGGGCTTCTACGAGCTCAAGCGCACCCGCGAGCAGGGCCCGATCTTCGACTGATCCACGACCACCACGCGCCCCCGTTCCGGACACCGTCGGTTGCCCGGGCGGGGGCGCGTCGCGTCGGACGCCGGGTGCGCCGCCGGGGCCGGGAACGGTCACGGCGTCACCGGTGGACGGGCGGCCTCGTTTCCCTCGGTGTCCGCCGCAGCGACCCGCAGGGCCGCACCCCGCAGCTCGTGGAGGCAATCCCGATGGCCAAGCACCGTGCGTCCGGTGACGATCAACTGACCCGGCAGGGGGTGATCGAGACTTCCGGCGCGGCCTACTGGTCGGTCGACGACTCCCGCTGGCCGGTGGTTCGTCCCGACCTTCCCGCCCACCTGGTGGACCTGCTCGCCCCGCCCATCGTGGTCGGCGTGGCCCGGGTCCCGGTCACCTCCCGCCTGACCCCGCCCGCCGACAGCCCGCCGGCGGAGCCGCTCGGGATCCCCGCGCTGGCCGTCCAGGCGGCTCCCGTACCGTCGGCGCCCGCGCCGGCCCCGCTGTCGGCGGCCACACCGTCGGCGGACGCGCCGGCCCCGCTGTCGGCGGCCGCGCCGGCCGAACCCGCGCC
>NZ_JBSFYP010000003.1:0-294216 GCF_053599835.1 Micromonospora sp. NPDC005163
CGCAGCCAGGTCATCTCGTCGATGTGCGCCGGCGGGCCGACGATCTGGGTGCCCTTGTGCTCCTTGTACTTCCAGTGCGCGGCGATGCCGAACTCGGCGGTGCGGTGCATCGCGTACGTGCGGATCTGCATCTCCACCGGCTTGCCGGTGGGCCCGATGACCGTCGTGTGCAACGACTGGTTCATGGCCCGCCTGCACGGCGACGCCGGGATGAACACCGCCGAGTACGCCGTCGGCACTCTCGCCGCCGTCGCCTTCGCGGGGATCCTGTTGAAGGTGTTGACCTCCGGCAACGTCCAGTCGGCGTTGACCGCCGTGATCGACCGGGCGCTCAAGTGATCGGGCGCCGGCAGACCGGCCGCTGTCGGGGGTCCGGCACCACCGGGTGGGCGGCCGGCGGCGGACGGAGATTCCGCTTCGTCGACCGGGCAGCCGGTGGGGACCGGGGGTCCTTCACCGCCGAACTGGCGGCCGGCCTGCCGGCGCTGCTCCTGCTCCTGCTCACCGGCCTGGCCGCGGTCAACGCGGTCAGCACCCGGGCGAGTTGCCTGCACGTGGCCCGGGAGGCGGCGCTGGCCGCCGCCCGGGGCGCGGACGGCAGTGCCGGCGGCCTGCGCGCGGCGCCGCCGGGGGCGGAGGTGTCGGTGTCGGTCGACGGCGACCGGGCGCAGGCGACGGTCCGGGCGCCCGTACGCGCGTTGGGCGGTCGCCTCCCGCGGATCACCGTGGTCGCTACCGCCGTCGCGGCCGTGGAACCCGGGGCCACCGAGGGCAGCCGATGAACCAATGCCCAGGCATGCCGAAGCAGCAGACCGGGCCGGGCCGGGCGCACCTCCGCCATGAACGACCGCACCCCGAGCGACCGCACCCCGAGCGACCGCACACCGAGCCACCGGAAACCGAGCGACCGCACACCGAGCCACCGGAAACCGAATGTCCGCACCGGGAGAGGCTCGACGCCGAGCGGACGGAGACTGCATGCCCGCCCGGGGACAGGCCCGACGCGGAGCGGACGGAGACTGCATACCCGCCCGGGCACACGCCCGATGCGGAGCGGACGGAGGCTGAGCGAGGCGGGGCAACCGTGCTCCTGCTCGCGATGGGTCTGGTGTTCGTGCTGGTGGGGACATTCGGCGCCGCCGTCGCCGCGGCCGGAATGGCGGCGCAACGGGCGGCGGTGGCGGCCGACCTGGGTGCGCTGGCCGGGGCGGCCAGGGCGCTCGACGGCGACGCGGCGGCGTGTGCGTCCGCTGCGGACATCGCTGGTCGCAACGGTGGCCGGCTGGTCGACTGTCGTACCGACGGGCTGGATGTGCTGGTGACCGTCCAGGTGGCGATCACGCCGCTGCCCGGCCTGACCCGGGTAGTGGCGTCAACGGCCCGCGCGGGCCCGGTGCGCGGTTGAACGATGCGCGGCCCGCACCCATCGACGGCATCAGCCGCGATGCGTCTACGACATCAGGTCCAGAGGCGCCGCAGAACAGCAGGCGGCCCGACAGCCGGCTGGCCGGGACGTGGGCCGACGGGCCCGTGTCCCGGCCAGCGGGCGAGAAGATGGGTGGCTCGGTGAGCCGGGGTGGGTCAGCGGGACTGGAGCGCGTCGAGAGCGACGGCCATGGCGATGACCAGGCGGCGGTCGATCTGCGGGTTCTGTACCTCGACGATGTACTTGTCGCGCAGGCCCCACTTCTTCACGACCGAGAAGACGGGCTGGCCGCCGGCGGTGAAGTCGAAGTGGTACGGCAGCCAGGACAGCGAGTCGACGAACCGGCGCAGCAGCGCCACCGGCATGCTGCGCTCCTGGCCCGTCACCTGCGGCAGGCCGTTCTGCTCGACGTGCCAGGTGGAACGGAGCAGCGACTGGGCGAAGTCCTTGCGGAACAGGCCGATCGGGTTGCCGGCCGCGTCGGTCACGTCGTACGTGGCGCCCAGGTCGAGGCGCTGGCGGGCCTTGAAGCCGAGCAGGGGCTGCTGCTTGGAGTCGTCGGTGTAGATCGTCACCTGCTCCTTGAAGGCGAGCCGCTTCTGCTGCGCGAAGGCCAGCAGTTCACCCTCGGTGCCGTCCGGCGAGACCGCCCGGACCTCGTACTGGTTGACCATCATCCGCAGCCGCTGGCGGATGTGGAACTGCTGCAGGGTCTGCAAGTTGTCGAGCTGCATCTGGTCTCCTCAGGGGGATTGTGCGCCGGAGTCTCGCACAGCCCGGCGACCGCCGCCGGCCCGCGTCCCGGCGCTCCCACCCGTGACCGTGCGGCCGTCCCTGCAGAGGTCAGCGGCCGTCGACGGTGACGCGCAGCGCCCAGCCGTTGAGAACCTGGTGGATGCCCTGCAGCCGCTCGTTGATCTGCTCCAGCCGTTCTGCCTGGGCCAGGGCGGCCAGTGCGGATCCGAGCGCGATCTGCTGGTCGAGGGTGAGTTTCTCCTGGTCGATGGTGTAGAGCAGGTCGACGGTCTCGGCGATGGTGTCGGCCACGGCTCCTCCTTGGGCACGGGACGGGCAGAAAAGGCAGGCATCGATGGAAGCGCTCCCATCATTGTGCCCCGTCCGGCTCGGGATCATGCAAGGTGGTTCAGGCGGGCAGGTTCGCCAGCACCACGTCGAGCACCCGGATCGCGTCCGGCTTGGAGAGCGGGTTGTTGCCGTTGCCGCACTTCGGCGACTGCACGCAGGACGGGCAACCCGTCTCGCAGCCGCACTCCGCGATCGCGTCCCGGGTGGCCCGCAGCCACGCCGACGCTGTCCCGTACGCCCGCTCGGCGAAGCCCGCACCGCCGGGGTGTCCGTCGTAGACGAAGACGGTCGGCGCCTCGGTGTCCGGGTGCACCGCCGTGGAGAGCCCGCCGATGTCCCACCGGTCGCAGGTGGCCATCAGCGGCAGCAGGCCGATCGCGGCGTGCTCGGCGGCGTGCAGCGCACCCGGCACGTCCGGGGCCTGCACACCGGCTGCGGCCAGTGACTGCGGCGACAGGGTGAACCAGACCGCCACCGTGCGCAGCTCCCGGGTGGGCAGGTCGAGCGGCCGGGTGTCGATCACCTCACCGGTGGCGATCCGGCGTCGCTGGTACGACACCACCTGGCTGGTCACGTCCACCTCGCCGAGGAACATGCCGACCGGCCCGGCGTCCACGTAGGAGCGCACCGACACCACGGACAGGTCGGTGACGTCCCGGGCGTGAGTGGACCAGTCCGGCTCCTCCACGTGCACCAGCGCGCAGCCGTCGGCGAGGTCGAGGTCGTCCACCACGTACGAGACGCCCTGGTGCAGGTAGACCGCGCCGGGGTGGAGCAGGAAGTGCGAGGAGCCGCCGTCGACCGTGCCCAGCAGCCGGCCGGTGGCCGACTCCACCACGCAGACCGGGGCGCCGCCCTGGCCGCGCAGGTCCACCTCGGGGCGCTCCCGGTGCCGCCAGTACCAGCCGGTGGGCCGTTGCCGCAGCGCCCCGGCCGTCACCAGCTCGTCGATCGCCTCCTTCGCCCCGTCACCGAAGAGTGTCAGGTCGGCCGGGGTCAGCGGGGCCTCGGCCGCGGCGCAGGCGAGCTGCGGGGCCAGCACGTACGGGTTGGCCGGGTCGAGCACCGTCGCCTCCACCGGCGCACCGAAGATCGCCTCCGGGTGGTGGACCAGATAGGTGTCCAGTGGATCGTCCCGGGCCACCAGCACAGCCAGGGCCTCCTGCCCGGAGCGCCCGGCGCGGCCGGCCTGCTGCCAGAGCGACGCCCGGGTGCCCGGATACCCGCAGATCAGCACCGCGTCCAGGCCGATCAGGTCCACGCCCAGTTCGAGCGCGTTGGTGGAGGCCAGGCCCAGCAGGTCACCGTGCAGCAGCGCCCGCTCCAACTCACGCCGCTCCTCACGCAGGTAGCCACCCCGGTAGGCGGCCACCCGCTTGCCGAGCCCCGGCACCGCCTCGTCCAACGACCGGCGCGCACTGGCGGCCACCACTTCGGCGCCCTTGCGGGACCGGACGAACGCGAGCGTGCGTACCCCCTCGGCGACCGTGTCGGCGAGCAGGTCCGCGGTCTCCCGCAGCGCCGACCGGCGGACCTGGATGAGGTCCGGCACGTCGTCGTGCCCGCCCGCCGCCTGGGCGGGCGCCGGGGACGAGGTCGCCGACGAGTCGGGTGGCAGCAGCGGCGGCTCCCAGAGTGCGAAGGTCACCCCGCCGCGCGGCGAGGCGTCCTCGGTGACCGCCGTCACCGGCAGGCCGGTCAGCCGTCCGGCCGCGGTCGCCGGGTCGCCGGAGGTCGCCGAGGCGAGCACGAACACCGGGGTGGCCCCGAACCGGGCGCACTGCCGGCGCAGCCGGCGCAGCACGTGCGCGACGTGCGAGCCGAACACCCCCCGGTAGGTGTGGCACTCGTCGATCACCACGTACGCCAGCCGGCGCAGGAAGCCCGACCACTGGGCGTGCCCGGGCAGGATGCCGTGGTGCAGCATGTCCGGGTTGGTCAGCACGAACCGGGAGTGCCGGCGAATCCACTCCCGCTCGGCGCGCGGAGTGTCCCCGTCGTAGCAGGCCGGGCGTACGCCCTCCAGTTCCAGCCCGGCCACGGCCCGCAGCTGGTCGGCGGCGAGCGCCTTGGTCGGCGCCAGGTACAGCACGGTGGCCCGGGGGTCGGCGAGCAGCGTGGCCAGCGATGGGAGCTGGTACGCCAGGGACTTGCCGGACGCGGTGCCGGTGGCGACCACGACGTGGCCGCCGTCGTACGCCAGGGTGGCCGCCTCGGCCTGGTGCCGCCAGGGCGCGACCACGCCGCGGCGGGCGAACGCCTCGCGCAGCTCCACGGGCGCCCACGGCGGCCACGGTGCGGGCACTCCGGCGCGGGCCGGCACCCGTTCGACGTGGGTGACCGGGTCACCGGCGCTTCGGGCGCGCAGCCGGCGCAGCAGGTCGACCGGCGATGGCTCGGGGCCGGGATCTGCGGATACGGTGGCTGCGGACGACACGCCCTGCACTCTCGCACTGGTGTTCGGAGATGAAAAGTCGGGCCGGGGGGTAAGGGGGAGCTTCCGTTGGTGACCGCAGGGTGGCCCAGCGGTAGTGGTTAGATGCCCAGGAGAGTTTACGGCTCTGGCGAGGAGGACCGATGGAGCTGTCGCTGGCGACCCGCACCGTGGGCGAGCACACGGTGCTCGAGGTCGGCGGTGAGGTGGACGTCTACACCGCGCCCCGGCTCCGCGAACGGCTCCTCGAACTGATCGACGGCGGCGCCCGGCACGTGGTGGTCGACCTCGGTCGGGTGGACTTCCTCGACTCGACCGGGCTGGGCGTGCTGGTCGGCGCGCTCAAGCGGCTCCGCACGGCCGGTGGCTCGTTCGCCCTGGTCTGCGACAAGGAGCCGCTGCTCAAGATCTTCCGGATCACCGCGCTGGACCAGGTGTTCCCGCTGTACCCCTCGGTCGACGCGGCGGTAGGCGCGGAACCGACCGGTGCCAGCGCGTGATGGCGACAGTCAAGCTCTCCTTCTCCCCGGCGCCGGTGCACGTACGTACCGCCCGGCTGGTCGGTGTCGCCGTCGCCCGGCGCGCGGGGGTCCGCGAGGATCTGCTGGACGAGGTGCGCCTGGCCATCGGCGAGGCGTGCACCCGGGCGGTGGCCCTGCACCGCCAGTACGGCCTGGCCGACCCGGTGCTGGTGGAGATGTCGGACGCCGGGTCGTACGCGGTGCGGGTGGTGGACCGGGCGCCGATCGAGGCCGGCATCGGGCTGGCCGCGCTGCCGCCGGACGAGCTGGCCAACGAGTCGCTCACCGATGAGGCGCTGACCACCGGAGTTGGTTTCGCCCTGCTCGCCGGCTTCGTCGAGGACCTTCAGGTGCGTCCGGTCGACGATGGCGTCGGCACCGAGGTGCGGATGGTGTGGCCGGTCGGCCGCTGACCCGTTCGTTCTGTTCTGTTCCATACAGGCCGCATCCCCGCCGGGGTGCGGCCTTTTTGCCATGGGCCGGGCCCTATATCAGATTTCGTTTCATAACACAGCGACGAAGATCATCGAGACATGGTGCCACCTCGGTGTGACCTCCAACACTCCGGAGGGCTACAGTACCCGGGTTGTCAGCAAGTGATCCATCCCGCAGCCAGCGGGAATGGGTGGTCATCGCTGGTCCGCTGGGGTGGGTTGGCGCGCGCTTGCGAGTCCGCGTTCAGGCGCCGGTCGGTGCGTCTCCACTCACCGGCGCGAGTGTTCGGTAACAGGAGGACACAGATGTCCGAGACCTTGGCCGCCGACGCCGGCGGGCTGTCCCTAACCGGAAGCAATGTCACGTACGTCGTCATCGCCGCGGTAATCGCGCTGGTGGCGCTCGTCTTCGCCGCCGCCCTGACAAAGGCGGTGCTGGCAGCCGGCAAGGGCACCACCAACATGCAGGAGATCTCGGGGGCGGTCCAGGAGGGCGCTTCCGCCTACCTGCTCCGCCAATTCCGCACTCTGGCGATCTTCGTTGTCATCGCCGTGGTGCTGCTCTTCCTGCTGCCGGTGCACGACACCGACGGCAGCGAGACCGCCGTGAAGTTCGGCCGCTCGCTCTTCTTCGTGGTGGGCGCCCTGTTCAGCGCGTCCATCGGTGGTGCCGGCATGTGGCTGGCCACCCGCGCCAACCTGCGCGTGGCCGCCGCCGCCCGGGAGCGAGAGGGTGGCCGCGAGGCGGCCATGAAGATCGCCTTCCGCACCGGCGGCGTGGTGGGCTTCCTCACCGTCGGTCTCGGCCTGTTCGGCGCCGCGCTGGTCGTCCTGGTCTACCGGGGCGACGCACCGACCGTGCTGGAGGGCTTCGGCTTCGGCGCCGCGCTGCTCGCGATGTTCATGCGGGTCGGCGGCGGCATCTTCACCAAGGCGGCCGACGTCGGCGCCGACCTGGTCGGCAAGGTCGAGCAGGGCATCCCCGAGGACGACCCGCGCAACGCCGCCACCATCGCCGACAACGTGGGCGACAACGTCGGTGACTGCGCCGGCATGGCCGCCGACCTGTTCGAGTCGTACGCGGTGACGCTGGTCGCCGCGCTGATCCTCGGTCGGGCCGCGTTCGGCGAGGATGGCCTGGTCTTCCCGCTGATCATCTCCACCATCGGCGTGCTGGTCGCGATCGTCGGCGTCTTCATCACCCGGCTGCGCGCGTCCGATCGCAACGCCCTGACCGCGATCAACCGGGCGTTCTACCTCTCCGCGGTGCTCTCCGCGGTGCTGGTGGCGATCGCCGCCTACGCGTACCTCCCGGCGACCTTCGGCGAGTTCGGCAGCGGGCTCACCGACGCGGGCGGCAACCCGCGGCTGGTGGCCATTGGCGCCGTGGTGATCGGCATCGTGCTGGCCGCCGCGATCCAGGCACTGACCGGCTACTTCACCGAGACCAACCGGCGCCCGGTGCAGGACATCGGCAAGAGCTCGCAGACCGGCGCGGCCACCGTGATCCTGGCCGGCATCAGCATCGGCCTGGAGTCGGCGGTCTACTCGGCGCTGCTGATCGGTGCCGGCGTCTTCGGCGCGTTCCTGCTCGGCGGCAGCTCCATCACCCTGTCGCTGTTCGCGGTGGCGCTGGCCGGCACCGGCCTGCTCACCACGGTCGGCGTGATCGTCGCCATGGACACCTTCGGGCCGATCTCCGACAACGCCCAGGGCATCGCCGAGATGTCCGGTGACATCGACGAGCACGGCGCCCGGACGCTCACCGAGCTGGACGCGGTCGGCAACACCACCAAGGCGATCACCAAGGGCATCGCGATCGCCACGGCGGTGCTCGCCGCGACCGCGCTGTTCGGCTCGTACACCGACTCGCTCCGCAGCGCGTACGCGACGGCTGGCGTGGGCGACGTCGGGACGGAGATCCTCAACTCGCTGAACGTGGCCAACCCGCGCAACCTGGTCGGCCTGATCATCGGTGCGGCGGTGGTGTTCCTCTTCTCCGGGCTGGCCATCAACGCGGTGTCCCGCTCGGCCGGTGCCGTGGTGATGGAGGTCCGCCGGCAGTTCCGTGAGCTGCCCGGCATCATGGACCGCACCCAGCGCCCGGAGTACGGCAAGGTCGTGGACATCTGCACCCGGGACGCGCAGCGCGAGCTGATGACCCCCGGCCTGCTCGCCATCCTGGCGCCGATCGCGGTCGGCTTCGGCCTCGGGCCCGGCGCGCTCGCGGCCTACCTGGCCGGGGCGATCGGGGCCGGCACGCTGATGGCGGTCTTCCTGGCCAACTCCGGTGGCGCCTGGGACAACGCCAAGAAGCTGGTGGAGGACGGCGCGTACGGGGGCAAGGGCTCCGAGGCGCACTCCGCGACCGTCATCGGCGACACCGTCGGTGACCCGTTCAAGGACACCGCCGGCCCGGCCATCAACCCGCTGCTCAAGGTGATGAACCTGGTCTCGCTGCTGATCGCGCCGGCCGTGGTGGCGTTCAGCATCGGCGACGACCGGAACACCCCCGTGCGGGTGGCCATCGCGGTGGTGGCCGCGCTGATCATCGTGGCGTCGGTGGTGTTCAGCAAGCGCAAGGGCATCGCGATGGACGACTCCGACACCGGTGCGGGCAGCACGGACCACCGGCCGGAGACGGTCAACGCCTGACCATCCTCGGCACCGGGTCCCCGGTCGGCGTGCCACGCCGGCCGGGGACCGTCGGTTCCTCCTCCGGGGCCGTCTGACCGGTGCCACGCCTGGGCGGAGGTCGTACGCTGCAACGCATGCGTACGTGCCAGGCGTCTGCCGCCGGAAAGCTCACGGTGGTCCTGGCCACGCTCGTCGTTGTCCTCGCCGGCTGCGGTGGCGGTCCCAGCCCACGGGCCTGGGCGGCGACGGTCTGCGGCGCGCTCACCCCGTGGCGCTCCGAGATCAGCAAGTTGACCAGCAGCACGGATGAGCAGATGACCGCGCAGACCACGCCGGCGCAGGCCAAGGAGAACCTGGTGCGGCTCTTCGGTGGGGCGGAGCAGGCCAGCGAGACCGCGCGCCGCAAGGTGGAGCAGGCCGGCATCCCGGAGACGGACAACGGTGAGGCCATCTCGGCCGGTTTCCGCAGTTCCCTGGGGAAGATGCGGGACGCCTACGGGCGGGCCCGCGACACCATCGACAAGTTGGGCACCGGCGAGCCGACCGTCTTCTACGACGGCGTGCGGGCCGCGGTGGACACCCTCAACAAGGAGTACGACGCCAGCGCGCTGGACACCAGCCGGCTCAACTCCGAGGAGCTGAAACAAGCCTTCGACGAGGTGCCGGAGTGTCGCTGAGCGGGCTCGGCGACACCGGAGCGGCGCAGCCGCCCCCGGCGCTGTTCCCGGCACCCGAGCCCGACCCGTCGGCTTCCGAGGCGACGCGACGGCGGAGCGGGCCGACCCGGCACGGGTCGAGCGGGCCGTCCTCCGGGCCGGCGCAGACCGACGACGCGGGACATCAACTGGTCTTCTTCGGCGCGGAGGCGGCCGAACCGACGGTCGCTGACCTGGCCGGACTGCTCGCCGGGCCGGGCGAGATGGTGCGGATGGGCGGCACCGCCCGCCTCTCGGTGCACGTGGACGCCGCCTGGCGGGTGCACGTGCTGGTCGCGGAGCTGGCGCTGCGCGGGTTGGCGGCGAGCTGGGAGCCGACCGGGGACGCGCGACACGCCGTCCGTACCTCGTACACCCGGGTCCTGAAGCCGCTCGCGGTCGCGTGGCTGCACGGCCCGGCGAAACGTCCGCCGGCCACCTTGCACCTGACCGGCCGGCGGCTGCGGCTGTGGCTCGCCGCCGCCGGGACGCCGGAGCCACCCGACAGCTTCCTGCTACGGCTCGGCGCCGGTGACCAGGAGTGCTGGGACCCGGTCGGCACGGCGCTCGCCACCGCCGGGCTCGCCGGCACGTTGCTCGGCCCGGACGAGGGCGGCCCGGGGTACCGGATCACGGGCCGGCGCCGGTTGGGCCGGCTCGCCGAACTGGTCGGCGGGCCGCCGCGCGCGGCACCGGCCGACGCCTGGCCGACCCGACCCTGACCAGGGGACGAACCGGGTCATTCCCCTCAAGGCGGAGGTGGCGCCCGGGCGGCCGCGGCTGTCTGGTGCCGGACAGCCGGCGGGTTGATCCGGGCGGAAAACGGGCGGGTCGGACCTCGGCCGAGGGTCCGCCATCGTCACAGTGACCCGCTTCGAGCCCTACCCACGGTGTACGGTGGCGCCGTCCGGCAGTGCCGAGCGCGGTGGGGCGGAAGTGGACCGCCGCGCCGGAGCGGATTGCCGCCCGCGAAACCCGAAACGCGGACGGCGCGTTACGTTGGACATCCGGACCGCCGGTGCGACGGCGGGGTCGAGAGCGGTCGCTGTCCGGGGGCCGGCAGACCACGAGCAGGAGTGAGGTCGGGGAGAGACGTGCCGAGCAACGCTGGAACCACCCGTCTGGTCATCGTCGAGTCACCGGCGAAGGCCAAGACGATCTCGGGCTACCTCGGCCCGGGGTACGTCGTGGAGGCCAGCTTCGGTCACGTCCGCGACCTGCCACGCAACGCCGCCGACGTGCCGGCCAAGTACAAGGGTGAGGCGTGGGCCCGGCTCGGGGTGGACGTGGACAACGGCTTCCACGCGCTCTACGTCGTCTCCGCCGACCGCAAGCAGCAGATCAGCAAGCTGGTGAAGCTGGCCAAGGAGGTCGACGAGATCTTCCTGGCGACGGATGAGGACCGCGAGGGTGAGGCGATCGCCTGGCACCTGGTGGAGACGCTCAAGCCCAAGGTGCCGGTCAAGCGGATGGTCTTCCACGAGATCACCAAGCCGGCGATCCAGGCGGCGGTGGCCAACCCCCGCGAGATCGACCGCGACCTTGTCGACGCGCAGGAGGCCCGGCGGATCCTCGACCGGCTCTACGGCTACGAGGTATCTCCGGTGCTGTGGAAGAAGGTCATGCCGAAGCTCTCGGCCGGCCGGGTGCAGTCCGTGGCGACCCGGATCGTGGTCGAGCGGGAGCGGCAGCGGATGGCCTTCCGCACCGCTGAATACTGGGACATTCTGGCCACTCTCGCCGTGGCGAACGTCGGTGAGGGGCCGCGCGCGTTCAACGCCACCCTCATCGCGTTGAACGGCGACCGGATCGCCACCGGTAAGGATTTCGAGCCGACCACCGGTCGAGTGAAGCCCGGGGCCGGCGTCGTGCACCTGGACGAGGGCGGCGCCCGTGGGCTGGCGGCCCGGCTCGAGGGACGGCCGTTCACCGTCACCCGGGTCGAGGAGAAGCCCTACCGCCGCCGCCCGTACGCGCCGTTCATCACCTCGACGCTCCAGCAGGAGGCGGCCCGCAAGCTGCGCCTGTCGTCGCAGCAGACGATGCGCACCGCGCAGCGCCTGTACGAGAACGGCTACATCACCTATATGCGTACCGACTCGGTGAACCTGTCGGAGACCGCCATCTCGGCGGCCCGCCGGCAGATCGTCGAGCTGTACGGCGAGCGCAGCGTGCCGCCGGAGCCCCGCCGCTACACCGGCAAGGTGAAGAACGCGCAGGAGGCGCACGAGGCGATCCGCCCGGCGGGGGACAACTTCCGCACCCCGGGCGAGGTGGCCAAGGAGCTGTCCGCCGAGGAGTTCAAGCTCTACGAGCTGATCTGGCGCCGCACCATCGCCTCGCAGATGACCGACGCGGTCGGCTCCAGCGTCTCGGTGCGCATCCGCGCGGTCTCCACCTCCCAGGAGGAGGCCGACTTCGGCGCCACCGGCAAGACCATCACCGACCCGGGCTTCCTGCGCGCGTACGTCGAGTCGAGCGACGACGAGACCGCCGAGGCCGAGGACGCCGAGCGCCGCCTGCCCACCCTGGTCAAGGACCAGCCGCTGACCGCCGACGAACTCGCCGCGCAGGGCCACCACACCCAGCCGCCGTCGCGCTACACGGAGGCGTCGCTGGTCAAGGCACTGGAAGAGCTGGGCATCGGCCGGCCGTCCACGTACGCGTCGATCATGCAGACGATCCAGGACCGGGGGTACGTCACCAAGCGCGGCCAGGCGATGATCCCGACCTTCCTGGCCTTCGCGGTGATCGGCCTGATGGAGCGGCACTACCCGCGCCTCATCGACTACGACTTCACCGCCACGATGGAGAACGAGCTGGACGAGATCGCCGGCGGCGGCCACGCCGCCGTCGACTTCCTCACCGCGTTCTACTTCGGCGGCGCCAACGGTGCCGGCGACCAGGGCATCGCCCGCTCCGGCGGGCTCAAGAAGCTGGTCACCGAGAACCTCAGCGACATCGACGCACGCAGCGTCAACTCCATCCCGCTCTTCACCGACGACGACGGCCGGGAGGTCGTGGTCCGGGTGGGCCGGTACGGGCCGTACCTCCAGCGGGAGCTGCCCGGCGGCGAGCCGGCGGCACCGGCCGAGGGTGAGGAGGGTGGCACCCAGGGTGACCGGGCGCCGATCCCCGAGGGGCTGGCCCCCGACGAGCTGACCCCGGAGAAGGTGCACGAGCTGTTCCTCGGTGGCAGCGGCGAGCGCAAGCTCGGCGACGACCCGGGCACCGGCGAGCCGATCGTGCTCAAGTCCGGCCGGTTCGGCCCGTACGTGTCCAGCGGCGAGCGGAAGTCCTCGCTGCTGCGCTCGCAGACGCCGGATTCGCTGACCCTTGAGGAGGCGCTCAAGCTGCTCAGCCTGCCCCGGCTGGTCGGCGTCGCGCCCGACGGGGTCGAGGTGTTCGCCAACAACGGCCGCTACGGCCCGTACGTCAAGCGGGGCGAGGAGTTCCGGTCGCTGGAGTCCGAGGAGCAGATGTTCACGGTCGGCCTGGACGAGGCGCTGGCGCTGCTGGCCGCCCCGAAGGCCCGTGGACGGCGGGCCGCGGCGCCGCCGCTGCGCGAGATGGGCGTCGACCCGCTGACCGAGAAGCCGATGGTGATCAAGGACGGCCGGTTCGGCCCGTACGTCACCGACGGGGAGTTCAACGCGTCGCTGCGGCGTGGGCAGACCCCGGAGGCGCTGACCATCGAGGAAGCCTCGGAGATGCTGGCCGAGAAGCGGGCCAAGGGTCCGGCGCCGAAGAAGAAGGCGGCGGCGAAGAAGGCTCCGGCGAAGAAGGCCACGGCGGCCAAGAAGACGGCCGCTGCCAGCAAGTCCACCGCCGCGAAGAAGACCACCACCGCCAAGGCGACCACTGCCAGGAAGGCGGCCCCGAAGAAGGCCGCCGCCAGGCCCGCCGAGGAGTGACGGTCACCGACCCCTGTCCCTAATGGATGAAATGTCCTATTTGGTACGAGGGTTTGGTGGAGGTTCCCTAACGTGAGGGGATGTTCGCCACCACTGCCACGCGTCGCCGTTTACTCGTCAGCGCGTCGGCGGGAGCGTTGCTGCTTGCCGTGGCCGCGGTCGGCTCCTGGGCGATGGATGCCGAGAGCTCCGCGCCGGCCGGGGCCACCGCGTCACAGGCTGCCCCGCAGACCGTCGCCCCGGGGTCGTCCACCGGGCCGACCCGGGATGCCGCCAATCGGCGGACCGTGCGACTCGTCGCCGCGGGTGACGTTCTGGTTCATCCCGCTGTGACCGACCAGGCGCGTCGGGACGGCGCCCGGGCCGGCCGCCTGGACTTCGCCCCGATGTTCGCCGGGATCGCCCCAGCCGTCGGCGGCGCCGACCTGGCGCTGTGCCACCTCGAAACGCCACTGGCCGATCCCGCCGGCCCGTTCGCCGGCTATCCGTCGTTCAACGCGCCCCCGCAGGTGCTCGAGGGGCTGCGCGGTGCCGGGTTCGACGGCTGCTCGACCGCCTCCAACCACACCCTCGACCAGGGCGCCGACGGGGTGGCCCGGACGGTCCGCGCGCTCGAAGTCGCCGGGCTGGGGCACACCGGCAGCGCCCGCAGCGCCGCCGAGGCGGCCACGCCCCGGATCTACCAGGTCGGCGACGTCCGCGTCGCCCACCTGGCGTACAGCCTGAACTTCAACGGGCTGAGCCGCCCCCCGGGCCAGCCGTGGCTGGCCAACCTGATCGATCCGCCAGAGATCCTCGCCGCCGCCCACGAGGCGCGCGCCGCCGGCGCCGACATCGTCGTGCTCAGCCTGCACTGGGGTACGGAGTACCAGCACCTGCCGGACGCCGACCAGCGGGCCTGGGCACAGCAGTTGATCTCTTCGCCCGACGTGGACCTCATCCTGGGCCACCACGCCCACGCGGTGCAGCCGTTCCAGCGCTTCGGCGACAAGTGGGTGGTCTTCGGCATGGGCAACGAACTGGCCCGGCACGCGGAGCCGATCGACGACAACCGCGAGGGTGTGATGGCGCGAGCGACCTTCACCGAGACCGCCCCGGGGCGCTGGACGGTGACCCGGATGGAGGCGCTGCCAACCTGGACCGACCTGGCACCGGCCCTCCGGCTGGTCGACCTGACCGCAGCGCTGGCCGACCCGGCCACCCCGCCGGGTCTGCGGGGCGACTACCGGGCGGCGTACCAGCGGGTGCTCGGCTACGTCCGGTCCCTCGGCGCCGGCCCGGATCAGGTGGTGGCGTCGGGCGGCTGAGCGCCGCCACAGAGGACGCGGTCGATGTGGGCGTTGGTGAAGACGCGGTCGGGGTCCAGGCGGTCGCGGACGGCCAGGAAGTCGGCGAAGCGCGGGTAGGCGGTGGCCAGCGAGGCGGCGTCGCGGTAGTGCAGCTTGCCCCAGTGCGGCCGGCCGCCCAGTCCGGCGGCCACCTCCTCGAAGGCCCGGAAGTACGGCTCGTACGGCATGCCGACGTACTGGTGCACGGCGATGTACGCGGAGTCTCGGCCGTAGCCGTGCGACAGCCAGATGTCGTCGGCGGCGGTGAACCGCACCTCCACCGGGAAGAGCACCTTGAACGGCAGCCCGTCCACGATCCGCTGGAGTGCCGCCAGCGCCTCGGGTAGCGCCTCGCGGGGGAGGCCGTACTCCATCTCCAGGAAGCGGACCCGGCGCGGGGTGCAGAACACCCGGTCGGAGCGGCCGGTGTACCGGCGTTCGGTGAGCGCGCGGGCGGAGACGGCGCTGATCCTCGGTGCCAGCGTCGGCACGGCCCGGCCGAGCCGGCAGGCGCCGGCGAAGACGGTGTTGGCCAGGAAGTCGTCGTCCAGCCAGCCGCGCCATCGGGGCAGCGGCCGGTCGTTGGCGGGTACCCGGTCGTTGGTCTTGACCTGGACCCGTTCGGTGTAGGGGAACCAGTAGAACTCGACGTGGTCGTGGCCGTCGATCAGTGCCGGCAGTTCGTCGAGCACGTCGGCCAGCGCGGCCGGGCGTTCGTGGGCGTGCAGCACGAAGGCGTCCACGCAGCGCAGGGTCACCTCGACGAGCACACCGAGCGCGCCGAGCGACACCCGCGCGGCGGCGAAGACGTCCGGGTTCTCGTCGGCGGAGCAGCGCAGCACCTCCCCGGTGCCGGTGACCAGGGTGATCGCCTCGACGAAGGTGGACAGGCAGCCAAAGCCGGCGCCGGTGCCGTGGGTGCCCGTGGAGATCGCCCCGGCGACCGTCTGCGCGTCGATGTCGCCGAGGTTGGGCAGGGCGAGGCGGTGTCGGGCGAGCAGGCCGTTGAGGGCGTGCAGGGTCATCCCTGCCGGTACGGTGACGAGCCTGTGCTCGAGGTCGACGCTGACCATGGTGTCGAGCTCGGACAGCTCCATCCGCCGGTCGTCGGCGAGCGCGATGGCGGTGAATGAGTGGCCGCTGCCGGCCACCCGGATCCGGCCGCCGGAGGCGGCGGCGGCCCGGACGGCCTCGGCGACGTCAGCCGGCGAGCCGGGGCGGAGGATTGCGCTGGCGCTGCCACGCTGGTTACCGGCCCAGTTGGACCAGCGGGCGGTGAGCGGTGCGGTGCCGACCATGCTCGCTCCTCGAAAATGAATATGAAGTGACTTCATATCAGGAACGTTGTAGCTGGTAAATACCGCAATTGCGGTCCGCTCGTTGTACCGGTAGTCACGGACTCGTGACGTGGAGATATGTTCATCCGTCGAAGGGGGGTGGCGCCGAGTGTCCACACCAGCCGCCACGACCGGGCCGCTGCGCCGCGTACCGGTGCAGGGTCGAAGTGTCGCGCGGGTACAGCGCATGTTGGACGCCTGCGCCGAACTCGTCGACGAGGTGGGGTACGAAGGGCTGACCACGACCGTGCTCGCCGAGCGCGCCGAGGTGGCGATCGGGTCGGTCTACCAGTTCTTCCCGGACAAGCGGGCGATCGTGCAGGCATTGACCCTGCGCACGATGGAGTCCTACCTCCAGCGGCTGGACGAGCGGTTCGCCTCGGACGAGATGACCCACTGGTGGGACGGCGTCGACGCGGGGATCGATGAGTACATCACGATGCACCGCACCGTCCCCGGCTTCCGTACCCTGCACTTCGGCGACGTGGTCGACCTGCACCTGCTCGATGAGCAGCGCGACAACAACGGCGTGATCGCCGACCAGTTGGCGCGGGTGCTCACCGAGCGTTTCGGGCTGACCGACGTCCCGAAGCTCCGCTTCGTCCTCGAGATCGCGGTGGAGGCGGCCGACGCGCTGATCAAGCTCGCGTTCCGCCGGAGGTCCGACGGCGACGAGCGGGTGCTGCTCGAGGCCAAGGCGCTGATCCGGGAGTACCTGCACCGCCAGGTCGACGGCCCGGAGAGCGCGCGGTCGACCGCCGAGCAGCAGGCCGCGGCCGCCCAGCCCGCCTGACCCGGCCCGCCGGGTGGGCGGACCGGGCAGCGGGGGTGGCGTCAGAGGAACGCCTGCCCCTCACCCCGGTAGGTGGGCACGGTCGCCACGATCGCGTCCCCGTCGACCAGGTGCAGCTCGTTGACCCGTTCGCACAGCTCACCGGCTTTGGCGTGTCGGAACCACACCCGGTCGCCGATGGCCAGGGTTGCCGCCGCCGCGCCGGCCAGCGGGGTCTGCACCTCACCGGCCCCCTCGGTGCCGACCAGCTTCAGGCCGGCCGGCAACCACGGTCGGGGCAGTCGGCTGTCGGCGGCCGGGCCGGAGGCGATCCAGCCGCCGCCGAGCACGGTCGCCAGCTCCGGCGTCGGCCGACGCACCACCGCGCAGGCGAAGAACGCCGCCGGGGTGGGCCGCCAGGCACGGTAGGCGTCGAACAGCGTCGGCCCGTACAGGCCCGATCCCGCGGTGACCTCGGTGACCGCGGGATCGGCGCTGGTCGCGGCCACGCTGCCGGTGCCGCCACCGTTGACGAACTCCAGGTCGGCGTGCTGACGGACCGCGGCCACCGCCGCGCTCCGGCGGGCCAGCAACTCGCGGTACGACCCGCGCTGGGCCAGCCGGATCGCGCCGGCCAGCAGCGCCTGCCCCGGCGGCGCGTCGCCCAGGCCGGCGATCTGCGCCTCGTACGACATGAGGCCGACCAGCCGGAAGCCGGCGCGGCCGGCGACGGTGGCGGCGAGCGCGCCGGCCGCTCGGGCGCTGTGCACCGGTGAGCGGCGGACGCCGACGTGCACCCGCCCGCGCAGCGGTCGCCAGGAGGCGTCCAGGTCAAGGCAGAGCCGCAGCTCGGCGCGCTGCCCGGGGGCTCGCACGGCGTCGATGAGATCGAGCTGCCCGCTGCCGTCGATCATCAGGGTGATCGCGGCGGCCAGCGCCGGGTCGGCTGCCACCTCGGCGAGCGCCGAGCGGTCCGCGCTGGGGTACGCGACCAGCACGTCGTCGCTCACCCCCGCCCGGACCAGCCAGATCGCCTCGGGCAGGGTGAACGCCATCACGCCCCGCCAACCGGGCCGGGCGAGCGCCCGGCTGATCAGCTCCCGGCTGCGGACCGACTTGCTAGCCAGTCGGACCGGTTTGCCGGCGGCGCGGTCGGCCAGGGCGGCCGAGTTGGCGTCGAAGGCGGTGAGATCCACCACCGCGTACGGCGGGTCGAGGTGGGCGGTCGCGCGATCCAGGCGCTCGCGAAGTTTGTCGCTTTCGATGGCCACGTGTGCACGCTAACTGTCTGACGGCAAATGCGAAACACCCTCGCGTATAACCCGGGCTGCGGTTGGTGCCTTCGGCGGCCTAGGCTCAGCGAGCAGGAGAATGTCGCGAGTGGGATGGCTCCCCACCGGGTCTAGAGTGTTCCACCGGGAATGCCCAGCGATGGGCCGGCACGTGGAGGTACGGCCATCGAAAGCCAGAACAGCGGCGAGTCGCACGGCGTGTCGCGCTCCGGAGGCCAGCCGGGCAACGCCGCCAACCAGTCCGGCGGCAGCCAGGTCGATTCATCCGGCTACGCCGCCATCCGGTCAGTGCTGCGCATCCGGCCGTTCCGCCGGCTCTGGATCGTGCTCGGCGCG
Source organism: Micromonospora sp. NPDC005163 (assembly GCF_053599835.1). NCBI lineage: Bacteria > Bacillati > Actinomycetota > Actinomycetes > Micromonosporales > Micromonosporaceae > Micromonospora > Micromonospora sp. NPDC005163. Next base: position 18,213 of record NZ_JBSFYP010000003.1, read on the forward strand.
GCCTCCTTCGGTGACTGGCTCGGCCTGCTGGCCACCTCGGTCTTCGCCGCCTCCCAGGTGCAGGGCAGCACTGCCCAGGGCGCGGTCTTCGGTGGCGTCATCGCCATCCGGCTGCTGCCCGCACTGGTGCTCGGACCGATCGCCGGCGTCCTCGCCGACCGGTTCGACAGACGCTGGACGATGGTCATCTGCGACCTGCTCCGGTTCGTCCTGTTCGCGTCCATCCCGATGGTGGCGCTTGCCGGCGCCAGCGGCGCGGTGGTGGTCCTGTGGGCGACCATCGCCACCTTCCTGATCGAGTCGATCACCCTGATCTGGATCCCGGCCAAGGAGGCCGCGGTCCCCAACCTGATCCCGCGCGCCCGGCTGGAGGCGGCCAACCAGCTCACGCTGATCACCACGTACGGCCTGACCCCGGTGCTCGCCGCGCTGGTCAGCGCCGGTCTGGACCGCAGCGTCCGGGGCGTGACCGGCGGCAACTTCCCGGACTGGGCCGAGCCGGCCCAACTGGCCCTCTGGTTCAACTCCCTGTCCCGGCTGGCCACCGCCCTGGTCGTCGCGTTCGGCATCAGGGAGATCAGCCAGGGGCAGACTGCCGAGGGCGACCGCCACGAGCAGAGCATGCTGCGCCAGTTCAAGGAGGGCTGGCAGTTCATCGGCCAGACCCCGCTGGTGCGTGGGCTGGTCCTCGGCATCCTGGGCGCGTTCGCCGGGGGCGGCATCGTCATCGGCACCGCGAAGTTCTTCGCCAGCTCGCTGGGTGCCGGTGACGCCGCGTTCTCGCTGCTCTTCGGTGCCATCTTCGTCGGCCTGGCACTCGGCATCGGGCTCGGCCCGATGATCGTCAAGGAGATGTCCCGGCGCCGCTGGTTCGGCATGAGCATCGTGCTGGCCAGCGCCGCCGTGATGACCCTCGCCTTCGCCATCCACCTGTCCATGGCGATCGTCGGCGCGGTGCTGGTCGGCGCCGGCGCCGGGATGGCCTTCCTGGCCGGCACCACGCTGCTCGGCGGCGAGATCAGGGACGAGGTGCGCGGCCGGGTCTTCGCCGTCGTGCAGATCGGCACCCGGCTGGTGCTGATCCTGGCCATCGCGCTGAGCAGCCTGCTCGCCGGTGTCGGTGGCTCGCGCAAGCTGGAGATCGCCGACCTGGGCCTGTCCGTCTCGTCGACCCGGCTGCTGCTGCTCGCCGCCGGGGTCGCCGGCATCTTCGCCGGGATCAGCGCGTTCGGTCAGATGGACGACAAGAAGGGCGTCCCGGTCCTCGCCGACCTCTGGGGCTCCATCCGGGGTCGCCCGCTGATGCCGGCCGAGCCGTTCGTCTCCGCCGGGCTCTTCGTGGTCTTCGAGGGCGGTGAGGGCGCCGGCAAGTCCACCCAGCTCGCCGCGCTCGCCGAGCGGCTGCGCGGCCAGGGGCGCGACGTCGTGGTCACCCGCGAGCCGGGGGCGACCGGGGTCGGTCAACGAATCCGGTCGCTGGTGCTGGACACCTCCGGCGACGAGGCGCCCTCGCCGCGCGCCGAGGCGCTGCTCTACGCCGCCGACCGGGCGCACCACGTGGCCGCCGTGGTGCGACCCGCGCTGGTCCGTGGCGGCGTGGTGATCAGCGACCGGTACGTCGACTCGTCCCTGGCGTACCAGGGCGCGGGGCGGACACTCCCGGTCGACGAGGTCTCCTGGCTCTCCTCCTGGGCCACCGGCGGGCTCAAGCCCGACCTGGTGGTGCTGCTGGACGTCGAGCCGCAGACCGGCCTGTCCCGGGTGGCATCGCGCAGCGCGGGCGTCGACCGGCTGGAGGCCGAGTCGATCGCGTTCCACGAGCGTGTCCGGTACGCCTTCCTCGACCTGGCCGCCGCCGACCCGAAGCGCTACCTGGTGCTCGACGGGTCCCGACCGGCCGAGGAGATCACCCGGCAGGTGGTCCGACGCGTCGAGGAGATGCTCGGAAATCCGGGCGGCATCGTGCACCCCAGGCCGGCGCAGGGTCCGGACACCTCGGTGCAGCCGGAGTTATCCGACGCGGAGCTGGTGACGATGGAGCATCGAACCTGATGCCGGAGGTCTTCGCCGACCTGGTCGGTCAGGACGAGGCGGTGACCGAGCTGCGCCGGGCCGCCGCCGCGGCGGCGGCCGTGTTGCGCGTGGGCGCGGCCGACCGTTCGCCCGCGCTGATCGCCGCCGGCCCGGCCGGCACGGACGGCGGGGCCGGTGCACCGGCCCGGGTCGACCCGAGCGCCGGGATGACCCACGCCTGGATCTTCACCGGGCCGCCCGGCTCCGGCCGCTCGGTCGCCGCCCGCGCCTTCGCCGCCGCCCTGCAGTGCGTCCACGGCACCGGCTGCGGCGAGTGCCCCGGCTGCCACACCACGATGGGCGGCACCCACGCCGACGTCCGGATGGTGGTGCCGGAGGGGCTCTCCATCGGCGTCGGCGAGATGCGCGCGCTGGTGCTCCGCGCGGCCAGCACCCCGTCCGGCGGGCGCTGGCAGGTGGTGATCATCGAGGACGCCGACCGGCTCACCGAGGCGGCTGGCAACGCGCTGCTCAAGGCGATCGAGGAGCCCCCACCGCGTACCGTGTTCCTGCTCTGCGCCCCCTCCACCCACCCGGACGACATCTCGGTGACCATCCGGTCGCGCTGTCGCGTCGTACCCCTGCGGCAGCCGCCGGCCACGGCGGTGGCCGAGGTGTTGGTCCGTCGGGACGGCATCGCCCCCGACGTGGCGCAGTGGGCGGCGGCGGCCGCGCAGGGGCACGTGGGTCGGGCCCGCCGGCTGGCCCGCGACCCGGAGGCCCGCCAGCGGCGCGAGGCGGTGCTCGCGGTGCCTCGCCGGCTGACCGGCGTCGGCGCGGCGTTCGACGCGGCGTCCGCACTGATCGAGGCGGCCGAGGCGGAGGCCGAGGCGTCGGTCACCGAGGCCGACGCGACCGAACGGGCGGCGCTGGAGACCGCGCTCGGCGCCGGCGGCACCGGCCGGGGCGCGGCCGGCGCGATGCGGGGCGCCGCCGGGCAGCTCAAGGAGCTGGAGAAGCGGCAGAAGTCGCGGGCCACCCGGGCTCAACGGGACGCGCTGGACCGGGCGCTGGTCGACCTGGCCGGTTTCTACCGGGACGCGCTCACCATGGCGCTGCGCGCTCCGGTCGCCCCGGTGCACACCGACACCGCCGTGCTGGCCGGCGCCGGGGCACAGAAGTGGGACGCCGAGGGGTCGCTGCGCCGGCTGGAGGCCGTGCTCGCCTGCCGGGCGGCTATCGAGGCGAACGTCAAGCCACGGATCGCCGTCGAGGCGATGATGCTCGCCCTCTGGAAGGGCTGACCCGCACCCTCCGTGCCGTGGTCCCGCCCGCCGGACCGGTCATCCACAGGCATCGACACGCGCGATTGCTGTGCGGTACGGTCCGGTGTGCTGTTGTGACGGTGACGGCACGCTCAGTGATGGGTCATCCGGGAGGAGTCGGCCGATGCCGCGGGGGGAGATCGACGAAGCCTGGATCGAGGAGGCGGTTCGGCGCTACCGCCGGATCGAGTCGCTCCAGGCCGAGTTCGACCAGGCGGTCTCGACCGTCGAGGTCACCGTCCGCTCGCCGGACGGGCTGGTCGAGGTGGTGGTCACCGCCGGTGGGCGGATCACCGACGTCCGGTTCCTTGGGCCGCTGCACAGCCGCAGCCCGCGAGACGTGGCCGGCTCCGTGCAGGCCGCGGTCACCGCCGCGGCCGACGCCGCCGAGTGGGCCCGGGAGAAGCTGCACAACGAGACGTTCGCCGCCTACCGACCGCTCGCGGGGGCCTGAGATGGACACACTGCGCGCGCTCTCCGCCCGGCTGGACGAGGCGAGCACCACGCTCACCGCCCTGTCCCGCACGGTCACCGCCAGCGATCCGGTCCAGGCAGCCTTCGGCACGGACGCCCCGGGGCGGCCCGGCGAGATCGGCCGCGCCCTGCACCGGCAGTGGACCGCCGCCACCGACGACCGGGCCCGCGAGGCACGCGCCGCCGCCGGTCGGCTGGCCGCCGCCGCCTCGGCCGTGCGCGAGGCCGCCGACCGCTACGGCGAAGTCGACCGGGCCGCCCGCCGCCGCATCACCGGGGAGCCCTGATGGACCCGCTGGACCGGCTCGCCGAGCCCGGCCTGGACCTGCTGCGCCGGGTGGACACACTGCTGGCCGCCGGGGTCCCCGAGGGGCACCGGGTCTGGCCGCTGCTGCGCCGGATGCAGGTGCTCCCGGGCGACGCGGTCCGCGGCTTCCTCGACCTTCATCCGGCGCCGCTCGCCGGCGCCGGGCACGCGGTGCGCCGGCTGGTCCGGGGGTACGACGACGTCTCCGCCGCGCTCAGCGACCCCGTGCTCTGGTCCGGCCCAGCCGCCTCGGCCTACGGGCAGGAGCGGGCGGCACTGCTGCGCCACCTCGACGAGGGGCCGGAGAGCCTGGTCGGGCGCCTGGAGTCCACGGCCGGATACGCCGACGCCCTCGCCGACTGGGTGGAGGGCACCCGGCTCGCCCTGGCCCGCACCCTGGCCGACATCCTCCGCTCGGCCGAGGCGGTCGCCGTGGTCGCCGCCACGGCCACGGGCATGCCGCTCCGGCCCGGCCCGGTGGGGCCGGGCGTGGCCGATGCGGCCGAGATCGCCGCGCGGGTGCTGGCGGTGCTCTGCGTCGCGTACGACGGTGCCGAGACGCTGCTGCACCAATGGGCGCCGAGCCTGGCCGAGTCCGCCTGGCGGCCGCCGGTGGACGGTCGACCCCGGCACGACCAGACCACCCAGGTCGGCTGGTAGCCGGCCGACCGCGCCCCGGACAGGCCACGGCGTCGCCCGCGGGCGCCCGGCCTGAGCCGGCACCGACGGCGACGCCGTGGTCTTCCCCCTGCACCCCCCGCAGGTCTGCCTCCACTCAACGCCGCCCGGACGCGTTTGTCCCCTACTGCGGCCAGGATTCAACCGTCCGGGCGAGGAGCAACGGCACGACGGGTGGCCCTGCCATCGGTCAAGTCGACGGTCATGGATGGCAGCGGGCGGTAGTCGCCCGGCGACGGCCGACGCGCCCTCCGGCGGTGATCCGTCGTAGGGTGGGGTGCATGGGCATGCTCTGCGCGGTCAGCTTCAACCGGTACGGGCGCCTCTACTACCTCGACCCCGGCGAGTTGCGCCCGCAGGTCGGCGACAAGGTGCTGGTGCCGACCGACGACGGGCCCGAGGTGGCCGAGTGCGTCTGGGCCGCACAGTGGGTGACCGAGGAGACCGAAGGCTTCCCCCGGCTGGTGGGGCTGGCCGGCGACGACGATCTGCGCCGGGACGAGGCGCTGCGTCGGCGCAAGGCCGAGGCCAAGGTGGCCGCGAAGCGGCTGATCCGCGCGCACGGCCTGCCGATGAAGGTGGTTGCCGTCGACCACGTGCTCGGCTCCACCGAGGGTGGCGGCGAGCGCAGCACCGTCTACTTCACCGCGCCGCACCGGGTGGACTTCCGCTCCCTGGTCCGTGACCTGGGCGCCACCCTGCACTGTCGCGTCGAGCTGCGGCAGCTCTCCGCACGGGACTCCGCGCGGGTGCAGGGCGGGATCGGCTCGTGCGGGCGGGACCTGTGCTGCGCCACGTTCCTCACCGACTTCGAGCCGGTGACCATCCGGATGGCCAAGGACCAGGACCTGCCGCTGAATCCGCTGCGCATCTCCGGCGCGTGCGGCCGGCTGATGTGCTGCCTGAAGTACGAGCACCCGCTCTACCAGCGTTTCCAGGAGACCGCCCCGACCGTCGGCAGCCGGGTCTCGACGCCGGAGGGCGACGGCCGCGTGGTCGGCCACAGCGTCCCCCGTGACGCGGTGACGGTCCGGCTCGACGCCGACGGCTCCCGCTGCTCCTGCTCCCGCGCCTCCGTCTGCGCCCCCCGCCAGGCCCACGACCAGCACTACACGTCCTGACCCCGCAGGGCCCCGTCCGACCGGTCAGTGCAGGACTATGGGGGGTTCGGCCAGGCGGGGGGTCAGGGGGGACTTCGGGGTCAGCCAACTGGCGGTGGGGGACTGGTCGGGGTTGACCTGCCAGTCGCGGGAGACCCGGTCGACGGCCACCGGGTAGATGGTGAGCGTGCCGTCGGGGTCGATGCGCAACCGCAGGAACGCCTTCGAGTCCTCGATGCCCTGACCGGCGAAGAGTTCGTTGACGTTCACCCCGAACGACCCCGCCACCAGCAGGTACGCCGCCACCAGTTGACTGGCCAGCAGGCCGCTCACCGGGCCGTAGAGCACCGCCGCGGCGACCACCGGCAGCGGCCACGGCCAGTCGTAGAGCGGCAGCGCCAACCAGGCCCAGGTGCCGGCGGCGGCCAGCCCGACGTGTGCCAGGCCGTGGCTGACGCCGAGGATCCAGTGCCGCGCGTGCCGCTTGCCGCTCGCGCTCGGCGGTTTGGCGAACAGAGCCGCCGCCAGCACTGTCACGAGCAACATCAACACCAGCGGTACGGTGAACAGCCGCTGATCGGTGGCGTCCGCCCAGTTCGCGGCCGCGCCCGCCATGGCCAGCATCAGCAGCGTGTGCAGGGTGCCGAGCAGGGTGGTGAAACCGGGGTTGCGGAACGGCAGCCGGGGGAAGATGCCCCAGCCGTAGCGGCGCGAGCGGGCCGCGTCCGGATAGCGGGCCACCAGGTCGTACGGCTGGGCACGGCTGGCCCGCCGGGCCAGGGTGTCCCGCGGCGGCACCTCGATGCGCTCCGGCAGCTTGTGCGTCGGGTAGAGGTACGCCCCACCGCCGCCGCAGGTGATCAGCTGCCGGGTCGGCCCCGCGTAGCGGGCGTAGTGGTGCAGGTCGCCGGAGAGCAGCAGACGGACCTGCGCCCCGGTCGGGTCGATGATCGTTCGGATGAAGTAGTCGACCGAGTCGTACGCCGTCGGATGGTCGGCGGCCTTGACCCAGGCCGGCGCCGGCGTCGCGATGATCACCTTCGACTCCGGGCCGAGCCGCCGGGCCACCTCGTCGAAGTACGCCAGCTGCGGGTCGTCCAGGTACGAGCCGGACTGGTCGTCGACGCCGAGCAGCCACCAGCCGGCCGGCAACTCCACGGCGAAGTACGAGCGCGACTGCCCGGTGCCCCAGCCGCCGAAGTGCCGGTCCCTGGAGCGGACGAACAACCGCAGGAAGGCGGTCAGGCCGTCGTACCAGTCGTGGTTGCCTGGCACCGCGAAGAGGGTGGGCCGCTCCGGCGGGGTCGCTGGCAGCGCGGCCTGGTAGGGGCCCTTGCAACGATCCTCGTACGAGGCGTAGGCCGCCGACGGGTACACCTGGTCGCCACCCATCACCAGGGTCTGCGCCCGGGGCAGCCGGTGCCCGTCCACGGTCAGCTCCGGCTGTGCCAGCAGGTACGCCACCGAGTAGGTGGCGTTGAAGCCATCACCCAGGTCGGCCACGTAGTCGAGCCACAGCCCGCCGTCCGGCCCAGCCTGGCGGAAGGCGTCGTCGCCGAACGCGTTCTGCAACTCGCGCTTGTCCAGGTACGCCCCGAAGAGCATCGCCAGCAGCGTCCGGATGCCGGTGCTGATCAGCAGGAACGGGGCCAGCCACGGCACCGGCTTGCGCGGCGTGAAGCCCAGCTCCAGCGGGTCGGTGGTGCGGGGCCGGTGGGCGATCCGCTCCCCGGCCGGCGGGCCGTCGGGACGTCCGTCCGCCGGGTCCTGCTGGTCGGGGCGGTCGAGGGGGGCGTGATCGTCGCTCACCCGCCGCAGCGTAGTACCGACCCGGATGATCCGCTGTCCGGTAAACGTCCAGATGACGGCGGTTGTCCGGTTGATGGCAGCGGGCGGGGAGGGGGGCACCCCGTTCGGGCGACGGCTGTGGGGGTGCCGTACACTTGACGATCGTTGCCGCCTTAGCTCAGTCGGCTAGAGCGACGCACTCGTAATGCGTAGGTCGACGGTTCGATTCCGTCAGGCGGCTCGGCAACGCGAAGGCCCCGTGACCAGGCGAAACGCCAAGGTCACGGGGCCTTCCTCATACCCGCCCGAAGATCAACAGTGTGCGGAACCGTGTACTCAGTTGTCCGACGGCCCGCCGTCGAGGCCACTCAAGTCCTCCAGGACGTCGCTGTACACGGTCCAGTACTCCGACCGGCCACCCCGCTGCGACCGGCGCGCCTTGTCGTCGACGCGCGGCATCGTCGGCACCGTGTCGCCCTGCGCGGCCTGCATGGCCTGCGACACGTACATGTGCCCCACTGCCGGGCACCCGGGCCGTCCGGCGGCCTGCTTGCGCAGCTGGTCCACCTGGCTGGTCAGCTCCGCCAGCCGGTCACTCACCTGCCGGCCGTCGCCGTCCCGGCGGACACGCCGCTCCGCCGACCGCACCAGATAGCCAGCCATCCCCGCCAGGAACGTCGCCCCCGCGGCGATGTACGCGCCGTGGTTGATGTCCACCGGCTGGGTCTGGTCGACGAGGTAGGCGACCGCGAACCCGGCGCCGGAGGCGATGCCCACCACCAGCCAGCCATGCTCGGCGCCGAAAATCGGCGGGTCGTCCCGGTCGGATGGTCGCAGGGTGCAGCCCCACTGGCTCATCGGCGCTCAGCTCCTTAACAGATCCTTAAGGGCTCCGATGAGACACCCGTTCGAGCTGCGGGGGGAAGACCTGCGTAGGTGGTGGGGATGAGGCCAGGCCCGCTCCTGCGCTGGCCGGTGGACCGTGGAAGTTCCACGTGTTATGAGCGCGACCGAGCGTGAGGGCCGACTGCTGTCCGGCCCCTTACACCTCACGGATTGCGACCGGCCGATTGCCGAACGGCCGCCACGCTGAGGAGTTACGCCGTCGCCCGATGTCGCCGATCCCGCTAGGAGTTACGTTCCTGGCGATCTTCTACGAACACTCCCGCACCGGGCACTCCGTACGTCAATCCCCGGTCCCGCAACATCCGCTGCACCTGGGCGACGGTCCCCATCGACACCGAGTACAGGTCGGCCAGCTCGCGATTCGACGGAAGTTTGGTGTGGGGCGCGTATTCGCCGGACGTGATTCGGGCGGCTAAATCGTCCGCGATCTGCTCGTACGTCATCCGGCGGGCGGGTGCCATTGCGCGTTTTTCTCCTGAGCTCACGGGCTCCGGAATTGCACCATGTGGACACTCGGGCGGCAATGACCTACCTGCTAGGGCTGTACAGGCTGCACAGGTTAGATAGGCTGCATAAGGTGACCGCCTGAGCCGGGAGAGTGATCACCGATGGTCTGGCCCCTCGCACGACGCACCCGCAGACAGCCCGCGCCCCCACGCGGACCCGCGATCCAGAGCCGCGAACAACAGGCCGCGAAAAGCCGCCTGCTCGCCCTGGCCGCGCAGCGCCAGGCCGCCCACCTCTACGACGGGCTGACCCGGTGATGGGTGAGGTCCCCACGACGATCCGCGACGCCACGGCCAGGCGGGCACGGGTCGCGCTGCGGGAAATCGCCACCATCGAGGCCCGGCTCGCCGACGAGCACGTGCCGCGCCGCCCGGAGTGGGAGTGCCGGACCTGCGACGCCGGTACGTCCTGGCCGTGCGCGCCGGCTCAGGTGCGACTGGCCGAGACGTACCGCCGGGACCGGATCGGCCTGTCGATGCACGTCGGAAGCCTGCTCTACGTCGCCTTGCAGGAGCGGCCCAGCGAGGACGCGAGCGACCTGTACGAGCGGATCGTCGGGTGGATCCGGTAGCCCCTGCCGTGCGGGACTCGCGGTGCCTCGGCTGCGCCGACACGGTCCTCGCCACGAGCGTCCACTTGTGCGGCGGCGACCGGATCCCGTCGGCCGAGCTGGGCTGGCGGTGCGTCTGCCCCGAGCCGGAGTGCCGCCGCCGGCAGCAGGGCATCTGGCCGACCTCATCAACCGGAAGGACACCGAGATGACACTGAGACTGTTCGCCGCGGCCGCGGCCGGGGGACTGGCCCTCGGCGTAGCGGCCATCGTCGCCACCGTCGAATGGCTACTCCCGGCACTGGGCTACTGACGGCATTGACAGCCGGGAGTACGTTGCCGGACATGACGCACCCCACCGACCCGCGCGCCGAGCAGCCGGGCATCCCGCAGCAGGCCGGCGGCGCGCCGAGTGGGTTCATCACCACCGAGGCTCCCGCCGCCACGCCACCCCGACGGGAAGCCCGGCGCTGGCCGTGGATGGCCGCTGCGGCGCTCGTTGTCCTGCTCGCCGCCGGCGGGGTCGCGTACGCGCTGATGCCCACCGACGAGGACGAGGCCGTCGACCGCTGCCAGACGGCGATCTCGGGCCAGCTGAAGTCCCCGTCGACCGCCAAGTACGCCGACGGCGTGACGGTCACCGGCGAGGACGGCAACTTCGGCACCTACTACGAGGTGAGCGGTGAGGTTGACGCGCAGAACGGGTTCGGGGCGCTGGTGCGCGGCGACTACCGGTGCAAGGTGCAGCGAGAGAGCGGCGGCGGCTGGCTGGTGACGGAGTCGTCGTTCAACCAGCGCTGACCGCAGACGCAGAGAATCGGCCCGCCACCTCCGAAGAGGCGGCGGGCCGCGGTCAGTTGAGCAGGCCGGGGGCGCCTACGCACACGATGAACAGCACAATCACAGCGCCGACGATCGCCGTCTGCGCGAGCGTCATTGACCGCTTCACCACCACCCCGGCGGGCGTCGGCGTGATAGCGGCGGCGGTCCACCGTCCGCGTTCTACGAACACACGGGTGCGGTGGCTGCGCGGTGTCACCCGGAAGCCGGCTGCGGTGGCGGAGGCGACGGCTTCATCCATGGGGATCTGCCACGCGCCGGTGTAGACCCTGCCGTCGGTGAACGGGCCGCCCTCTGGACGGGTTGGGTCGGCGGGCATGTCGGGGCTGGCGGTCATTGGGCGCTCCATCGATTGGCGCGGGGGGTCGGGTAGCCGGTCACTGTAGCGTCCCTGACCCGCGCAAACGTCCCCGCTGATCCCAGCGACGACGAGTTGCGGTGTTACGTCGACACGCCACAGCGTCGGCAACCCGACGACGCACCAGCGCCCTTGCCGCCGGCCGGTACGGTGCGCGGCATGACCCGCACCCACCTCGCCGCTGCACTGGCCCTGGCCGCCATCGCGCTGGCCGGCTGCTCTAGCGACCCCGAACCGGCCCCAGCCGCAGCCGTCAGCGCCGCACCCGCCGCCCGCGTCGTCACCGGAACGCTGATGCTCGGCGACCCGGACGGCGTCGCGTGGGACAGCACCACCGGATGCCGCGGCTCCGGCGGGTACGACGACATCGCACCCGGCGCGCAGGTCGTCATCACTGACTCGGCCGGCGCTACCGTCGGACTCGGCAAGCTGGGCAACGGCGTGATGGAGACCGCCCCGGGCGCGACCACCGCCGATGGCTGCAAGTTCAACTTCACCGTGAAGGACGTGCCCACCGGGAAGAACTTCTACGGTGTGGAGGTGTCGCACCGCGGGAAGGTTCAGTACCCGGAGCAGCAGCTGTTCGGGGCCTTTGCGCTCACTCTCGGCGGCTGACTCGCAGCAACGAAGCGCCCCCGCCGGCCGTAGCCGAGCGGGGGCGTTCCTGCTTGGTCGGCGCTACCCGGGACGTCACCGGGAGCACCGCGCCGACGATCCTACTCGGAGCGGACCCGCAGCTGAGGTCCCGGAGACGACGACACGCCCCCCGCCCGGTCGGATGGCCAAGCGGGGGCGCTCTCGTCTTGCGGTGAGGGATCAGGACCGGCCGAGGTCCGGCCGGGTGGTGTGCCTCGCCCAGAAGCCGGCGGCGAACGCGCAGATGCCGGTGACGGGCCAGGCCGACGAGGCCGACGAGCGGCAGCGGCACGTCCGGCGCGGCGGCGCGGAACCACAGCTCGTCGATCGCCCACAGCACGGCCGGGGTGATGACGGCCGCGCTGCCGCCGGCGCGCCGACCGTCGCGGCCTTCACCTTGGACTCGATCGGCCGCGGCGCTGCCGCCGGCACGGAGTGGGAGCTCGGACATCCCTTAGGGAACGTTTAGGGACGATGACGGCAGGAGTGATGTAACGGCACGGAAACGGGCGACGCCTACCGGTGGAAGGCCGAGGTGCGCGACCTTTCGGCCGGGCGGGACCGCACGACCCCCGCGGTTCCGCCCGGCTCACAGCCGAACAGCCCACCGCGACACCCTCATCGGAGGCACTGCACGATGGTCAACTCGAATTCGCACCACCCCCCGCCGCGTTGGCCCGGGCAGAACGGGGTGGCTTCGCATCCAACATGGAACCTGCCGACTCAGCCTCTTCGGCCGCAGCCGCAGCGCTCCGGTGAACGGTGGCCGTACGTCATGTTCGGCGGAGTCACCTTGCTGCTCGGGGCCCTTGCCACGCTGGTTGTCGTCTTGGCCCGATGAACCCGTCCGAGGCCGGGCCGCGCGGTGGATGTCTGCTCTCGCCTTGCTAAACGGACCTGAGCCGCGGCCGCGTCGGAATTCGCGAGACGTTGGATGGTGGATCGGTACGTCCGCGAGGTGTAGGGCTTCCATCCGATGGGGGCGGCGCCAGCGACCGCAGCACAACGGCACTGAGACCGAGTTCTGCTGCGACCTTTTGATATGGCACTGGGTTTCCAAAACGCTTGGCCAGCAGGCGCCACACGAGCATTGGCTCCTCCAAGTGCACATTTACAGGTTCGTTCTTGCGCCAACCGCGGGCAGACAGTTGCTTGAACAGCGATGTTTTCCGCCGATCATCGATCATTCCGAGGTGGCCACCTCTCATGATCAATGCTTGGATCGATATGCCCCACACCCTCTTGACCTCGACCAAGTCGCTCAGATTCACACCGTCCGCGAAGATCGACCTGGCCCGCTCGTCGGGAAGCAGGATCGCGCCTGCAAGCTTATTTGCCTCGCCCTCGGGATCAAACACAGTTCGACGGCGGGAATGCAGAATCAGATGAGCCAGCTCGTGGGCAACGGTGAATCGCTGGCGATCTCCGGACCCCCCGGTGAAGACTCCCACCAGAGCCCCATCGCCAGGCCCTGGCCAGTGCGACACTCCGAAGTGACCGATGGCTTCATCTTCAGCCGCATGATCGCCGGGAAGGGTCAGCGGAGTGACTGCTACACCGGCACGCTCGACCGACCGTGTCAAATGACGGACCGGGCTATCGCCACCGATCTGGAGCGCCTCTCGTGCCTCAAGGGCTAACCGCTCAATATCTCGATCGGTCACCTCCCCTGTCGCCACTGGCAATTCAGGGAGGGGGTAGCGGGCCGTTGAGAGCAGGTCACCAACGACTCGATACGCCTCATCAAATAGCGCCTTGACTCGCTTGGTGTCACTCTGCCGCGCCGTCGCCAACTTTCGGAACCGTAGTGTCCCTAGCGGTAAGTCCGGCGGTAGAACGTCGAAGAATGACCGAGGCGTGCCAGTGGCCTGAGCGATTGCATCCAACAGTTCATCGGTGGCGGGGCGAACGCTCAGTTCGACGTCAGAGATGATGGGTTGCCGGATGCCAGCGGCTCGCGCCAGCTCGACCTGGGAAATCCCGAGTAGACGCCGCAGGGATCGGATTCGCTCACCAGCCATGGGCGAGGTCATCGTTGGTCCCTTCATCGCCGAAGTCAATCGGCAGAGTGATTGCGTTGTCGTCCGGCACGAATTCGAGACTGGAGAGGTCTGTGCTGGCGCGAGGCAGGTCGAAGTCGACATCGGCCAGGTGTTGCTCCCCGTAGGACCAGGAGCCGGTCGGCCGCACCATGCGGAACCCCGCCTCGCCTGTCTTAGGGTCAACCGACCACATCACCAGCAACCGGCTGGTCTCCACACCAAAGAGGTCGGCTGGCGGGTTGCGGTAGTAGGCGACCCGCGCGCGGTTGCTGCCCGGTGCGGGTACAAGGTTGTCGGGCGCCACATGCAACACCTTGGCGCACATCAGGTTGCGCCGCAGGAGAAGCTGTCCGTTGTTCTTCGTCTGGGCCACCTGCCAGCCGCCGAGGTCCGCCGCGCGAAGGAGCCGACGACTGTGCGCCCGGGTAAGGTCGGTCCGCTCGCGCCGGTAGCACGAGTCGGTCATGTCGTACTCCGTGAAGTGGTTCAGCGCGATGTCGGCTGCCTTCTCCACGCACCGGTGCAGCGGCTCGCAGAGCGGTCCAACGGCTTCGACAACGGCAGCGACGTCCTCGGGTGTGGCCATGCGGGGGATATTATCAGGCCGATTTTCACACCGCGAGCCCCCGCGCTCATCGCTTCCAACGCGCGTTCGTCACCCGATCGGGCGATCGGCGGACCGTTCCGTCTTCGGCGCCGCAGCCAGCGGCGGGAACACCTGCTGGAAGAAGGCGTTCACCGATGGCACCGCCAGCACGCGGGTGATCGCGCCGGCGACGGCGAGGATCGCCGCTACCCACGCCACCCGCTCGACGCCGGCGGCCTTCGCCGCCTCGGGCAGCATGATGGCCACCGGGGGGATGTACGCGACGATGGTGCGCAGCACCGCCCGCCACGGGTAGCGGGCCTGCGTCGGCTGGAAGTTCTGCATGTCAGCCCTCCGCCGGGGTGAAGTCGACGTAGTAGAACTGGCCGACCTCGAACTGGGCGTCCGGGTTGTCGACGTTCATCTTCAGCTCACCCCACGGGGTGGCCTTCGTGAACCGGGCGTTCTCCGGGGTGCTGGTGTCGTAAACCGGCGACAGCTTGTAGCTGCGCGAGGTGTTCGCGTCGGTCGGGTCGCCGTTGAAGGTGACGGAGTTGCAGCGGAACTTGGCGCGGATCGCCACGGTGAGTACCTCCTTGGGTACGGTCGTCGGATGGTGCATGTGCCTTCGCTGCCGGCTTATGACCGGCTCGTGCTCGCCGGGCTGTCCGGGGTAGCCGGCCGGTACGGCAACGGCAGCGACCGAGACACCCCGCGCGATCAGGCGGTCGCCGCGGTGCGCGAGGTGTCCACTGACCCGCGGCTGCTGGGAATCCAGGCCGGGGTGGCGATGGCCGACCCGCAGGGCATCAGCGGGCCGACGGTGGAGCTGCTCCAGGCGGCCGGCGCCGACATGGAGGTAGCCGCGCAGCACGCGGCCGACGTGCGGGCGAGGTTCGAGCAGGCCGGCATCCGGTACGACCGGACGCCGGACTAGTCGGCGACGCAGGCCGCGATCCGCTGCGCCCCGTCGGTGGTCACGACCGTGACGGTCTCGGCGTGGGTTCCGTCCGGGCACCACGGCAGCGGATGCGCCTTCAGGTACGCCTCCACCTGGTCGGCGACCTGCTGAGGCGTCGCCCCCGGGCCCTGCTCGCCCGGGTCTCCCTTGTCACCCTTCGGCCCAGCCGGCGGCGGGTTCGCCGTCAGGTACTCGCGCACGGCAGCAGCGACCTGCTCCGGGCTCGCGTCCCGCCCGTCTGTACCGTCCTGGCCGTCCTTCCCAGCCGGCGGCGGGTTCTCGGTCAGGTAGTTGATGACGGCCACGGCGATCTCCGTCGGGTTTGGATCGCGTGCCTTCGGCGGGTTGCGGGCGAAGTAGCGCTCGACCGCCGCCCGCACCTGCTCGTCGGTGGCATCCTGGCCTCGCGGCCCCTGCGGCCCCTCCGGGCCGGTCACGACCTGCGGATCGCGGATGATGTCCTCCGCCGCCGGCGCGACCGGCTCCTGACCGGAGTCCTGCGCCTGCCGCCGCTGCTGATCCAACGCCACCGCCAGCGCGGCCACCTGGGCGCGGGTCACCCGCACATCGTGAGCGATCCACCCGACGACCACGGCCACCAGCACGGCGACCGCCGCGACGCCCAGGCCGGCACGCGACACGATCCGCCGGCGGGGCCGACGGTGCTCGGCGATCACACCGGCCCTCGCAGGCTCAGCACCAGCTGCACGACAAGGGCCAGCACCGCGCTGATTACAGCACCGACAACGAGCCGCCGGTCGGCGGTTCGGCGCTCGTCGGCGGCCTTGATCGTCGCCCCGAGCTCCGCGATCGACCTCTCCATCGTCAGCATCCGCGCCTCCGTCAGTCGCTGGTCGGCTGCGTAAACCTCGCGGAGCACGTACGCGTCTTGGCGCCGCCGGATCTCCGCCAGATCTTCCTGGATGTCGTGCCGCATCGCGGCGATCTGCCGGCCGAGCTCGGCGTTGGTGATGTCGTCGCCGGCCACCGGCGGCCTCCCGTGCTGGTGGTGGTGGTGCGTCAGGCCGCAGTGGAGTCGTCGGCGAGCTTCTCGCCGATCAGCCGGACTACCTCGGCGGCGTCCAGCTCCCCGGAGTTGCCCTGGCGGACCAGCTCGGCCAGCTCGGCGCGCTCGGCGGCGGCGACCTGGTCCCGTGCCACCTCGGCGGTGGCCACCTGCTCGATGCGGGCGAGGATCGCCTTGGTGTCGACGCCCTTGACCGCAGCGAGGATTGCCTCGTCCAGCAGCCGGCCGCGGTACGCCTCGGAGTTGATCGACACCAGGAACGTGGCCACGCTGACCTTCGTCTTGGTGATCGGGTTCTCGATGAGCTTCGGGAACAGCAGGTCTTCGGCGGACACATCATCCTCCAAGAGTCCGATGGTGGTCAGGTAGCGGCGGAACAGCGGGGTCAGGTCGCGGCCTGCCTTGATGGCGTCGCGGTGGAAGCTGAAGTGGGTGTGCCAGCGGTGCGAGCTGTCGCCGCTGCTGCGCTTGCCGAGGCGGTCCCACCGCTTCACGGTGTTTCCGTCGGGGCTGTAGATGATCTCGCGGATGTCCCGGGTGTCGGCCGCGTTCGCGACGCACTGCCCGACGCACCAGAGCGAGAAGCTGGACAGCGTGTGCGTTCGGCCGCCAGCGGTCACCGAGAAACCACCCACGTCCAGGGCGCTGGCGTAGTCGGTGAGGCCGGCCTTGTCCCGGGGTGACTCCACCACCGAGTAGTCGTTGGTGACGGTCCGGTCCGAGCCGCAGTGGTAGCCGCCGCGGTGGAGCGGATCGGGAACGATGCCGGCCTCAGCCGCGTCCAGATCATCCGGACCGGGCGCGTTGTCGAGGTGGGTCAGCAGCAGGGAGCGGACGGCCAGCAGGTTGGCGGGTGCGCGCGTCACTGCGGCACCTCCGCCCAGTACGGTGTCGACCCGCGCCGCGACCACTGCACCAGCAGCTTCCCCGACACCGTCGGGATACCCGGGGCGGCACCCGTCAGGTACGAGTCCAGGCCGCCAACCGTCAGCAGGTTCTCCCACGTCCACGGCCCCCACGGGGTGGCCGCCGTGTACCGGCCCAACGTGTCCGCCAGCTCCCCGCCCGCTTTCGTGGTCACAGCCCAGGTGCCGTCGGGCCGCTGGTGCAGGGTGTAGCCGGAGGCCGTACCGTGCGTCGGCGCGCCCCCGGTCGGGATGGTGGCCACGGCCTGGTCGACGTGCGCCGACCAGCTGCTACCGGTCCACACCTCCCACCGGTGCGGCACCCCGAGCCGGGCCAGCGGTGCCCGGGCCACGTAGCCGCCGTCGCGGGCGTGGAACTGGTCCGGCCTGTCGAGCACGCCGTGCACGTACATCCAGGTGCCGTCCGTGGCGATAGCGGCGGACCACTGCACCGCCTCGTCACCGAGCAGCGACGACGGCGTCGGCCAGTAGTGGGCGAACAGCGGATCCGCGCCGGCGGGCAGGTCGACGACGGCGCCGTAGGCTCCCATCGCCGTCCAGGCCATCTCGCCTGACACGGGCAGCACCCGGGAGCCGATGACATACGCCCGGCCGTCGGCGACGACGAACTGGTTCGGCCAGAACTCGCCGCCGTCCGGCCATCGCGGGAAGAAGTGCCCGCCCGGCCACGGCGACTCCACACGCCGCTGCGTACCCGCCTCCCAAATGACCGCGGCGTTGTCGTACACCGGCCACACCTGCCCGTCCTGCGCGATGGCGTCACCGGTGAACGACAGCCACCGCCCGTCAGGCATGCGGGCGGTGCGGAACCCGTCGAAACCGTCGCCCAGCCCGTCGATCATCTGCGTGCGGGCGTTCATGTCCTCCGCGCTCGTCGCATCGGCGGGCACGGTCGCGGAGCCCAAGGCCGGCTTCGTCTTAGGAGTCAGGTCCCCGGTGGTCGCCATCTCGTTGTCCTCTCTCACGCGGTCCACGGGCCGAAGGCACTGGCACCGCTGGCGGCGCGGACCACAGCCCGGTACTCGTAGGGGATGCCGGACACCGCACGCCAGTCGTCGACGACCGCGCCCGACGGGAGGCCAGCGGCGATACGCACCCCGTCGTTGGGGTCCGCGACCCGGATCCGCAGCTCGTCGACGTACACGATGTCGGTGACGGCCGGCGTCGAGCCGACACCTGCGCACAGGGTCATCTGCGTCGCACCGGCCGGCGCAGCGGCCAGCTGCGAGCGGGCCCGCCACACCCCAGCCGCCGGCGGCAGCACCGTGGTGATGCTCGACCCCACCAGCCCGCCGCCGGCGTTGTACCAGCGGATGAACACCGCGGTCGGCTTGTTCGCGGTGACCGCCCGCGCCCAGCCGTACGCGTCGTAGGTGACGCCCTCCACGCAGGGCAGCTTGATCGACTCCGCGTAGGCCATGGCCGACACCCCGTCGGGAATGACCTTGTACGACCAGCTGCCGCTCTGCGCCTGCTCCGTCGACGCGGCGCCGACGCCGCCCACCGCCGGCCCCCAGCCGGCTGTGCTGCCGGCCTCGAAGCCGGGGTTGCCGTTGAGGATCGGAGTAAGCACCGGCCGGCGCCACAGGTCTTGCTGCACGAACACCGGATCAACGCCGGCGGGCGCCGGGTTGGAGATGGCCACCCGGATCACGCCGGACTCCGGCAGCGCGGTCGCGGCCAGCGACGCGCGGGGCGGCTCCACGAACGCCACCCCGAAGTTGACCTGGATCACGTCGGAGGCCAGGCCCTCCGCGTTGCGGGTCTGCACCTGGACGCTGTAGTTGAACCCGTTCGCGACCACCCACGGGATTCGGTACGAGGTGTCGGTCCCGCCCCGCCAGCCGGAGTCGTAGAGCACCCCACCGAAGATGATGAGTTTGACCCGGTACTGCGTCTGCTCGGCGACCGTCCACGCGGTGGTCACCGTGTCGGTGGTGACAGTGCCGCCCTCAACCGGCGAGGTGATGACCGGGTTGACTTTGCCGGACGGCACCAGCACCAGCGCATCCGAGTAGGCGGATCCGTTGGCGGTGGAATCCCACACCTTGATCTTGTAAGAGTGCGGGGCGTCGGAGGTCACCCCCCACCCGGCCGCGAGGGACCGGGTGATGCTCATGCCGGTGTTCTTCACCTCCGCCGGCTGCCAGGTGTTGTCCGACGCGCGCAGGTACTGGATGGTGCCGGCGCCGATCTGCCGGGACAGCGCCCACGCCGACTGGATGTCGACCGGGTCGGGGTCGGTGAACGTCCACTGCAGGTTCACGGGGGCGCTGACGTTCGCGGCGGCACCGTTGTCGATCCCGATCGCCACCGTGTCCCACGCGGGGGTGTCCGGCGGGTACGACACCACCTGGGGGGTCGAAACGATCGTGTTGGGTGAACCGGCGTGCGCGGTCAGCACGTCGTAGCGGGCGTTGCCGTACGTTGACCGGCGCACCGAGTAGTTGTTGCCGGTCGTCCCGAGGATCGCCGTCGCGGACACCTGCGCCCAGCTGGTCCACACCCCGGTCGCCCGCACACGGTCGACGAAGTACAGCACCGTCGAGCTGGTGCCGACGGCGTAGACCCGGGTGTCACCCGACCGGTCATAGGACAGGGTGCAGTTGCGGATGTTCCCGGCCGGGTGCGCCGGGGTCTGCCGCACCGACGTCACGGAGTTGGCCCGGTTGCGTTCGAGGATCTGCACCCGGTCGGTGGCGGTCGGGTCGGGCGTCGCGACCATGAACCGATGCCCGTCCCACCGGCCAGCGATGTGGTCCTGCGCCGCCAGGGTCGCTGGGTTGACCCGCACCGGGGAAACCGGGCCCGCCCACGCCCCGTTGCTGTAGGCGAGCTTCGCGATGTAGACGTCGGTGCGGCCCCACGTCACCCACAGGTGCGCCGGGTAGCCGCTTTTGCTGTCCCCGACGTGCTCGATCTCCATCGACGGGGTGATCCGCCCCGACCCGGTGGCGAACCACCAGCGGGTGCCGGTCAGCATGACATTCGACGCCGTGTGCTGCCCGCGGGCGTTGATCGTCGCGCCGACCAGCACCACCCCGTGCGTGGCGCCGACGGTCGTGCCCATCGCCACCACCACGTACCGGTTGGTGCCGGACGCCGCCGACTGGATGTCCAGCCCGGTGTAGACGGACCCGGCCGCTCCTTCGTTACCGGCCGACGCGAGCAGGATCTGCGGGCCGATCTGCAGCGGCGGCCCGAGGTAGAACCGCTGGAAGTAGACGCGGTCCTGGCTGCTCTCCGCCGTGCGGAAGCACCAGTAGATCATCCCGTCCGACGGGATGAGCAGCGAGCCGATCTCCTGCACATTCGCCCGGACCACGGAGGTGAGCGTCGACCAGTTCGCGCCGCCGTCGGTGGAGCGCCGCAGCTCGTACGTGTCGGCCGCGGTGGCCTTCACCATCGCGAACAGGTGCCCGGTGCGTGGGCTGCGGTCGATCAAGGTGGTCGACGGCCAGATCAGCGGCGTCAGGCTATTAGTGGTGGCGACGGTCCCCATCTAGACGATCTCCTCCCACTTGATCTTCCACGAGTCGTCGGCCACGGTCCGGACCGTCTGCGCGGCGACGTCCGTGCGCCCGTACACCTGCACCGTGTACCGCTCGGCGGGGATCGCGGGCAGTGTCGCGAAGCTGCTGAAAGGGTTGCGGTCGTTGGCGTTGGTGAACGTGAACTTGTCCACGTCGTAGCTCACGCCGTTGATCCGGACGCCGTAGAAGAACCGGCAGAACGTCGCGGTGCTGCGGTACGCGCTCCCGTGGATAGTCACCCGCATGCGGGTGGCGTCCAGCTCCTTCGCCACCGGGAATGACGCGCCGACCAGGTCGGTGTTGACGGTCGTGAAGGTGGTGTCAGCGGGGCTGGCAATCTCCAATGTCTCCACGTTCGGACCGGCCGCCGCGGCGCCGAACGAGGCGACGACCACCCACTCGGAACCGAACAGCGTCAGGCTGACCCGGTCATCCGCGTGCACCCGCACGTTGGCGGACACCTTCACCGGCACGGCCAGGGTCGACCCGTCGAGCGTGACCATCGCCCGCGGCCCGGACGGGTCACGGGACTGGACGGTGCCCATCTTCGTCACCGGCGACGCGTGCGCCCGGATCCGCTGGTCGATGATTTCCAGCCACCGATTTAGGATCATGGCTCCAGCACCGTCCACTCCTGCGACATGTCGCCGCCGGTCAGCGGCAACGTCCACTGCGTGCCGAGCACGGCGGTGACCGGCCCGATCTCCGGGTCGTCGAGAGCGATCCGGTCGAAGTGCCAGTGCAGCGGATTCGGGGCGGTCGTGACCGGGATCGTCGTCGTCAGCCGCAGGTCCGCGTCAACCAGCTGCTCGGCGAGGGCGACCAGCGACGCCTGGTCCGCCGCGTCGACGGCCTCGGTGCGGGTGATGATCCGACCGCCGCGGCCCTCGACGCTGGTGTCGCCGAGCCGCTCGTTGATGTAGGTGTACATGCCGTCGCCTTCCACCGGTGGCGGCCCGTCGATGTTGTTCTGCCGGTACACCACCCACCGGTTCGGGGCGTTGAAGTAGTCCCGCTCGATGGCCCGGTCGGCCAGCATCGACGTGAGCGGACCCGTGTCGTACACCCACTCCGGGACGCGCTGGATCGGCGACTCGTAGGGGTGGCAGCGCAGCCGGCCATCCCAGTCCGACCAGATGCCCGCGTACCCGACGGCGGAGAGCAGGTCGTTGACGACGGTCAGCCAGGTCGTTTTGGCGTCGAACGGCCACACCCGCGCCGCCGGCAGTGTGAGGCCGGCGGCGGTGCGGTCGATGACGTGCTGGGTGTAGCCGCGCTGCACCAGGATGTCCTCGACCGCGGTGAGGTATCCGATCCCCGCGTCGACCGCGTACGCCTCACCCACCGGGTCGTTCAGCCCGTGCAGGATGTCGTAACAGTCCACGTCGTGGCTGGGCACTGACCGACCCACCTGCCGCCGCTGCGTGTTGGTGTAGTAGGCGCCGAGGTTGAACCGGGCGAGCAGCTGCCCGTCGCTGATGGTCATGAAGGGACGGACGATCGCCCGCGGCCAGTCCAGATCCCGGGAGATCGTCAACCGGGCGGTGCCGTGCAGCGTCGCGGACGACGCCCGCGACACCTGCCCACCCGACAGGTCCGCGCTGATGTCCTCCAGCACCCCCAGGTCCTGGTCGAGCAGCTCGGCGCCGTAGCCGATGATCAAGCCGGGCGCGTTCTGCACCAGCCCCACCACCTCATCGACGGTGAGCTCGTCGCG
The DNA here is from genome assembly GCF_053599835.1 of Micromonospora sp. NPDC005163. Taxonomy (NCBI): domain Bacteria; kingdom Bacillati; phylum Actinomycetota; class Actinomycetes; order Micromonosporales; family Micromonosporaceae; genus Micromonospora; species Micromonospora sp. NPDC005163. The sequence continues at coordinate 40,487 of NZ_JBSFYP010000003.1, forward strand.
GGGAACCGCCGTCAAGGGTTGCATCACACCCCCTCGGCGGCCGTGACCATCCGCAGCGTCAGCCCCACGTCGTAGCGGGCCGCGTCGTGCACGTACTCAACCTGCGGCACGTCGTAGATCACGCCGAACTCCCGCTGCCCGCGGTGGTCGCGGACCTGCACCAGCACGCCCTCCCAAGCGCGCAGCGTGTCGATGTCGGCCAGGGTCAGCCGGCGGAGGGTGAACGACCACTCGCCCCGCTCACCCTCCACCGCGATGGACCGCTGCCGGCCGCCGGCGTACGCGCGCACCTCACCGGCGATGCCGTGCGTCCGCGACCGGTCGATCGAGTACGCGGACACTGCCTCACCGGAGTCGACCCGGTTGACCCACATGCGGGTCAGACTGACGCTGGCCATGTCCTCCCCAGTTGCCGTAGCCCAGTGACCTGACCGTTCAGCTCCCGGCCGACGCCCGGGGCCACCCGGTCGACGGCAGTGATCAGCTTCTCCAGCCGGTCGACGACCTTGTCCATGATCGGCGCGGGGGTGACCGGCTCCGGCCTGCCCGTGCCGTTGTAGATCGGCGGATTCCAGCCCGGCATCAGGTAGCCGCCGTTGTCCATCGCCACGTGCAGGTGGTTGCGGTGCAGCGGCAACTGCGTCGGCATCGTGGTCTTCCGACCGCGGGTGACGGCGTAGTCCCGGTTCCCGGTGCGGTGGATCAGCTCCAACACCTTCGACTGCCGGGCCATGAAGAACTGCGCCAGGCGGTCCTGGTTGTAGCCCATGAAGTCGACCGCCCGGCCGGAGCCGTGCCACAGCGGATCGCCCGGCCGGTAGGCGTTCCCGAACGTGTACGGGATACCCGACCCGCGGACCATGGCCATGATTCCGCGCCACACCCCGGAGTCACCGCGCTGCGACGACGGCGACGACGGCCAGGCCCCGAACGCCGGCGTCACCTTGCTGGCCACCTCCGCCCGCGACGGGATGCGCGTGCGGTCGACGTCCGTCTCCATCGGCATCCGCTTGCCCCAGTCGCGGCCGTGCAGCCGGTCGATCAGCCCGCCGGTGGCGTAGCCCTGCAACGCTTCCTTGGGGATCTGCCGGTGCCGGATCGCCTGCATCGCCGCGACACCGTAGTAGTCGACCGCGGGGACGGGCTGCATGAACTCACCCGGCGCGGCGATGATGGGCTCAGAGTCGACACCCTTGATCCCCTGCCCGGTGATCTCGCCGCCCTCGCGCTTGAAAACGCGCGGGTCACCGGCGTACCCGCCGAACACATCCGAGCGGACCTGCGACAACGTCCGGCCCGTGGCCAGCGACCGTTGGAAGATGTACAGGTCGGTCAGCACCCGGCCGACCCGGTCGATCCCGTCGACCAGCAGGGCGGTGGTCTTCTTCGGCGGGATGTTCCCGTACGTGCCGATCAGCTTCTCGGTCTCGGTCTTGTTGAGCTTCAGCTGACCGGCCTCGGTACGGATCGCCCCGGTGCGCTTCTCGTGCTTCTTGCGCGCCTCGTCGACGGCCATGCCGGCCTCAATGTCGGCGTAGTACATCTCCCCGGACTTGGTCAGCAGCTCCTGCAGCGCGTCCCGGTTCGACCGGCCCGCCTTCGTGTGCAGGTCAAGGTTGTTCTTGTTCTTGCCGACCTGGTCGGAGTTGCCCTTCACCGTCTCCGACAGGGTGTCCCAGGACGCCTCATAGGATTCGTTGGCCTCGGTCTGGCTGATCACCGCACCGAACATCCGCTCATGCGCCTGCCGCAACGCATCCGCGACGGTCGTCTGGCGCACCATCGCCCCGGACACGGCGCCGCTGCTCACCATCAGATCGTTCAGCGAGTCGGCGCCGATCTGACCGAGCGCCTTGTAGCGGGCGCCGGCAGCGTCGAGCTGCAGCTGCAAACCGGCGACGTCTTCCTCGGTCGCGGCCATCGCGTCAGCGGACAAGCCCATGGCGCGGGCCACCGCCTCGGTCTGGGAGCGGAACTTCCCGGAGGCGTCGGCGGCCGCGATCTGCGCGTCGGTCATCCCGGCGAGCTTCAGCGTGGCGAAGTCGGACGCGTCGGCGGTGCCGAGGCCCGCCTTGCGGTACGCGTCGGCTTCCTTGCTGCCAGCCCGAAAGCCGTCAGCGGTCAGGTCGAGTTGGATGCCGAACTGCTTGAGCACACCACCGGAGGACATCCAGTCCTCAAGCCAGTACCGGCCCCGGTCGATCGCGTGGTCGACCTCATCCGCCCAGCCCTTCACCGTCGCCCCGGCGTGCACGATGCCGCCCGAGACTCGGATGAAGTTCGCCACCCCCTCGGTCAGGTCGTTCACCGCAGACGCGGCCTCGTCGGCGTCACCCGCGAGCAGGGAGAACGTGTCGCCGGTCGCGTCGCCGATCCGGTCAAGGCTGGCACCGAACGCGGCGACGACCGGGTCGGCCTCGTCGACAGCGTCGGCGATCCCACCGATCAGCGCCCGACCACCGGCGGCCGCCCCAGCCGCGAGGGGCTCAACGAACCGCGACGCGGCGAAAATCCGATCCAGGTCCCCGCCGAGGCTGCCCCACCCGGCGCGAATGTCAGCGATCCCGCCCAGCATCACCGGCACGAAGTCCGCCGCCCGGTCCTCCAGATCACCGAGGATGAACTGGCCGAGCTCCATCCCCGCGATCTGCACCCGGCGGTCCCGCGCGGCGAGGATCGCCCCACCGACGATGCCGCCCGCGCCAGCGCCGCCGACCATCGCCGACGCGAGGATCCCGGACAGCAGCGGCGCGGCCACCAACCCGGCCGCGCCGACCGCGACGAGCATCGGCGGAGACAGCGGAGCCGACGCGAGCAGCGGCCCGACCCGGGCGATGAACCGGGCGCCGAAGCCGTCGGCGGCGTCGTCGCCCACGTCCCCGATCTGGTCCCGCAGCCGGGCCAGGTCGTTACGCGCGGACGTGGCGTCCATGCGCACCTTGACGTTGCCGGCGTCCTTGGTCAGCTTCTCCAGCTGCTCGTCGACCAGTTTGATCGCCGCCAGGGCGGCCTTCGGGTCGGCGTCGACGGTGACCGGCGGGTCGATGCCCAGCGACGCCAGCCGCTTCTGCAGCTGGTCAACCTGCCGCTGCGCCGGCGACGGATCCGCCTCGATCTTGACCGGCTCGTCGTCGACCTGGCCGAGCTGCTTACGGAACCGCTCCAGCTGGGTCAGCGCCCGCTCGGTCCGGACCCGCATCTCGACGCTGTCCGCCTCGCGGGACATGACCCGCAGCCGCTCTCGCGTCGTCTCGATCGCGGCCAGGGCCGACGTGGGGTCGGCCTTGACGTCGACCGGATCAATGTCCAACACCTTGAGGGCGTTGTTGAGCTGCGACGCGAAGCCCTTCGCCGCCTTCGTCGCCTTGACCTTGACGTCGCCGGACAGCTTCGAGTCGTCCGCCCGCAGCTCGAGGTAGGCGTCCGACAGCTTCTTACCCCTGGCCGCCATCCGCCCACCCCTCTATCGCGTCACGCCGAGCGCCCGCCGCTTGATCCCGCCCGGGCTGTTGTCCCTGCCGCCTTGGCCAGCGGGCGGGGCGGCCAGGGCGACGTCGAACCCCGCCTTGACCGCATCCCAGTCCGCACGATCGCCGGCGACCTGCTGCACACCGAACGCCGCGGCCATCGCCGCAGCGATCGTGTGGGCGTGCACGTCACGGGCCAAATCTTCCAGCCGCAGCGTGTACGCCACGGCGAGGACGTCGGCGAGGCTCAGGCCAGGCCGGCCGTGGCCAGCTGCCGCTTGTCCCGGGCCGCATTCTCCCGTTCCTCCTGCGCCGCCCGCGCCTTGTCCTCCGCCTGCATCACGTAGAACTCCTGGATGTCCGGGCGGCCCCGCTCCAGCGCCAGGGCCACCTCCAGATCCGAGGCCGGCGCCGGCGAGGGCGAGCCGGCCGTGGATCCGGGCGGCGTTGCTCCGGGCCCAGTCGGCGAGGCGGCGAGCCGCCCAGTAGGAAAATCCGTGGTCGCCTCCACCACCGCAGTGGTGATGGCCCGGATGTCAGTCATCCGGTCACGGATCTGCTGCCCGTGCTGCATCCCGATCCGCCAGTACCGGTCGAAGTCCTCCGGGTGGATCAGCTGGCGCAACGCGTCCAGCGCCGCCTGCACGCCCGCCCGCAGGATCTGGTTCATGGCCTTGACCGCGCCGGCCAGCTTCTCCGGGTCAACGGCGTCGACCTTCGACAGGTCAACGCCGTCGAACACCGACAGGTCCACCTCTTCGCCCGCCCGCAGGAACTCCATCTCGACCGCGTCGGTGGCCTGCGGGTGGATCCGGATCGTCTCCCCGAAGTAGTCGAACTCCAGATCGAGCGGCTCACGCACCCGCCCCAGGGTGCCGATGCTGCGACCCATCAGGCCCCCAGGCGGGCGGTGCCCGCACCGTAGAACGCGAACGCCTTACCCGCGGCCGGGCGCTCGAAGCTCCACACCGTGGCGATGCCGGCCGCGCTGGCCCGACCGAAGGTCGACTGCAGCTCGCCGCCGTTGAGGCACTGCCGGCCGACGAGGCGCAGCGTGTGGTCCAGCGACTCCCAGCCGATCATCGACCGGACAATCTCCTGCGGGTCCGGCGCCTCCAACTTCGAGCTGAGGGTCGCGGCGGTACCCGACACGGTGCTCACCAGCGAGGACGGGCCGTTCATCGCCCGCCGCAGGTTGTGCAGCGTGTAGTTCGTCATCGCGAACGCCAGCGTGGTCGTCACCTCGGTCACCGAGTAGGCGACCGCGTCGAACAGCTCGGCGACCCGGATCGCCTCGACGTTCATGGAGTGGCTGAACGCGCTGCCTTCCTGCGTCGGGCCCAGCGGCACCCACGCCACCGGCCACGTGTCGGCGTCGTACGTCGACCCCGCCGCGGCGTGCAGCGGCTCAGCCGTCGCCAGCGGCGCGTGGAACAGGAACCCGGGCTCCTTCAGGATCAGCGGTGTGGCCTGAGACAGCGGCATGTCACTTACCTCCGGTCGTACGCGCCGAGGCGGTCGAGCCGCCGGCCGGCTTCGCTTCGTTCGCGGCCGCCTGCTCGCGGGCCCGCTCGGCGGCGGCCTTGTCGTCCGCCGCCCACTTCTCCAGCTCGTCCGCGGTGGCGGTGGAGGTGCGCTCCAGCACCTCCCGGCCGGCCTTCGTGGACCGCCGGGCGACCAGGCCCAGCTCGTCCCAGTGCAGCCGCTGCACCGTCGAGGTCGGCACCCGCATTCCGGGGGTGAACGCGTTCACCGTGCCCCACGGGATGACCTGCGAGGCGACGTACTCGCCGTACTCCGCCTCGCGCTCCTTACGCAGCCGCTCCACCGCCATGAAGTCCTCGGTCGCCGGTGCGGCGCTCGGGTCGTGCTCCAGTCCGGGGTATGTCACGCCAGCTCTCCTTGCTTGCTCACAGCGCCGTGTCCAGCGCAGGTTCGAGGAACGGCCTGGCCGGCAGGCGCCGGGTGCCGCGATCATGGAAATAGAGGTAGAAGTGGGCGCGGTCCCACGAGATCCGGACCGTCCAGTCGGGGCCGTCGAGCACCGGCTCGGACCGGATCGACCTTGCGCCCTCACCGCTGGCCTTCGGCGCGCCCGCGACCACCCGCGCCTCGATCGGCTCGGCCGCCTCCAGCAGCAGGTCCCGCATGTCGACGCTGCGGACCACCGCGTCGACCGCGCGCTCGTCGACGGTGACCCGCACGTTGTCGTCGGCCATCACCCGCCGCCGTAGGTCACGGTCGACTCGATGCGCACCTGCACGCCGAGGACTGACTTCGTCTCGCCGGGCGCCAGGTCGTAGTCGCCCTGCCCCTGCGTGACGCCGGCGAACGACAGGCCCTGCCCGAGGTCCGGCCAGGTGGTCAGCTGCGCGGCCAGCTGCGCGAACACCTCGGCCGCGCGGGCGTCGGTGTCGGCGACGGTCACGCTCGCGTCGCCGACGATGCAGATGTACACCGACACCAGCGCCACCTCGTCGAGCAGCACGAGCCGCTCGGCGGTGGCGTCGTCGTGGGTGAACCGCACCCCACCGCCGTACACACACTGGGCTTGCAGGTCCGCTGCCCTCGGGATCGAGTAGGCCACCTGCAGGCCGGCCAGCGGCCCGCCCTGGCCGGCGAGGACCGCCAGGCGGTCGAACAGCAGTTGCTTCGCCGCGAACACGTTGGTGGCCATCAGGTCGTCCACGCCCGCTCGTCGCCGCCGCGCAGGTACACCGGCCCGGTCCGCTCCGTGCAGAACAGCCGCCGGCACGTCGCGTTGCTCTCGTGCGCCAGGCCCTGGATCCGCAGGAACCGGCCGACCAGGTCCGGATCCCGCGACGACACGGTCAACTCCGCCTCATCGCCCAGCTGCAGGCCGGTCGCCGCGATCGGCAGCTTCAGCCCGAGACGCAGGTTCAGGGCGTACGCGTCGGCTTCGTCCTGCGCCTCGCCGCCCTCATCGCTGGACTGCACGACCTCGCACCGACCGGCGTAGACCGGGTCCGTGACGCCGGCGCGGCGGATGACGCACTCGTCGACCATCCGCCGCTCCGCCGCGTTACGGCCGCGGGCGAGCACTGATGCCAGAGACATGTCCTCAGCCCTCCCGCCCTGTGTACGTCTCCTGCCCCCACGACCAGTCCGGTGCCGGGAACGACCACAGCGGACCCGAGCCGGCCGGCGCCGGTGGCCCGGCCGACGGGTACGCCGCCCGCGCCGAGGCCAGGATTTCCGCCCGGCGCGCCCGGTCGAACTTCACCCGGTGGTCGTCGGACTGCTCTTCACCCGCCCCGTCCGGGTTGCGGTAGGCGATCGCGCCGAGCTCAATCGCCCAGGACCACAGCCGGTCCGGTACCGGGTCGGGCCACTCCGTCAGGCCGGTGGCGTCCGAGAGCCACCCACCGGCCTGACGGCGCGCGACCTCAGCGGCGTCGCTGTCGAACTCGGTGACCGTCTCCCGCAGCAGCTTGCGCAGGTCCTCCGTGTCGAACAGCTCCGCCATCGGTCAGCCCTGCGGCGGTGCGGTGTCGGCCTGGTAGTTCACGCCGGCGCGCTGCTTCAGGGTGGGGAGGTTCATCCCCTCGGCCTGCGCCCGGGCGGTGTCCTCGTCGACGTCGTCCGGCCGCTGGTCGACGTGGTACGCCACCCAGTCGGCCTTCGGCGCGTTCACCGACGGCCGCTTGCCGCCGACGTCCGCGCCGGAGTCCGCCGCCGCCGGGTCCGCTGGCGGCGTGGCCGAGGGGCCAGGCACCGTGGTCGGGTCGACCATGCCGGACTGGATGCGCGGGTCCGCCGACCCGGCCGCCGAGGTGCGACCCTCGACGTCCGCCGGGTCGAGGAACACCGACGCCGACGGCGCCGCTGCCTCCCGCCGCGCCATGAACTGACGCAGCTCCGAACCGTCGGCCAGGTCCCGCTCGGTGGCGAACGCGCCGTGCCGCTCGCCCCGACGCAGGTCCTCGTCCCGGGTGACGTCGACGGTGTCGCCCCGCAGCGCGGTGAGCTGCCGGCCCTCGTCGTCGACGTACCAGAAGCTGCCGTGGATGATCGTCCGCTCAGCCATTGAGCCCCGTCACCTTCTTGATCGAGTACGGGTTGGTCACGTACATGACCGGCCGCACGTCCGCCTGCACCCAGGTCCGCTGGGTGCCCTGCTCCCGCCACACCTCGGTCGAGAGGGCCTTCTCGACGCGCAGCTCGCCGACCTGCCCGCGGGCGACCGCGTACGCCGTGCCGTTGGCCACCCGGTTGGAGGCGAACATCTCGTCGATGCCGGCCGCGGCCAGGACCTCGTTGAGGCCGCTGCCGTACGCGGTGACGAGATCCATCTTCTGCTTCGGGTTCACGACCCACAGGTCGTACTGCACCCCGAGCTCGTCGACGTCCGCGAGGTACTGCGCCTGGGCGAAGTCAGCCGCCGGCCAGCCCGAGTTGTTGGTCTGGCCGGCGCCGGCGGTCACGACCGTCGCCCAGTTGTGGCCGGCGAACGTGCCCGCTCCGCCCAGCGCGGTGATCGCCGCTTCCAGGGTCTCGACCGCCCGGGTGTTGACCTTCCGGACGATCGTGTTGCCCAGCTGGGTGGTGTGGTTGTTGAACAGGGTGACGTCGTTGCGGTCGCGGGCCTCGTCGGTGACGAAGAACTTGCCACCCCACTTCTCGGCCAGGGCGACCTTCGGCACCGGCCGCTGCGACCCGACGATCGGGAACTCGTCGCCCGGGCCGACCCGCTCGACGTCCCGATCGGTGTACAGCTCGTTGACCGTGGCCTGGTCGTAGACGACGGACCCGCCGTCGGCGCTGCCGCCGGTGGCGAAGATGCGGTCGACGATGAACCGGGCCAGAGTGAGGTCCATGATCCGGCGCGTGATTCGCGTCGGCTGCTTGAGCGCGGTGTCGACCGTCAGCGTGTTACCGGTGACGGTCGGAGCGGCCAGCGGGTACGCGGTCTGCTGCGTAGGCATCTGACTGGATCCCCCTTTCTCAGTCGAGCGCGATCTGCGCGAGGTTGCCGGAGGTGGCGCCGGTGACGACCGTTCCCACGGCGATGCCGGCCGCGAGGACCGCGGCCTGGCCGTTCGCGCCGACCTCGACGCGCTGGTTGGCGGTCAGGTTCGCCGCTGCGGTGACCGGGACGATGAACCCGGAGCCCCGCACGATGCCGACCTTCTCGCCGGTCGCGGCGTCGTACGCGGCCACGCCGAACGCCTTGGTGGCGGCGGTGGCGTGCGCGACGCTGATCGACCCGTCGGCCTGCCGGTTGCCGGAGATCATGACGAACCGGCAGCCAGTGACACCGGCGGTGGCGTGGCAGGTGATCCGGCGCCCGGGCTCGTAGAACGGGATGCACTCGTTCGCCATGTCAGTTCCCCTTCCGGCTCGCGGCGGGCGCGCCGACGAACCAGTAGTCGTCTGCGGCCGCCGGGTCGGCGGACGCCTTCGAGTCCTCGCCCGCGTAGCCGAGCTCGTCGACGGGCACCAGGCCCGGCTTCAGGCTGGCCAGCGTCTCGGCGGCACCCGGGTCGGCCTCCAGCTGCGTCAGCCAGTGCTCGGCGCGTGCCGGCGGAACCCGGCCGTCCTTCACGGCCGTCTTCACGGTGGCCTCGCGCTGCTCGCGCAGCTGCTGCGCCCGCGCCTCCCGGCCGTCGCGGGCATCCGCGAGCAGCTGGGCGTGCTGGTCCTCGTCGAGCACCACGGTGCCCGGTGCGGTCTGCCGCGCGGCCGGCCGCTCGGCGAGCGCCGTGTCGAGAGCCGCCAGGATGGTGGCCTCGTCGGCGTCGTCGGCGACGTTGAGCCGCTGCCGCAGGTTGTCGAGCTGCTCGTCGCTGAACGCCACGGCGCGGCTCCCTTCCTGTTGGGTGGAACCGGCCGCGGACGCGACCGGGGAAATGGGGCCCGCCACCATGGCGGGCGCGGGCGCGTTCGCGCGCCCGGCGTGCTGGAAGGCGCTGAGGTCGAACCGATCCGGATCCCGCAGGGAATCCCACAGGTCCCAGAAGCTCGACGAGCCGCCCGGGGTGATCTGCTCGCCCGACGCGGTACCCGTCTCGTCGGCGGCCGCGACCCGGTCGGCGAGGCCCGCCGTCACGGCTTCCTCCGCCGTGTACCAGACCTCGTCCTGCATGACGGCCCGCCACTGCTCGGCCGTGCCGCCCGCCTTCGCGGCGTACGCCGCGGCGATCGCGTTGCTCGTCGACGCCAGCCGCTCGGCGTACTTCGTCAGTTCGGCGGCGTTGCCGATGCCCACACCCCACGCGTCGTGGATCATCATCTGGCTGCCGATGCCCATGACGACCTCGTCGCCGGCCATCGCGATGATGCTTCCCGCGCTCGCGGCCAGGCCGTCGACCCGCACGGTCACCTTCGCCCGGTGCGCGCGGAGCACGTTCGCGATCGCGACGCCCTCGAACGCGTCCCCGCCGGGGGTGTTGAGGTGCAGCACGATCTCGTCGACGTCCAGCGACGCGACGTCGCGCACGAAGTCATCGGCGGTCATCCCGAACCAGCCGCCGATCGTGTCGTACACGTACACGTCCGCGCTGGTGGCCTTGTCGTCGCCCTCACCCTCGGCGGCCAGCGCCAGCACCGGCCCGACCTCGTACCACGCCGGCGGCTTGTCGCCGGCGGCCAACGCCGCAGCCCGCTGCGCGGATGTCCGCACCACACTGGGCCGGCGCGCCGGATCGGGGCGGAGCAGGTAGAGCAGGTCGGCCTGTCCCTTCATCAGCTACTCCCATCGTCGGCCGGCGCCGGCGCCGGGCTGTCCTTGCTCGGCAGCCCGTACTGCTGCCGGGTGTCTTCCTCGAGGGACCGGTCCGGGCGGAGGATCCCCGCCTCGACAAGCCACTTGAGCGCCTGCGCCGTCGCCGCCTGCCGGGAGCCGATCTCGTCGAACGTCACCAGCGGCGCCGGTTCGTCCTCGCCGAAGTTGTGGTCGACCAGGTCCTCGACGACGTGCTGGCTGGCGATGTCCGCGACTTCCTGCGCGAGGGTCTGCAGGCTGAGGGTGAAGAAGTCCGCGAAGGTCGTCCCCAACGCCCAGCTGCCCGTCTGGCTGCCCAGGTTGAGGAAGTGCGCGAGCACCGAGCGGCCGATCTGCTCGTCGTGGTAGCGGATCGACGGCAACGCGGTCGGAAGGTCACCTTCGACGCCGCGCAGCACCAGGTCCGCGCCGTCGGCCACCGCGCTGCCGGCGCTGTTACCGGCCCGCCACGACTTCGCCATCTGCAGGCCAGGCCCGAGGTCTTTCTCACCCGGGGCGCCCCGGTAGAGCGGAATGCCCATGCCGTTGCGTTCGATCGTCTGCGCGTCGACGCGCAGCAGCCGGTCCTTGATCAGCCAATTCTTGTAGCAGCCGCGCAGCACGCTGCGCCCCAGCCAGTTGCCGCCCTCGCGCTCCAGCACGTACGCGACCAGCCGGTCCACGGGGATCGGCTTCTGCCGCTTGCCGACCTTCGACGAGAACTGGGTGATGCTGACCAGGCCGCCGTCGTCGGCGACCTCGATGTTCTCGATCGTCTTCGACAGCCGCGGCGCCAACTTCCGTAGGCGCGCCCGCGTGCCGTTGTCGGTGATGCGGTACACCTGCTCGAAGTAGGCGTGGCCGAACGGCAGCATCAGCAGCGCCAGGCGCAGATGCTCATCCCACGAGAACCGGTCCCGGGTGCGTGGCAGCGGCCGTGGCTCGGCGCCGACGATCGGCAGACCGAGGTTGTCGGCGACGAACTCGGTCACTTCGTCGCGGGCGCCGGCCTGATTGATCCGCCACGGCGTGCGCCGCACCGGATATGTCACCGCCCGCAGCACCGACCCGACCTGCGAGTCCTGCGACCGCATCGCGTCGTACACCTTGATTGAGTCCGGCCACCGCAGCTCCGGCGTCGGCTCGTCCTCGGCCATCTCCATCCAGCCGAGCACCGACGTCCGGGCGGCGTACCCGATCTCGCCCACTGGTGCGGTCACCGGCAACACCTCCCCACGTTCAGAACCCGGCCGCGGCCAGGTCGTTCGTCCACGACTCCGCCGACTCGACCGGCGCGTTCACCGGCGGCGGTGGTGGCGGGACCTCGGGCGGCACCACCGACAGCCCCCAGTACGCGCCCGTCCCGCCGACCAGCACGGTGATGTCCGCGTCGCTCTTGCGGCGCGCCCACGCCCACAGCCCGTCGCCGATGTCCCGCTTCGCGGCGCCCTTGATCGCCGTCAGCCACGCCGCGTCGTCCAGGTGCACGATGTCTCCGGCGTCGACCGCTGACGCGTACGCCTCGCAGGCCTGCCCCAGGTCCCGGGTGGTCATCTCCCGCGGCTCGATGCCCCGCTCGGCCAGGGCCGGCTTCAACGCGCCGACCGGCCCGGCCGGGTCGATCACCCAGTCCAGCGGGTCGTGGACCTTCAGCTGCTCGGCAGCGTCCGGCACCCACGCGACACCCGGCCGGTGCGCCACGATTTCCAGGTGAGTGCGGCCGTCGGGCAGCTTCATCGACGCGATGATCGCCGCTGACCGCGACCTGGGCGCGACGTCGATCAGGAACACCGGCCGGGTCGTCGGCGCCGAGTCCGGATCGCCGAGGTCGGCCCACCGCTTCAGCAGCTCGTCGACCACGCCGACCGGGTCGTCCCACCAGCCGTTGCGCTCCCGGCCGAACTCCCGCGGCGTCAACGTGCGCCGCTCGCCGCGCACGAACTCGATCGTGATGCGGCCGCGGCTGATCGCGTGGTTCGCCTTCCGCCACCGGTCTTCGTCGTCGAGGGAGCAGCCCTCGGTGCCGTACTCGTGTGGGCACTCCGGACCCAGCTCGCAGCCCGGGTCGTCCCAGCTGCCCGGCGCGCAATACTCGATGTAGACGAGCGACGGGTCGCCGCCGCGGCGGCCCCGGTCCCGCAGCCGGCGCAGGTGGTCCGACTGCTGCTTGCCGGCGCTCGACGCGTAGTTGATGACCGGGTTTCCCCGGGCGGAGAGCGTCGGGATCAGCGCGCCCATCGAATCGGCCGACAGGAACAGCGCCTCGTCGAACACCAGCCGCTTCCCACCGAGACCGCGGCCGCCGTCAGCGGTACGGGCCAGGAACTCCAGCGTCGCGCCGGAGGTCAGCTCGATCGCCTCTTCGCTCTTCGAGTCGACGATGTTCTTCACCCGGCGGGACAGGTAGTCCGACCCGTCAATCAGCTGCTTGACCTCGTTGAACGCGTCCCGGGACGTCTTCATCCGGTGGGCGGTCCACACGATCCGGTCCGGGTTGTCGTCGAACAGGAACAGGTCCGCCAGCGTGATCGGCAGAACGACCTTCATCGTCTTGCCGTTCTGCCGGCCCTCGATGATCGCCGTCTCCAGCGCCAGCCACCGGCCACCCGGCCCGTACGACGCCGTCGCGTCGATCGCCAGGCGCTGCTCCGGGTCGACCGGCAGGTGGATCATGTCGCAGAAGTCGATGATCTCCGGCCCGTACGACCCGCGCCGCGGTGGCACCCACAGGTGCGCGGGCTGGGTCATCGGCTCAGGCGCGCCGATCATGCGCCCCTCGCTTTCTCCCGCCGCCGCTGGGCCAGCTCATCCATCTCGTCGGGGGCCGCCGGAGCGCCCTCCGTCGCGATCGCCATGGTGCGGAGCAGCTGCGACGACAGCGACGACGCCTGCGACGCGGTCAGCAACTGCGAGTCCAGGTCCCGGGCCAGCCGCAGCGCGATCGCCCCCGCCGTGGTGTCGGCCCGCTTCCGGGCGTCCAGCTCCTTGCGTGTCGCCGTCTCGATCGGACCGGGCTCAGTCGGCCGCTCGGGCAAGGCGTGCACCGGGGCGGTCGGTTGGCGAGGCGGACGGCACTTCTCGCAGTGCAGACGGCGGGTGCCCTGCGCCCGGGTGAACCGCTCGCGGCACGTCTGGCAGCGCATCCGCTGGCCGGCCATCCAAGATCACCACCCTGCGGAAAAAAAATGCTGACCCCGGCGGTCAGGCTCGCCCCCAATGTCCGAATTTTTTTGAGGTTCGGTGACGTTGGGTCACGGGCGCTGGGGGGTGGGTTGCTCGGCTGGGAACCACACGCGGCTGTGGCGGAGTGGGGTGCGTTGGCCGTTGACGACTTGGGCGCCTTTGCGTCCGCCGGCGGCGCGGTTGCAGCGGGGGTGTTCGGGTCCGGTGTAGGCGGTGCGGTCGTCGGTGTGGCCGAGGTCCCAGTCGTCGCCGTGTCGGATGGCGCGGCTGGGGGCGAGGCAGCGGGTGGCGTGGCAGCGGGTGCTGCCTTCGTGCTCGATGGTGGTGGCCCACTGGTCGCGGAGTTGTTGGTGTTGCCAGCCGTAGCCGCGGTCGGTGGTGCTGCCGGGTCGGGGCATGAACACCTCCGGTGAGTCAGATGCGTAGTCACCGGAGCGGCGGGGCGGGTGGTAGCGCCGGCAAGATGAACGAGTCGACGGGGCGTATCGCCGTTGAGCCGGCCAGCGGCAAGGTGCGAGAGTCGCAGCGTGACTCTTGATCCGACAGCAGTACGGCGTCTTGCGTTCATCCGCTACTTGCATCGACTGGCCGACGGTCAGGCCCAGCTCCCTGATCCACAGTCCGCGGTCTCGCTGCTGATGCTGCACGATGCGGTCGAGAGCCTGCTCCTGCTAGTGGCCGATCACTACGGCGTCATGTCGCCGAAGTTTGAGGACTACTGGAAGGTGCTTGCCCCCCGTGTGCCGGGCGGTCTGACCGGGTTCCGGGGGATGCAGCGGCTTCACCGCTCGCGCAACGACTTGAAGCACAACGGCGTCGTCCCGTCGTCGGCGACGATCACGCTCGCTGGCGCTGACGCGGCAACCTTCATGGCGGCCACTGTGCAAGCAGTCTTCAGGGTGGACTACGCAGACGTGTCCATGGTGGATGTCGTCAGCCAAGCCAAGGTGCGTGCCGACCTGCGCGCCGCGGAGGTTGAACAGGCGGGTGGAAGGACGCGCCTCGCCATGGTGAAGCTGCGGGATGCGTTCGACGAGTTGTTCGAGCCCCACCGGGGCGAGCGCCGCATCTCCTGGTTCGACAGGAACAGTTCCCCGTTCGCCTTCGGACCTGATTTGTCGTTCGCGGCGACGGCGCACGACGTCAAGGAAGCGATCGAGAAGTTGCTCGGCGGGTCGAGCTTCACACGCTCTCGCAGAGTGGCGGAGGCTTTGGCGTCGGCCGTAGCGTCCGCCAGGTTGATGCGCCCGGCGATGCGGATGGTCGCGCTCGGTTTGGACTTCCCGGCGTATCTGAAGTTCGATCTGCTGGTCCCTGATATGACCGCGTATGGCGACGGGCGGCGGGAATACACGGCACCGGAAGGCTACGCGCCGACTGACGACGATTTCTCGTTCTGTCTCGAGTTCGTTGTTACGGCGGCGCTGCGTCTGGCTGCTGCCGAAGCGCATCAGCGCGAGCCTGAGTGGCTCAAGCGCGACCCGTCGGGATGGATGCCGAGAGAGAAGGTCCACGAGGTCCCGGCGCCCGAGGTAGAGGCTCCCGGGGAGTCACCCGCTTAGCTCTGGTCCGGCTGCGGGCAGGGTTCACCTACCGGTTCGGAGTGATCAAATCATGCGGCGACGATGATCGTCTCGTCAAGTCGACGCTTGCGGCCGCGGCCCGAGAGGTACTTCTGGGCTTCGATGTCGGTCGCTTTCTGGCGTGGGTAGCGGGTCTGTCGGCGGCCGTGGCGGTCGCGCATCTTGGCTGTTGGGAGGCCGTCGCGGGCGGCCCAGTTGCGGATCATGGCTTCGGTGACGTCGCCTCCGAGGTGGGTGGCGATCATGCGGGCGGTGCCCCAGTGGTCGCCGTCGGCGGGAATCCATTCGTCGGTCACTGAGGCCGCCAGTCGTCGCGGTAGCCGGGCCGGTGCGCGAACGGCACAGCTCGGATCCGGACGACCTCCTCGAGCGCGGTTCGCCGCGCGAAGTCACCGAACTCGGTCTCCTCGTACAGGTCGATGATGCGGCGCGTGGCGGTCACCTCGTCGAGCATCCGGGCGGAGTCGAAGACGTCGAGGTAGTCGACCACGTGCCCGCCGGCGGTGGCCTCGATGCCGCTGCGTTCCCAGCCGCCGAGCTCGTCGAGGTTGGTCGCCGTGAGCTCGTCGGCGTCGAGCTGTGCGCATAGCCAGGTCACCAAGTCATCCACGGTTCGATCATCTCTCAGGCGATGGCGGTCAGGCCGGTGATCAGCGGGTGGTCGGGGCCCCAGACGTGGGGGACGTCGGTGGCGCGGATGGGCATGGTGCACGGGCAGGTGTCGCCCACGCAGCGGCAGGTGGGGGTGCAGGTGACGGTCCAGGCGGTCCGGGGTCCGGTGGTGTGGGCGGTCAGCTGGCGGCGGGCGCAGCGGGGGCATCGTCGCCCGGGTAGGGCGGTGCCGTCGGGGTCGAGGTGGAGGGTGTCGCGGATCCGCTGGTCGGCTTCGTCCAGCCACCGGGTGAGGTGGGCGGCGGTGCTGGGCCGGAGGGTGGGCGCGGCGTCGGCCAGGGCGTAGAGCGGGTCACCGGCCAAGGTGAGCCGCAGGGCGTCGGCGAGCCAGGCGAGGGTGGCGGTGGTCGACGCGGCGAGACGGGCGAGGTGGCCGTCGCGTACCTCGGGTTCGAGGGTGGAGACGGCGGTGCGGCCGACCAGGTCGCCGTGGCCGCCTTGGCCGGACGGGCCGGACATGGGTCGCCAGGCTTGGATGGCGCCGGCGGCGGCGATGACCTTGGCCTCGCGGCGGCGGGCGAGCCATTCGTCGGTGACGGCCTGGTCGAGGCGGGTGCGGGCGGCGGCGAGTGACCCGGCGGCGCGGGTGGCGTGCAGCTGGTGCGGGTGGGTCACGGGCGGCCTCTCGGGTTGTGCGGGTGGGTCAGGTTTGTGGCCGGCGGGGCCACTGCGCGACGACTTGGCCGACGATCACGGCCTGGTGGTCGCCGGGGTGGTCGTACGGCTCGCTGCACCGGTACGGGTCCATCTCCGGGGGTGGGTCGGACTGGAAGGCGCCGCAGGCCCAGGCGGGCTCGGTGGTCACCACGGGAGCCGCCAGCTGGCGACGTCGACGGGCTGGGCGGGGTACGCGCAGCCGTTCGACCGGAGGTGGCGCAGCTCCAGGGCGACGAGCTGCTCGCGGCGGAACGTGGCCACCAAGGTGGGCTTGCGGCAGGTGCACCGTCGGGGGTCGAGCAGCATCGGCTCGGCGGGTCGGCGCAGTGGCTGGGCGGGGCCGGCGACCTGGTGGGTGCGGACCCTGGTGGGCTTGGTGATCACGGCGTCTCCTGAGTGGTGGGTCGGCGGATGGCGGCCGCGGCGAGCGATGCGCCGCGGCGGGATCGGTCGGTCATGTCGGGGTCGTGCAGGCAGAGCCGGCCATCGCGCTTGCCGTCGGGTCCGCAGAGGCGGCAGGCGTCGATGGCGGTGCGGCTGGCGGCGGCCTGGTCGCGGGCCCGCTCGGACTGGGCGCGGGCGGCGGCGGTCACCTGGTCGCGGTCGTACGCCTCCCGGGCCTTGCGGGCGTCACCGCAAGCCCGGCACGGGCCGGGGTCCGGGTCGGTCAGGTGCTTGTCGCATCGGGAGGGGGGCGGACCCCCGTGCGCGCGGTCGTGAGAGACGTACGAAGATCGCCCCCCCATAAGGTCGGGTCGGGCCGGGTCGGGGGGAATCGGGGGCGATTCGGGTACCCCCTCGCCAACCCGATCGCCACCCGATCGCCTGGGCGATACCTGTCCCTGCTGGTCAGGTGCCGGATTCGGATTTTGCCCCCCGGTGCTCGACTGGTCCTCGATGGGCAAAGGCGATGGCAAACCCGATGCCTTCGTTCGTCCTTCGTTGCCCGTTCGTTGGCCCTTCGTTGGCGGTTGGCGATCGCCCGTGTCGGCCTGGCAGTACCGGCACTCGGGGTCGACCTTGCCGGCGCCCAGGTGCCACCGGCGGTGGTTACCGAGGGCGCCGGCGGCCGACAGCTTTTTCTTCCCTGCGGTCGCCTCCTCCTTGGTCGGTTGGTAGTCCGCCCAGTCGTGGAACCGGTAGCCGCCTCGCGCCTTCTTCCACAGCCCTCGGACGACCAGCTCGCCGGCGGCCGCATCGCCGCCCGTGGACAGCCGGGCGAGCATTCCGGTCGGCACGAACCCGTCGGTGAGGTTGCGTGCGGACCAGGTGCCGGCTCGGAGCCAGAGCGCGATGGCGGCGTCGGTCGCGTCGAACGCCTTGGGGTGGTCGTAGAACGAGTCGTCGACCTTGAACCACGTCATCGGGTGCTTTTCCTCTTTCTGGTGGGGCGTGGGCCGGGCGCCGCCGTGTCCTGGTGGCAGGTGGCGCAGACGGCCGGGTACCAGTCGCGGTTGCCGGACGCGGGCCGGTAGGGCTGGCCGGGGTACAGGTAGCCGCCGCAGGGGCGGCAGGTGCCGACGGGCGCGTGTTGGGCGACGGCGTCGAGCCAGGGGGCGGCGTTGACGACCCGGTCGGGGCCGGCGAGCAGGAATCGTCGCCAGATGCCGCCTCGGCCGGGGTGGTGGATCAGCGCCGCCTGGTGGGTCACGGCCGGGTCACCTCCGCCGGCGGGATCCAGTACGGCCGAAAGTTGAACGGGTAGCGCGCGTCGGGCGCTCGGCCACGGCATCCCGGGTTGAACGCCTCGCAGTGGTGGTTGATGTTGAGCGAGTACTCGGTCAGCTCGACGCCGCCGCACCGGCAGCAGACCCAGGCGGGGACGATGTCCCCGGTCTTGCCGAGGCCAGCGGTGTCGTACGGCAGGCGTACGTGGCCGCGCTGATGCGAGTCGAGCGGGCGCGGGGCTCGCGGCGGCGTCGGCGCGGTGGCCCAGAGATCGAGGGCGAGCTGCTCGGCGCTCACCGGCTCACCCCGGGCAGCTCGACGGTGACGACGGGGCGAATCACGTCGTCGGGCCACGGCTCGCCGTCATCGTCCGCGCAGCCGCCGCAGCAGAGGTGGTCGCGGCAGTCGTCGGGTGGGCAGTCGCACAGGTACGAGCCGCGCGCCGACCCGCAGTCGCAGCGGGGGCAGTCGCAGGACCCAATGCCGTCGCCCTGGCCCCGGTAGCTGTCAGGCAGGCCGCACACGTCGCACGTCACCGCTCAGCCCTCGGCCTGGTGCTGGTGGTCGGCGCGGACGCACGCCACGCGGTTCTCCCTGGCCGCGAGCAAGCACTCGTCGGGGAAGAGCAGGATCGTCAGTGGGGGGCCGGCGACCGGGCCGCCCGGGTGGTACGCAGGCTCGGCGGCGGCAGGGGTCATCGGCACCCCGGGGCAGTCCTTCACGCCGAACGGCCCGTACTGGGTGCGGTGGGCGGGGTGCGGTCGCGTCTCGGTGCAGCGGTCGATGGCCACCGGTCAGCCCTCTGTCGGCCGGACGGGTTCGTACGGGCCGAGCGCTTCCATGCGGTCGCGCATCTCGGCGGCGTCCTGCCCCATCCGTTCCATCAGGACGGCCGCTTCGGTGAACGCCCCCGCGATGCGCCGCTGCCCGTCGGCGATCCGGGCGAGCAGCGACAACGGCGCGGGGTCTTCGCCGAGCAGCGTGCCAGCGGTGGTGTCCAGGGCGTCCGCGAGTGTCAGCAGCACGGTGACAGTGGTGTCTTGGCGGCCGGCTTCGATGTTTGCGATGCTGGCGCGGCTGACACCGACCAGGTCAGCGAGGTCGGCTTGGCGGAGGCCGGCGGCTTCGCGGAGGGCGCGGACGTTCTGGCCGAGTTGGGTGAGCCAGTCGCGGGGCTGTGGCACGGCGGCAGGGTTTGTCACGCCGTCACGCCCTGGTCGACGCGGTCGCCGATTTGCAGCCGGCCGTCGATGTCGCTGACGGACGCCTCGTACCGGCCGGGTGGCACCGGCGGCCCGTCGAGGTCTTCGGCGGCCAGGTTGACGCGGCAGCCGAACAGGTCGCCGATCCGGCAGGACAGCGGGTGCTTGATGGTCCAGCCGTCGGGCCGGAACTCGATGATGTGGCGGGGGCCGTCGTCGACGGGGGCGAGCCGGCCGGCGGCGGCAAGGGCGTCCAGCGCGGCCCGAGCCTCGGCGGTGAGCACGTCTGGCCCGTTGATGTACCCGCGACGGATCGGGGGGTCGGCGTGGAGGATTGCCTGCTCGACGAGCTTGACGTCGGCGTCGGTGTACGGCTTGTCGGTCATCGGGGTCTCCTGAGCTTGACGGCGAGCAGGCGTGCGCGCCGGGGGCGGATGCGGTGGGCGGCGGATCAGCAGCGGCATCAGGTGCCGGATCACCGCCGCCCGCACGTCCGGACTGGTCACGGCTGGGCCGCCTCTCCTGGCGGGTCGGATGAGAGCAGCCCCAGCGCCTCGGCGATGGCCTCGACGGTCGGGCACGGCCCCGTGCACAACGGCTCTTCGCAGCCCACACACCACGGGCACCGGCAGTGGCAGTGCTCCCGGACCGTCGGGCCGTCCTCGACCTCGGCGTACTCGATCCAGCCGATGCCCTCGCAGCTCCCGCACTCCGGGTTCGGCCGGTTCGTTTCCGACGGCTCGGCGCGGTGGATCTCCAGCACGCCGGCGAGCGCATCGCGGACCATCAGGTGCATGGCGAGCTGTGGGAGGCGCTCGATGATGGCGTCGACGGCCTGGTCGTGGGTGGCGATCAGCAGCCCGTTCACCGGCCCACCACCGGACCGCCGACCACCGGGTGCCGGGGATCATCGCGCCAGCCCCAGCAGTCCACGCACAGCGTCGCGCCCACCGGCCCCGTGAACAGATGCCGGCGAGCCGTGCACGACAGTCGACCCGACGTCAACGGCAGCGCCAGCAGCGCCGCCCTCCGATCGTCAGCAGTGACCAGGGCGCGGCCGCGGAGCCGGGCCGCGCGGGCGGCGTAGTGGGCGCGCTGCTCAACCAAGCGGGCAACCCGGCACGGCTCGCAGACCCGCTGCCCCCTGCGCTGGTGCCGCTGCCTGCCCGCTGGCGTGCCGCACACGCCGGTGTCCGTCGGCGGCGCCGTCGTCAACGTGGTCTTCACGCCGCTGCTCCTTCCTCGAGGGCCGGCCGCCGCCCGTGCTTGGCGAGGACCTGGGTCACGTACACGTCGTCGCGCTGGATGAGCGCCGCGATCTGTTCGGCCGACCAGCCGTAGCCGGCCATCCGGAGCACGTCGTCGTCGAGCCGCGGCCCGGGTGGGCTGTGGATGACGCCGCCGACCCGGAACAGGTCGGCGGCGTCCCCGCGCTGCCGCGACAGCGGCACCGGCCGAACGGTCCGGGCCGGTCGCGGCCCGAACCGTTCCTTCCAGAGCGCCTCGTACAGCTCGTCTCGTGCGGTCACGGCTGCGGCCGGGGTGGGCGCAGCAGGTTTCGCAGGTCGAGCAAGGCGTCGACCATCTGCGCGTTCGAGCCGGCGGCACGGAGCCGTTCGTCGACGAGGGCGAGGGCCTGGTCGTGGCGGGCGGTGAGCTGGGCGAGCCGGACCGCCGTCGGGTCGGCGGCCGGCTGCTCCGGTCGGGCGCGGCCGATCACGACGCCACCGCTGCCCGGCGCTGCTCGATGACCCGCGACCACAGCTCGGTCAGGGCCTCGAACTCGTCCTTCATCGCCTCGCGGATCTCGTCGTGTCCGTCGTAGTCCTCGGCCCGAGCGGCCGTGTCGAACCCGCATTCGGTCGCCTCGTCGAGGCCGATCTCGGCGCGGTAGTAGTTGCCGAGCAGCTGGCCGAGGACGCAGCCGCAGGGGTCACGCATGACCAGTGCGTTCACGTCGATCGGGCCGCCCTTGTCGAAGCCCTGGTCGGGCCGGTCGGCGCGCCACCAGTCAGGCAGGTGCTCGTCGAGCCACACCACGCCCCGGTCGACGCGCGCCTGCAGCTCGCTGACGGTCATCACCGGGGCGGTCACTCCGGCTCACCGCCGGAGAACGCAGGCGGGGCGACCCGGTTGGCCTGCTCCGCCTCGGCCTCGGCCGCCTTGCGCTCCGCCCGCTCGGCCATGATCTCGTCGGCGCCGGCCTCCGGCACCTGGCGCTCGCCGTTGTCCTCGTCGCCCGGCACCACGTCGAACAGCGACGCCGGCTCGGTGTCCTCGATCCCGGTCCGGTCCTTCAACCGCCGCGCCAGCAGCCCCTTGGCCAGCTCGACGTCGGCGACGTCGGTCAGCACCTCGATGTGGTCGAAGCGAATCGTCGGGGTCTTCACGCCGTCCTCGGCGTCCATCGCGACCCGCTTGGGCCGGATCGTGGCCACGACGACGTACTGGGCGTGCAGCAGGTCCTCGTCGACCAGCTGCTCGGCGATCGCGGCCAGGCCGTTGCGGGGCTTCTCGTCCTTCTTGAAGGTCGCCGAGATGTTCACTGCCATCAGGTGTTGCTCTCCTTCTCGCGGGCCTCGGCCAGGGCGTCTGCCCGGGCCTGTTGCACCAGCGCGTCCACGCGGTGACGCACGGCGGCCTTCGCCGCCTGGTCCCGCTCGGCACGCGCCTGGTCTCGTTCGCGGGTCAGCCGGCGCACCTCGGCGTCAACCAGCCGCAGCAGCCACCTACACACCGGGCACCTCCCGGCGGACGATCAGCACGGTCACCGGCGTCAGCGGATGCCGGTGGTCGACCGGCACCGTGTACCGGCTCCCGCAGCCGTCCGTCGTGCACTGGTCGGCGTCGTACCGGTAGAGCACGTTGGCGGCGGCCGCCGTGCCGGTCCGGATCGCGTCGTCGTACGCGCCTTGCGCCTTGTCCCGCTCTCGGCGCAGCTGGTCGGCCTCGGCCCGGGCGCGGCCCAGCTCGACGTTGACCTGCCGCAGCTTCGACACCTCGCCCAGCGCCTGGTCGAGGTCGGCGAGGCGGGGCGCGAGCTGCCCGGCCAGCCGGACCTTGTCGGCGCGGACCTGCTCCAGCTCGACAGCGGCGTCACGCAGGGCGGCGTCGATCCGGTCGGCGCGGCGGCGTTCGTGGTCGCGCTTCGCCCGGTAGTGCCCGGCCCGGTTGAGCACCGCACTGATCGCCTCCATTGGCGAGGTGGCCTCGTCAACGCCCAGGGCGGCTCGGATCTCGCTCAGCTCGGCGTGCAGCTGCTCGATCTCGGCGGCGCCCTCCGCCCGGTCGATCTCGTCGGCCACCTCGTCGTCGGTCGGCTCCGGCTCGCAGGCGTGGCATCCCCGGCATGGGACCGGGTGGTCGATGGGCTCGGGCTGCTCCGGCTCGACCGGCAGGTCGACGTCACCCGGCTGGGCCGGCTCGAACCCGCCCACGCACACGCCCAGATCCGGACCGTCCGGCCGCTCGACCACCACGCCCGGCACCGGGCTGGCCGGGTCCACCACCAGCACGGCCGGCTCAGCGGCCGGCTTGCCCTTCGGTGGCTCGTACTTCGCGCAGCCGCACTCCGGGTCCTTGCAGCCCTTCTTGCCCAGGCGGTGGTTGAACTGCGGGCAGCCACACCACCCGCACCGGCCCGCCACCTCCACCTCCGCGATCACTGGCGACCCCACGGCCACCACCTCCTGCTCTTCGGCTTGTCATCGAGGGCGGCCACCGCCGCCTCGGTCAGGTGCACCGGCAGGCCGTAATCCAGGGCCCGCAACTCCGCCAGCGCCAGATACAGCAGCCGGGTCCGCGCCGACCCGCCCAGGTCGGCCAGCGCCCTGGCGACCTCGTTGCCGGGGCACGCGTCGGCGTACTCGCACGCCTGCGAGTCGACGTGCTCCCGCACCCCGCCCACCAGCTCGGCGAGCAGCGCCCGGTGCTGGTCGACGGACGCGAGGATGTGCGGAGGCAGGCCGCTCACTGGGCCACCACCGGCCCGGTCTCGGTGGCCAGCGTCGGCCACTTCACGTTGCCCAGCGCCCGCCGCTGCTGCTGACCGAACACCGGCACCAGCGGGTGGCCGTACGCCGCCAAGCCGAGGGACAGAAGCGCGACCGCGTCGGCGGCGTTGTCGTCGCCCACGTGCAGCAGGCGGCCGTACGTGGAGGTGACCGCCTCCACCACCTGCGTCTTGTTGGCGTTGCCGTTCCCGGTGGCCCACATCTTGACCTCGGGCGGGTGCACGTCGACGTAGCGGAATCCCTTGCTGAACAGCCAATGCTTCAGCACCCCGTGCAGCTCAGCCAGGCGCAGCGACGTCGCGCCCTTGCCCTCGAACTGCGGCAGCCACTCGATCAGCACCAGGTGCGGCTGACACTTCACCGCGGCGGCCACGTCGAGCAGGACGCGGCTCACCCGCTGGTGGTCCATGTCGGTGGCGCCGCGGGCGGTCCGGGCGGTGTGGATGGTCCGGGCGAGCAGGCCGGCCCGGCCGTGGTGGTCGTGGGTGGCGGCCAGGCCCGTCGCGGCGAGCGACAGGTCGAGTGCCACCATGCGCAGCTCGGTCACCGGGCACCGCCCCGAGGCGTCAGCTCGTAGCGCCCGGCCAGCGCCCGCAGGATCGCCCTCGACTGGCAGGGCAGGCAGACGGCGCCGGTGAAGTGCAGGCAGGTCGCGGCCTTCCATGCCTGGCTGACCAGCTCCACGTCCGCCGGTTCCGGCTCGTAGAACGCCACGTCCCCGCTCACTGGCCGGTCGCCGATCCGGGCTGCGCCGTCTCGACGTCGTCCCACTCGGTCTGACCCGCCGGCGGGGCGGTCGGCTGCTCCGGAGCAGGCGCCGGGCGGGCCGCGGCCTGCGCGGCGATCTCGTCGCCGGTCACCTGCGGCGGGAACTCTTCGTCGGCCGACAGCTCACCGCGCTTGATCGACGAGTAGACGACGCTGAGGTCGGCGACGTCGGCCGCCGTCCACTGGCCCTTCTTGCGACCCAGCCGCGTCTCGATCTGCGCCGGCTTCACACCGACGCCGGCGAACGCGGCCAGCATGTCGGTGATCCGGTCGACCAGCGGCTTGCCGTCGCCCTTCTCGATCGTCGCCCGGCACCGGTCCTTCGCCTCTTCGACGAAGTCCGCCGGCAGCGCCGCCAGGATCGACTCCCGGACCGCGCGGGCGCCGATGTTCTGGTTGTTCAGGTAGACGTCCTGCAGGTCGGTCAGCGGCTTTCGGGCGCCGCCGGCCATCTTGGCGTGGGGCACCTGGAAGGTCCGCGACGACCGGACGTTGGTCTGCTGGTCCCACGCGTACGCGCGGATCTCGGACATGCCCCGCTCGTCGTCGCGGTGCAGCTCGTGGACGCCGTAGTCCATGTTTCCCCAGATCCGGGCCAGCTCCCGGGCGAGGTGCACGGACGGCCCGGTGCCCCGGTTCCTGACGGTGTAGAAGGCGCGGGAGGCGAGTCCGAGTCGGCTGCACGCGGCCTGCATCTCGGCCCACGCGCGGTTCATGTCGCGGGGGTTCTGCTGGGCGACCTGAACGGCCGCGGCGACCTCGGCGACGGCGCGGGCCTGCTCGACGGCGGTGGCCTGGCCGACGTGAGCCGGGGCGGCGCCGGCGGCGGGCGGGGTGAAGCGCTCGACGGCGCGCTGGCTGGTGCTCACATCAACTCCTGTGCGTAGCGGTTCTCGATGTAGCCGGGCAGGCTGATCAGCGCGACGTCGTCCGTGTAGCCCGGCCAGCGGCCGGACTCGACGCACTCGCGGTACAGGTGCCGGGCGTTGCGGTTCTCTCGCGCAGCGATGAGCCGCGCCGTCGGGTCCGGCTGCGCCACCGTCACCACGTACGGCGGCTCCTTCTCCTGGAAGACGAAGACCATCTGCGGGTTCGGGTGCCGGCCCAGCGCACGCAGGGCGCCCTCGTACCAGTCGCCCTGCCGGTGGTAACCGCGGTCGTAGATGACCCTCCGGAGGGCTTCCAGCTCGGCGGTGGCGCAGGTCTTGTAGTCCGGCACGATCAGCCGGTCCCCACCGGGCGCGTCAGGCAGCCAGTCCACCCGAGCGCGGCAACGGATCCGCGTCTCCGGGTCGACCCAGAACAGCGACACCTCCGGCTGCCCGGTGCCGGGCCGCAGCAGCGCGGAAGCCTCCGGGTGCTCCCGCAGCTTCTCGGCCATCTCGTGCACCCGGTCGTAGGCGGCCTGCTTCAGCGGCACCCCGCCGGCCTCGCGGATCGCCTTAACCTGCGCCTTGACCTCGTTGGTGTCCCAGCGCTCCCGGGCCACGACGACGAGCTCCGGGCCGGTGCCGAGGACCAGGTGATGCGCTGCCTTGCCCTCGTCGAACGCGGCCTTCGGCGGCTGCGGGTTGTCGCGCTTGTGCCGGAACTTGGCCGGGCAGGAAGGCGGGAGCAGGTCGCGGGCACCGGTCGACGAGAGGCTGCCGCCGGGGACGGGGTCGGCGTGGTAGACGTCGTCGGGCACCCCGGGGTAGATCCCGGGGCGCTCGACGACGAACGGCTGAGCCTCGGTCACGGGCGGGCCACCGCCGCCCGGTACGCGGACGACAGGTGGGCCGGCAGCACCCCGACCGTGACGAGCATGTCCACGGCCTGCGTGACGGAGTCGACCGGGTACGTCGTGGGCCGCAGCAGCACCACGCCGGACCGGACGGTGACGGTGCCCTCGTCCCACCCGACGGCGAGGGTGGCCTCGCTGGCGTAGCGGGCGTTCACCCAGCCCCAGCACTCGTGCCAGTTCCACCCGTTGGCGCGGGCCCACCGGTGCACCTCGACGAGCAGCTGCCGGTCGGTCAGCTCCGGCGCGCTGTGCTGGTCGACCGGCACGGCAGCCTTCGCGAACGCCTCGATCTCGTCGAGGTGCTCCGGCTCCAACCCGCACCGACCCGACGGCCGGATCAGCAGGGCCCGGCCGTCAGCGGTCAGGTCGTCGTGCAACCCGCCATCGTTGGGCAGCGGCACCACGTCGTCGTCCGTCCAGATCAGCCGGCGGCCCTCGCTGATGACCTGTCGAGCGGCGCGCATCTTGGCCTTGACCGCAGCGAACCCGTTGACGTCCTCGGTGAACGCCCGGCCGAGGACCGGCAGGTCCCACAGCCGCTCCAGCTCGTCGGCGTACGCGCACCAGGTGGTGCACCAGCGGACCTCGACGACGCCAGCCGCGTGCAGCTCGCGGATGCGATCGACCAGGGCGGGCGCCCACGTCATCACGTACCCCGCGCTGCCGGCGTACGCCTTGCCCGTCGCCGGGTCGCCGGGCCACCCGGGCAGCCGAGCGTTGACGACGCCGTCGACGTCGAGCAGCCACACCGGGGCGGTCATGCGGCACGCACCACGGCGAACGCGCCGGTGAGGTCCCGGTCCGTCGCCGGCGAGACGACCCGGACGATGCCGGCCTTGGCCTGCTGCTCGGCGGCGATCTCCCGCAGCCAGTCGTCGGCCGTCGCGCTGATCGCCGCCTCGGACAGGGTCGGCACCGCGTGGTCGATCAGCAGGGCACGTGCCAGCGGCGGCGTCGGCCCGTCGGTTCGGGCCGTCTCGGGGGCGTCGACCGTCACCGTCGGCCTGATGTCGGGGGTGTGCCGGCGCGGCTCCAGCTCGGCGGTCGGCTCGGCGTGGTAGTCGGACAGGTCGTGCTCGTCTGCGGTGCGGTCGCGGCCGAAGGCGGCCAGCAGGCCGACGCCGACGCCGATCGGGGCCAGGAAAGCGGCGCCGACCAGCAGGTCACGGATCAGGCTCATCAACGCGATTCCTTCGCGGTGGTGGTGGGCAGGGAACGGAACTGGTCGACCAGCGCGCGGGCACGGTCATCGGCGTGCGGGTGCAGGCCGATCACCAGCGCCCGGGCCAGCTGCGGCGGCGTCAGGGACTCGCGCAGGTCCGCGTACATCTGCTCGCGGAGGCTGGCCAGCACGGCGGCGGGCATCTGGTCGCGCAGGGCGATCAGGTAGGAGGCGTAGTTGTCGACCGCCCGGGCCACGACGAGGGCGATGAGCTGGGAGTCGACGTCGGGCAGGGCCGGGTCGTCGGGCTGCAGCAGCGCGGTCGCGGTGGCCGCGTGCTCGTCGAACGCGTCGACCGGGGCCAGGGCCGGGGCCGCCTTGCGCCGGTGGCCCCAGATGAGCGCGAAGCCCGGCACGGTGATGACCAGCACGAGCAGCACGAACACGAGCAGCAGGTCGAGCGCGGTCATCGCGCCCACCCCCAGACGAGCGCGGCGGCGAGCAGCACCGCGACGAAGGCGACCCACCGACCTGCGACCGCCATGCGCCGATCCCGCCGATCGCGGCGCTCCCGCTCGGCGCGAACCTCATCGAGGTACGCCCACGCCTGCGAGGGCGACACCTTCGGGCAGGACAGCTCGTGGGTCTGCCCGGGCGGCGTCCAGCAGTCCGGGCAGTGGAGGTCGCCACGGCCGCCGTCGTGGATCGGCAGGCCGGTCATCGGGACACCAGCTTGTGGCCGTGGCGGCGCTTCGGATCGGCCGGCTCGGTGGCCGGCGCGACCAGGCCGAGGATCTCGGCGACGTCGCGCAGGCCCTTGCGGAGCAGCCAGGCGCGGGCGTCTGCCTCCCGCTCTTCGCGCCAGAGGCGGTCCTGCTCGGCGGCGGACACGCGGGCGGTGTGGGAGCCGCCGTCGATGCGATCGAACTGGGCCATCACGCACCACCGATCCGCAGCAGCTCGGCAGCCAGGGCACGGGCCTCGTCCGGGCCGACCACGACCCGGGTCGGGAAGGTGCCCCTGGCGGCCAGCACGGCCAGCTCAGCCCGCCCGTCGCCCAGCGCCACCACGGTCACCTGTCCGTCCGTGTCCAGCACGTCGACCAAGACTCCGTCGCGGGTCTTCATCCGGTTGACGGCCATCACGCCACCGCCCCGGCGGGCGCGGCGGGCACCCCCGCACCCGCCGCGCCCTGCTTGGCCCCGACCGGGCGAGACGATGAGCGCGCCGCTCGACGGGTGTCGGTGACGTGCCCGGCCGGGGAACTGTTGGGCCGCCTCGGCGGGCGGCCGGTGATCGACAGACCATCGACGAAGTCCGGCACCGGCGACACCGGCTCAGCCGTGTCGGCCCGGTCGTACCGCATGCCCGTCGGGTCGGGGTCCTGGTCCTGATTGACGCCGTCCAGCAGCGCCCGCGCGGCCAACTCCCCCTGAAGCGCGGCCGAGTGCAGCTGCGTCTTGGTCGCGAAGAAGGTGAACGCGCCGTAGGCGTCGGCCAGGCCCGGGTGGGTGGCCTTGGCCTGCGAGGCCGCGATGCTGTCGCGACCCTCGGCCTTGTACTTGTCGTCGAGCTCGGCGTCGAGCTGCCGCCACCGGTTCGACGCGGTGATCGCGTTAGCGGCGGCCCGGCGCATGGCGGCCTCGTGGCCCTGCACCCACTCGCGGGTGGCGTGGTCGAGTGGCGGTCGCATCGCCGCTCACTCCCCGGCCTGCTGCGTAGGGGTGGCGTCGGCGGCCGGCGTCGGCCAGTGCCGGCGGGCCAGCTCCGTCAGGCAGAACTCGTTCACGCCGGCCCGCTCAGCCGAGCCGTACTGGTCGCACCACGCCCGGCCGAAGAACCGCAGCATGATCGCCCGCGCCGACTCGTGCGTGCCCCGGATGACCACGTACCGGTCGGCCAGGCTCGCCCCGCCCTCCGCGTTGATCGCCGGGCTCTCCGGGTGCACGTGGCCAGCGCCGAACGTGAAGTACCAGTCCTGGCAGGCCGTGTCGTGGATGACCTCCGGGTCGTCCTGCAGCGGGTCCTGGAAGATGTGGCAGCCGCACTCGGCCAGCCGGCCGGTGTCCTTCGGCTCCAGCGCGGCAGCGGCGGCGATCGCGGCGTCGACCTGCAACGGCGCGGCCACCGGCTCCGCCGAGCTCTGCGCGTGGAAGTCCAGCCGCAGCCCGGCCATGACCGGCCGAGACGCGCGCACCACCGGGATGTCCCCGGCGGTGCCGCCCATCGTGACCTCGGCCCCGAAGTACGCGGCCCACCGGTTCAGGTCATCGCGCGAGTCGAGGACACCGGGCCCGACGCTGAACCATCCGGCGGACACCGGCAGGTTCCGGTCCACAATGTCGTCGGCCAGCGCCCGCAGCGCCTGCGCCAGGGCGAACCGGCGCACCGCGTCGACCGCCTCGGCGACCTCGGCGTCGGTCGCCAGGTGCACCTTGACGCCCTTGGCGTGCCGCTCGACCCACGGTTCGCCGCTGCCAATCGGCCGCAGCGTCAGGGCGTACATCGGGCTGCCGTCGCCGTTGCTGTAGGGCAGGCTGTGCACCAGCTCGTGCACGCCGTGGACGTCGGCGATGTGGACGCCGGCCGTCAGCTGCTCGACGGGGCGGCGGTTGGTAGGGTTCGTGTCCATCGACCTTGTCCTCTCAGTGGTGTAGGTCGGTTGGCGCGGACCGCCTCTAGCCAGGTGGTCCGCGTTCTTGCTGCCGAGTCGGCGTCCGGAGCGGCTCTCGCGGACGCCGACCCGGGGCTCACTGCGGCTTGGGCTTCGGGAAGCTGGGCGGCAGCGGCATCGGCTGCGGGTGCGTCGTCATCGGATGCGCGCACCGGAGCGGATCCGCTTGCCGAGGGACCGCCAGAACCGCTCCCGGCGCGCCCGGTCCTCGTCGGTCTCGTCCTGCCGCGACCGGTAGTCGTAGCTGCCGTTCGTCGTTGCCATCACGTTCTCCTGGCGGGGTGGTCTTGGCCCGGCCGGCGGGGACGTCGATACCCGCCGGGCCGGGCTCCGGCCGAGTGGCCGGAGTCTGGGAGTGGTAAGTGGGCACGGCTACTACCTCTTCGGGCCGGTGCCGCTGCCGCCGCCGGGGCGCGGGCCGGACCCGCCGCCGGGGCGGGGCTGGCCGGGGCTGCCGGACATCGCGGCGGCCGACGCGCTCATGCCGCCGCCGCCGTCCCGGCCGCGGCCTCCCGGGCGCGCAGCTCTTCGTCGCGCAGCTCCCGGATGAACGCGTCGAGGTCCTCGTGGTAGACGACTCGTCGCTTGCCGAGGACGAACGACCGCAGCGGGCCGTTGCCGTTGTCGACCAGCTTCCAGACGTACCGCTCGGTGACACCCCCGAGCAGCACGGCCACCTCGGGGACGGTGTAGGCCAGTCGACCGGGAACGTCGTCGCTCCGACGCGCCGGAGTCTGAACGATCTCGCTCCGATTCATAGGAGTGACGGTACACGCTCCGATTCAGTGGAGCATGTCAGCCGTTCGGCCGATATTCGACTGAACAGAGACGCCTAACATCAGTCACATGAGGTGCTACCAGGTCCCTTCCCCCGACACGCAGGCGCAGCGCGAACGCCCGTGGCGCAGCACCACCGGCACGCGCCGGGGGCGCTACCGCGCATCGGAGCACTCCCGTACACCGGACAACCGTCCGCCGAATCGGACCGACACTGGGCGCGTGACCGTCCCGCCATCGGTGGCCCGCGCCCGCTTCGCACGCTTCGTCAAGAGAGCACTCGCCGACGCCCGCGAGCGCCAGATGACCGACAAGGACATCCACCGCGCCACCGGCATCTCCCCGTCGACGTTCCACAAGTGGCAGTCCGGCGAGGGCGGCCTGCCAAAGTGGGAGAAGGTTGCCCAGTTCTGCGCCGGCCTCGACATTCCGGTATCGGCCGGAGCCGCCGCGCTCGGCATCTCCGACCGGGCCCGCGAACCCGAACCGGAGCCCCTCGACGACCCGGACCTGCGCCGGCTCGGCCGACTGCTGCGCGACCCCAACGTGTCCGAGGCCGAGAAGCAAGCGATCCGGCACACCATCCGAATGCTGGCCCGGGCCACCCGCACCGAGACGGACAGCTGATGGCCCGCCGGCGCCGACCCGTCGCCCGCCAGGGCGCCGACGGCTACTGGCACGTGTGGGTGTCGGTCGGCACCAAGCCCAACGGCCGGCCCGACCAGCGGCACATCAGCCGCGACACGCAGGACGCCGCCGA
Source organism: Micromonospora sp. NPDC005163 (assembly GCF_053599835.1). Lineage (NCBI taxonomy): Bacteria > Bacillati > Actinomycetota > Actinomycetes > Micromonosporales > Micromonosporaceae > Micromonospora > Micromonospora sp. NPDC005163. The sequence goes on from NZ_JBSFYP010000003.1 coordinate 71,580, forward strand.
GGAAGCCGCCGACGAGCTGCTCGACCAGCTGCGCACCGCGGGCGCCGTCGCCAAGGCCGGCAAGAAGCCGACCGTCGAGGAGTGGCTGACGACCTACCTCGACACGATCGCCCCGCGTCGGTGCGCCCCCAGCACCGTCTACGACTACCGCTCGAAGATGCGGAACTGGGTGTTCCCGGAGTACGGGCGGATCCGGCTGGAGAAGTTCGCCCCGGAGCACCTCGACGGGATCTACCTGGCGATGGACCGGGCCGGGAAGGCAGCGAGCCACCAGCTGAAGGTGCACCGGATCCTGTCCCGCGCCATGGACATCGCGATGCGCCGCGGCCTGGTCGTGCGCAACGTCGCCCAGCTGGTCGACCCGCCGAGCATCGACGAGGCGAAGGTGGAAGCGCTCGCCGAGGCGTACACGTTGCGGATCCTCGAGGTGGCCGCTGGCCGGCGGAACGCGCCGCGGTGGTCGATCGCGTTCGCGATGGGGCTGCGGCAGGGTGAGGCGATCGGGCTACGGTGGCGGGCCGGGAATCAGGACCTGGTCGACTTGGACGCCGGGGTGTTGCACGTGTGGTATCAGCTGCGCCGCCGAATTTACGAGCATGGCTGCGGCGGGAATTGCGGGCGGAAGCGGGGCGCGGATTGCCCGCAACGATCGGGCGGCGGGTTGATGTTCGTGAAGACGAAAGGAAAGTCGCGGCGCTCCATTCCGGTTCCGCCGGAATTGCTGCCCGCATTCAAGGCGCACCGATTGGCGCAGCGGAAAGAGCGGATGGCGTTCCGGGGTGAGTGGAATGAGCATGACGCGGTTTTCACGACGGACGACGGTCGGCTGATTGACCCGCGCGAGGATTACGACGAGTGGGTGTCGATTCTGGCTGAGGCCGGGGTGCCGCATTCCAAGTTGCACATCATGCGGCATTCTGCGGCGACGATGCTGCTGGCGCAGGGTGTGGATATTCGGACGGTGCAGAAGATTCTGGGGCACCGGGATATCCGGACGACGCAGGGTTATACGCAGGGTGCGGATGAGTTGATGACGGAGGCAGCGGCGGCGATCGGCGGCCGGCTGTTCGGCGCGGCGGGCGCGTGACGGAGCGCAGGAAGATCACCCCGCTCGACCCGGACAGCCCCGCCGGGAAGGCCGCCGCGGAGGCGCTGTCCGAGGCCCTCGCCGAGATTCAGGTCGCGATCTGGCGGCGTCGCGCCGCCGCCGCAGCGGAAGATCAACCGTGTACCAAACCGTGTACTGAACCACGCTGAATGGCACTGCATGAGACTGACGGAACAGCCCGTATGCAGGGCTATTCAGTCTAGTTCAGTGCCAGGCGGGAAACTCGTAATGCGTAGGTCGACGGTTCGATTCCGTCAGGCGGCTCGGCACGGAAGCCCAGGTCATCGGCCTGGGCTTCGCCGTTTCCCGAGGTCGACAACACCGCCGCCGGCCGTGCCAGTCCGCAGATAGTCCGCACCCCGCGCAGCGACCGCCTCGTCCAGCCGGTTGGCGACCGCGTCCAGGTCGTCACCGAACAGCCCCGCGTACACGTCCAGCGTCATCGACGCCGAGGCGTGCCCGAGCATCCGCTGCACCGCCTTGACGTTGGCGCCCGCCGCCACGGCCAGACTCGCCGCCGTGTAGGGCGCTCCACCTGGTCCCCGTCCCAGGAGGCTGGACGGTCTGCGACTGCCCGACGAGGAGATCCGCTCTTTACTCAGCTGGGCGCCCACAAACGTCAACGGATCGGCGCAGGTGTCATCCGTGCCTGGCTCACGCGAGCGTTACCGCCGTCGCCGCCGGTTGATGAAACGGGCGAAATCGGTGCACGCAAAGCGATCCTCCCGTAACCATGGGCGGATGGGGCGACCATCGGAGCCGGCGCAGACCGGGGGCATCATGCGCGGCGAGGAGGACGCCCAGCAGGCCAGCTTCCTGGAGCTGTTCTTCGACCTGGTGTTGGTCTTCGCCCTGGTCGGGGTCGTCAGCAGGATGGGGCCGGACCTTCTCTCCGACAATGTGGGCGTGCGCTGGCTGTCGCTGCTGTACGCGGCCGTTCTGGCCCTGCCGTTGCTGTGGCTGTGGACGACCACCGCGTACCTCACCAGCCGGTTCGACTACCGCAACGGCTGGATTCAGCTGCTGGTCCTGGTCAGCGCGTTCGGCCTGCTGATCATGGCGACGTCCCTGTACGAGTTCGAGCAACACGGCGCCACCTTCGCCATCGTGTACGTGGTGCTGCACATCGGACGCCCCTTGGTGCTCCGGCCCCTGTTACGGGAGCACGAGCAGGTACGGGAGCTCTACACCCGCCTGGCCATCTGGGCCAGCATCTCCGGCGTCATTTGGCTCGCCGGGGCGGCGATGCGCGGAAACCTCCGGCTCGCCCTATGGTTGATCGCCATCACCGTGGACCTGGTCGTGGCGCGGGTCAGATGGCCGGTACCCGGCCTGGGCCGGCCACCGACCAGCGCGTGGGCGATGGCCAGCAGCCGATACCTCCCCGAGCGCTACCAGCAACTGTTGTTGATCGCGCTCGGCGAGACGGTGCTGTCCATAGGCCTCACCTACGCCACCCACCCCACCACGCTCGCCGCAAAGGCGGCCCTGGTGGTCACGTTCCTGTCGTCCGTGCTGATGTGGCGGATCTACTTCTATCGCGCGGGCCAGGTGCTGGCCGAGGCCGTCGAGATGTCGTCGAACCGGGCAGCTGCCGGCGGGATCGTCGGTGTGGCCCATCTGCTCATGGTTCTCGGCATCACCTTGGCCGCGGCTGGCGCGGAAATCGTGTTGGCGCATCCGGAGGGGCCCTCCGTGCCGGCCTGGCTCGTGGTCATCCTCGGCGGGCCGGCGATCTTCCTGTTCGGCCGCAGTCGGCTGGAACGGGTCGTCTTCAACCGGCTCGCCGTGCGCCGGCTCGTCGGCATCGGCGTTCTGGTCCTGCTGGCGCCGCCGCTGTTCTTCGGCCCGCCGCTGCTTGCCGCCATCGTCGCTGCGGTCGTGCTGCTCGGCGTCGCCGTTGCGGACGCTCGACGCGCCGCCGGCCGCCCACTGGAGGCCCCGTCCCCGTCCGCCTAGCAGAGGCGGTCCGCATCCAGTCCGCAAGAGGTCCACAGATGATGGGGAAGCGTTGAGGGATGTCGGAAGGATTTCCGCTGCCAGGCCCCCATGTGCCCAGGTCGGCGGCACGGGCAGTTTGATCTCGTAATGCGTAGGTCGACGGTTCGATTCCGTCAGGCGGCTCCACCAGAAGGCCCAGGTCACCGGCTTGATCGCCGATCATGACCTGGGCCTTCTCCATGCTCTCGCCAGGCCGAGCAGCCAAGCGAGCAGCCAAAGCCTCATACACCTGACCACAGCGCCCCCTCCATCCGCGACGCGGCCTCCTGACGATTCGTTGCTTGGTCGTGGTCGTCGCGCTGCTCGCCCTGCCCCGTGCCGTAATTTGTCGCGCCCGGGGCCGACTACCCGTTGACGAGGCTAACGTTGTTAGCCTACGGTCAGGCTAACGCTGTTAGCCAGATCCGAGGAGAGTTTATGATCACCAGCAGTTCCACCGTGTCGACCACATCGGCGCGGTCGCCGCGATCTGGCCGCGATCGGATCGCAAGGATCATGTTGTGGCTTGCCGCCGTCGGCGCCGCCGGTGCCGCGCTCACCGCGGCCGGCACGGTTTGGGACGCCGATGGCGGGACCAAAGTCGTCGAGACCTGGCGAGCCTACGGCCTCGTCGTCTTCGCGGGCCTGTTCGTGCTGCTTGCGCTGGCGCCGCGCAGCTACCGAGGTGTGTGGGAGCTGGTGATCTTCCACAAGATCGCGCTCACGGTGACCGCCTTGCTCTACGCCGCTCACGCCGGCATCGCCGACACCGCAACGATCGTCGGTTGGGATGGCACCGTCTCTGTGCTCCTCGTCGGCGCCTACGTGTTGAGTCGCGGTTGGACGTCGTCCCCGGACTGGCGCGGCACCACCCAGCGCGCCGGATGAGGGCGCTGATAGCGATCCCGGCTTGTCCGAGGCGCTGGTGAACCGCCGCGGCGAGGTGGTCGACGCGGCCGAGCGGATCCTGGAACGTGAAGGCCCAGACGCGGTGACCATGCGGCGCCTCGCCGACGAACTGCGGATCCAGGCACCCTCGCTGTACAAGCACATCGCCGGCAAGACCGAGATCGAAGCTGCACTGCAACAGCGCGCGCTGGAACGGCTCGGTGCCGTGCTGGCCGGGGCCAGCGCCGACCTGGCCACGCTCGTCGCCGCCTACCGGCGATGGGCGCTTGAGCACCCTCGCCTCTACGAGCTCAGTGCCCGCCATTCCCTGAATCGTCCACGTCTCGCGTCCGGCGTCGAGGCCGCGGCGGCCGCGCCCCTGTTGAAGGTCACCGGCGGCAACGTCGCAGCCGCGCGTGCCATCTGGGGCCTCGCGCACGGCCTTGTCGATCTCGAGCTGGCCGACCGATTCCCACCCAACGCCGACCTCGACGCGGCTTGGGCCCACGCGATCAGCGCGTTCGCCATCTATTGCACACCACAGCTCGACGGCGACCCGTGACACACGCACCTTTCTCACGATGCCGAACGGAGGTCGGCCTCATGACGGACGCAGGCTCTCACGCCGACTTTTCCGAGGGGCCGCCTGAGAAGCACGTACAGGCGTCGACAGGGCGCCAACCGGCGGCGGTCAGGGCTGCGCCGGGTCCGACCAGTGGCATGACGGCCAGTTGCGCTCCCGGTCCGGCCTTGGCCGACGTGAGTCGGGGTCATGCGGCGGCAGCCAAGTAAGGGCCGTGGCTGATGCGGTGGAGTAGCTGTTCTCCGATGAACCTGGTGTAGGCTTGGGGGATGGCTTGCGACAGCTCAGCACGCGTCATCCAGTCGATGCCCATCGCCGCGGCTCCCTCGGCGTGGGTGAACTTGTAGCCGCGGGTCATTTGACCACCGCCACCGGTGCCGTAGACCCCGCCGATAGGGCGCTTCGAGCAGTGGCAGCCCCCGGCGCCCATCAACAGCATGTTGGATGCGAACCGATGATGCCGCCTCAGCCACCGACCGCCCGCGCGTAGGCCGAACTCGCTTCCGCACAGGATGCGGGATCCCAGCATCCGGGGGGTGGCCTCGACGTCCTCGACAACCCACGGGAGGCCGGACGCGGCAAGCCTGCGGAGCGTCGCGTCGAGCATCCAGCCCGTCCCGTCACCCCCTACGCGACTCACGAGAGCGCTGTGATCATGGCAAGGCGGGGAGGCATGGACGGCATCGAAGCCGTCAAGCGGGAACGTGAGTGCGTCGCTCCGTACGAAGGCAAACGGGTACCGCGCCTGTGGACGGATGTCCACGCCGACCACCTCGAACCCCGCCAGGTGGTAGCCCATCGCCGCACCGCCGGCACCGCAAAACAGGTCGAGCAACCGTGGGCGAGGCATCAGCGCGCTCCCGCCGCAGTTGGCAGCAGTGACGAGAGCAACCGCACAGGACGATGGCAGCCCACGGCCCTTGCCGAGCGTCGACGGACCTGCTGCACAGAGCTTGTGAGCGAGGAGTCGCACCGGCAGCGACCGCCATGCCGAGTCAGCAGAGAGTCAGCATGGCTGCTTGCCGCGCGATGATGACGGCTGAAGGGGGTGACACGGCCCCGGTGCGTGAGGGCACGAGACGACGTCGGTTGATACCAGCCGGCAACGCCGACCAGGCTCCCCCCGACGGGGGTCATGCCCGCGGCGAGCAAGCAGCCGGCAGCAGAGGCGGCTTGACATCCGTGGCTGACATCATCGCTGGCGGCCGAGGCCGGACATGCTCATACGGATCTGGCCTCCGGCCCGGACCCAGTGGACGTCAGCGGACGCTGCGACTCTTGCCGGAAGCGCCTTGTAAGCGAGTGTCCGTGGCCAAGCGTCGGGTCGTCTCTGGCCCGTCTGCGGCCGAAGCCTCAAGCTTCCGCGCCGGTCGGCCGGTCGGCCGGACTGCGGGCGCCCGGGCGAGTCGCCACCGCGTCGCGCCGTAGCCGAGCAGGAAGGCGATCGCGGCCCCGCCCAGGCTCGGAATCAGGGTCGCGGCGAGGGCCGGTCGGTTCGGAGCAGTCAGGGCGCCGAAGAACGGGTCAGCGGTCACGTACAGCGACCCGCAGATTGGGATGACGACGGCCACCGTAACCGCCCACCAGCGGTTGAGTAGCGCGGCCAGGCCGATCCCAACGATCGCGAACAGCGGGACGCCGGCCGCCGCACGAAGCACCACCGGCCACACCGACTCCTCGGCCAAGATCTGCACCGGCAAGAAGATGTCCTTCGAGGCCAGCTCGCGCCGAACCCAGTGGTCGGCGACCACTCTGGACGCCAGTGGCAGCACGGCGGCGAGGTCGGCCACGGCGAGGAGCAGACCGAACAGCGCGGCCGCGCCCGCCTTCGCCACCAGGTACCGGCCGGGACGGGGCGGCGGGGGGAGCCGGGCCGGCGACGATTCCAGGGCCGGCAGGGAGAGCCGGGCCGGGCGGCCGGTCAGTCGTGGATCACGCAGTACCAGGAACGCCCCGGCCGCCAGCGCGGCCAGTTGAGCCCAGCCGAGGCCCGAGGTGTGGATCGCCTTGACGTCGAAGTGGTACGCGTCAAGCTGTTCTTCTAGGGTCTGCGGGTCGTAGTAGACGTAGAACATGTAGGCGTCGTCGTTGAACGAAAGACTGCTCAGGCCGGCGAACGCGACCAGGGGCGGCAGGAGCCACAGCGTCCGACTGCGGGCCAACCCCAGCAACTCCTGACGCAACAGACTGCTCATCGGCGTCAATCTACCCGTTGGCCGATTTGGCTCGCGGACGGCGCCGGGCGGGGCCAGGTCCTGCTTACGTCTGCCTTTGGCGGCCAGGTGGCGAACAGATCCGCTGTCTCACCGGTCGGTTGCCGTCCGGGTGATCGCCCGTGGGAGCTTTGCTACCGGCAGTGGCGAGGAGCAGCCAACCGAGCAGCCAAGTCCGCGGACGTCAGCGGACTGGTGCGCACACCGGCGCCAGCCGGATCGAGCGGCGCAGCGCCAAGACGTCAGGGTCGCTAGCGACTCGTAATGCGCAGTGACCGCCTCGTCCAAGACGTTGGCGACCGCGTCCAGGTCGTCACCGAACAGGCCGGCATACACGTCCAGGGTCATCGAACTACGGAGGAGAGCCGGCATGCAGGTGGCCGTTCGTGAGGCGACGGTGTCCGACGCTGCGGTTTTAGGCGGTCTTCGGTGGCGGCGGCTGACCGAGGAACGCGGCTACACCGGAACAGACCGCGCCGCCTTCATGGAGCTGTTTTCCACTTGGGTCGTCCACCACCTGTCAACCCACCTGCCCTTCCTCGCCCAGGTAGACGAAGACGTAGTCGGCATGGCATGGCTGATCGTCGCTGACCGAGTACCCACTCCCGCGCAGCACGTTCGGCGCAGCGGCGACGTCCAGTCGGTGTATGTGGTGCCTGAGCTACGCGACTGCGGGACCGGTCCGGCTCTTCTGGAGGCCGTACTGGTCGAGGCCCGCAAGCTGGACCTGGAGCACGTGACCGTCCATTCCAGTGAACGAGCAGTGCCCTTCTACCAGCGGGTGGGCTTCCAGCATGACCAGCGCTGGCTCCGCTGGCAGCCGGAGTGAAACCGCTTCCTCCGCTGGGACTCGTGATCATGTCGAGCATCTGGTGGGACTCGGGTGTCAAGCATGTCCCGTGACAGGACACTCGGCGAGCCGTTTGTGATCCGACAGCTGATGTGCGACGCAGCTCCGCCAGGTGATATGGGACAGGGTCCGGCGATCGAGGGGTGGCAGGTTAGCCGCCGACCAACGTCCTGTCGTAGCCGATGAGCGAGCACGTCGTTCCGCCGCCCGTTGAGAAAACCGATTGCGAGTGGCCGGCACCGGATGTCTGGTTGATCGGCCACCAGTCACAGGAGGGAACATGACGCCCATGTTGCTCCCCACCCTCCGCTGGCTCAGTCGAGTTCGGACAGGAAGGCACTGGCAGCGGCAGCGAACTGCGCTTGAGCATCGTGATGCACCACGTGACCGGCTGGCAGCTCGGCAAGACGGGCCTGGCCGGCGCGACGGGCGATCATCTCGCGAGCGTGGCCGGCCGCCAGTTCATCGCTGCGCGTTCCACGAATCAGGAGGGTGGGGCAGCTTACCGAAAGCCAGTCCTTCCAGTGGTCACCGTTGAGTGCTTTCTGGGACGCCACCGTGTCATCGATGTCGAACGAGAAGCCCCAGCCGTCCTTCGACCGGCGGAAGGAACACTCCAGATAGGGAGCCGTCGCGCCCAGGGCCGAGGCCAGCGCATCGCGGGATCGCGCGTGGCGGGGGAGGCTGGTGGTGAACGACCAGTCGCAGTCCACAACCGCGCCGATGTCCTCGACGATCAGCGCCGTGACCCGGTCCGCGTGCCGGCCGGCGTACTGGTAGGCGTTCACACCGCCGAGTGAGTGGCCCAGCACCGCCACAGGGCCGACTTCCAGATGCCGGTGGAAGGCGGCGACGTCGGCAACATAGTCGTCCCGCTCATAGCTCTCGGCACGGTCCGACGCTCCATGCCCACGCTGATCGAGCGCGATCACCCGCCACCGCGGTGCCAGCGCCTCAGCCAGCGGCGCGAATGCCGACGCTTCGTTGTAGTGCCCGTGAAGAGCCAGGAGCGGAGTACCCGAACCGCCAAAGTCCAGATACGAAAGCCTGCGACTCCCAACCGTGAGGAACCCACGCATGACCTGGAATGTTAGGCCCCCGCAGTTTTCCGCACTCCGGGAGCGGTGAGGGCGCCGGCCGCTACGGCCAGGCTCGCAGCGGTGTGCCGCAGGTCGTGTGGCGTCACACCGGCGAAGTTGGCATGAGCGAGCGGCCTTCGAGCGGCACGAGAGGTGCCAGCAGTTCCTCCGGAACGCGACGCGCGATTGTCAGATGTACGAGAACGACCAGCCGAACATCCGCACCGGCAGGAGTACAAGAACGACGGTCGCAGCGACGGCGAGCAGAACGCGCACTGTGCGAAGACCTCGCCACCACGGGATAATCCAGAGCAGCAACCACATGGTGCCTGAGATCACCACATGCCCGCCGATCACCCCGAGGCTGGTCTCCTCGCACATGTTGTCAGCCATGGCCTGCTCGCACAGCGCCGGTGGGCCGTTGTGGTCCCCGAGGTTTCCCAACATTCCTACGATGCAGGCCAACACCGGAGCCGCCACGAGGGTGAACAGCGGCGTCACCAACCATCCGGCGAGGTCACGGCGCCGATCCGCTAGCCGTCCCACTGGCAGAACGCTACAGCCGGGCATCGACATTTCCCAAGCTGACGCTTCGGGCCCCCGCATCAACGGAACGGTCTGCATCCAGTCCGCACGAGGGTCCACGGACGGTGGGAGAGCGGTGAGCGATGTCGGAAGATTCGGGTGGAACCGTGCAGGTGCGCGGGTGTTCCTGGAGGGCGCTGGGCGTGGCAATCAAGCGCGCCGGTGGCAGTGGGTCTCGAGCAACGACCGTAGCCGCGCCGGATCGCCGGTCACCAGGCCGCGCTTGGGCAGCACGAGTACCGCTGCGCCAAGCCGCTCAGACGCGCGCAGAACGAACGACCGTTCCGTCTCGATATACCGCAGGTACTGGGACCACGCGGCTGTTTCGCTCCGGCTTGCGCTGGTGAGACGTATCCCGGTGTCATCCACGGTGGTTCGGATGGGCTCGGACAGCCAAGGATTCCCGCGCATGATCAGGCGTACCTGCCAGCGATAGATCCAGCGGGCGGCGACCAGGAGCCGAAACAGCAGCAGGCCGAGCCCGATGCCGAAGAGAGCCACCGTGGCGAGGACTGCGATGTGAGCCGCCGACATGGCCCGGGAGCCGTCAGAAGAGATGAGCCCAGGAAGGAGCCCGACGAGCGCGGCGACGATCAGTACCGGGACCAGCCAGGGACGCCGGACGTCGCGCCGGTGGGCGACGATGCCGTCGAGCCAGTCGTCCTTGGTGAGGGTGTAGCTGAGTTCGACCGGGCTGACGGTGACCTGCTCGGATGACATGAAGGGCAGTGTATTTCCGACGTCCCGTCCGTCTGGCGGATGGGTATGCCGGGTCGGCCGACAACTGTGTCCTTGCCTTCGACGCGGACGCGTACTCTGTTGAGGAACCGTGCTGGGGCCGGTCGGCCAATCCGGTGCCACATGGTTCGGGGCAGCCGCGGCCGAGCCGACGCGTACCTGTCGTGACCGGCTGGGAAGGCCCACCCACCAGCACCATCCCGGACTCAGCAGCCAGTGACCGACTTCGGGATGCCGGGCGAGGTGCACTCTGGCAGTCCTGCGCTGGCTCGACTTGGCCGGCCGTTGCCGAAGAGGACGCCGTTCCGCCGCGGCAGTCACTGACCTGGGCTGTCTTTCGCAAGAAATCACGGGTGCAGAATTCGTAGGCCTACCGGCGCGACCGAATACCGCTACTCATTCCCGGCGTGGCTCCCGGTTCGTCTCCTCTACGGGTTAACAGGACCGTAGCGTCGTCGGATTGCCGACGTAGCGCATGGACCCTCACCTTGTCGTGGTAACTCTGGGCACCACCTGTTAACGCACCTGACCGATAGCTCAGCCTGAGCGTCGCCTCGCCCGCCGCGTCGGACGCGATCGTCGAGCGGGCGCGCTGCGCCGGCGCCGAGGTGGTCACCGAGCCGACAGCACAACCCTGGGGGTACGCCGGCGTCTTCGCCGACGCCGACGGTCACCTGTGGATGGTGTCCGTCGAGCCAGCGTCCTGAAACGTCGACGGGGCCAAGGGCGTTCGGCGAGGCGGTCCACCTTGTCTCCGTCGGGGGAGGCTGGACGGTCTACGACTGCCCGACGAGGAGATCCGCCCCCAGTGGGAACTCGCAGACGGTGCGCCAAGGGCTTAGGCCCGGCGTTCCGGCGATGAGGCGAACCATGTCGACGGCCGCGTTGATCGGCAGCTGCGCGGAGACAGTCTCCGCGGCGTGGCTCAGTGTGGGCTTGGGTCCGTCCTGGCCGATGGTCAGGTGCGGCACCACCTCGGTGTGCGCCCCGGTATATGGGGTGGTCTCGGGAATTCGCTGCCACACCGCCGCGGTGAGGTTCCGGAACGGATGGTCTGGCTGCGGCGCAAGCCATACGACCGTGTCACCGAACCAGCCGATGTGAGTCAGCGCAACGTCGAACCGCGGTATGCCGGCAATGGTCTTGCGCAGCGCGGTCAGGGCCTGGTCGTTGATCTGCTGCGGAGGCAGAAACGGGTAGAGGACGGTCACGTGCGCCGGCACGCCCCATGAGGCAGCCGGGTCGAGGGATTCCCGAAACCGGCCTACCGCTTCCTCGGCCTCGGGTATCGGCACGATGAGCGCCGTCTGTGTCGGTTCCATCCCGGCAGTTTCCCGATCACGGCCGGTGCTGGTCTACGGACTTTCGCCACCGGTGCTGCGTGGTGCCCCGTCTCGGTCCTCGTTCTGTCCTCGAGAGGTCGAACCCCGGCCGCTGACACTGAGGGATGCCGAGAGGGGTTTCTGCAGGCCAGGCGGGGTCGGGGCTGCGATCTGCTTACCCGAGGCGTCGTAGACGGGCGCCCGCTACTTCCGGTTCGGCCGCTTCTCGATGCTCACCGGCTACGCCGCCTGCCTGGCCTAGCGGTGTTGCCCTGCGCGGATTTTGATCGGCTGGCGCGTTAACCGCACTGTCCTCCCAGAGCGTTCATGAGGTGGGAGGTACACATACACATGCAACGACCCCGGGAACTGAGGCCGCCGGAGGGCTTCGCCGAGTTCGTCGCGGCGCGCTCGGATGCGCTGCTACGTTCGGCCTGGCTGCTTACCGGCGACGTCGGGCGGGCGGAGGACCTGTTGCAGACGGTTCTGGCAGACGTCTGGCGGCGCTGGGCCGCGATCACGACTGTCGGGCATCCCGAGGCGTACCTGCGCAAGGCCTTGTTCACCACGTACGTGTCCTGGTGGCGGCGTCGTTGGCGCAATGAGATTCCAGGCCAGCCACCGGACAAGTCGGAATACGGCGACATAGCCGGGGAGTCCGCTGACCGGGACGCGGGTGCGCCGCGCCTTGGCGCGGCTTAGCCGACAGCAGCGGGCGGTCGTGGTGCTCCGCTACGTCGAGGACCTGACGGTCCAGCGGACAGCGGAAGTGCTCGGCTGCTCGCACAACACGGTCAAGGTGCAGGCCTCTCGTGCCCTACGGATTCTGCGTACCGATCCGAACCTTGAGCTGTCTGCCACTAGGAGGTCACGAAATGACGCATGAAGATGAGGACATCAAACTCCTGTTGACCGAGGCTGTTCCCCCGCTGGCGCCGCCGGTGGATCGGGTTGGCGCGGTGGCGAGGCGGGTCCGCCGGCACCGGCAGCGCCTGATCGGAAGCAGCGCGCTCGCCATAGCGATGACAGTTGCACTAGGTGTCGGAGGGGTGCAGATACTCGCCGGTGGCAACCACGCCCCTCCACCCCAGGCGGCGGGCGACTCGGGCGGACAAGGGCGGTGGACCTCGTGCGCCGACGCGGCACCGGAGATGGCCACCCCTGGCTTCTCTATCACGGCCGAGGACGTGGCCGTCCTGCCCCGCCTCGATGGTGACTTCACGCCGACAGCGGTCGTCATCTGCGGACACGAGACGCAGCGACGCGCTGACGGAGGCGAGGACATGGTGGCGACGGAACGTCGTGCCGACGACGTCGCCGCCCTCGTCACCGCGCTCCGCCTGCCCGACGAGCCGAGCCCAAACCGAGGGGGGTGCTTGATGATGTTGTCGTTGGCGCCCTGGCTCGCGGTCGTCGACGCCGACGGCCGGTGGATGCGGCCCGGGATTCCCATCGACCTGTGCCGGAATTTGCGGACCGAGGTACGTGAAGCCCTCGACGCGCTGCCGCTGACCACTGTGGCGACCCGCCCGGTCGCCGAGGTCGAGTCGGCTGAGGCCGCCGCAGCGGGTTGCAGCCAGCGCTGGAAGGACGTGATGTCGGTGGAGACGACGAGGAAGCCGGGCCCCCGCACCGGAGCCCTCCCGGAGCCGTTCCCCGCCGGGCAGCAGGTCCGCCTTTGCGTTTACCAGGTGTCGAAGAGCGCGCAGGGGAGCGAAGGCGAATTCGCGCACGGGACGGTGCTGCCAGCGGACCGCCGGACGGCAATTGAGCACGCCCTCAAGGCTGCCGGGCCGGTGGAGTCGTGCAGCGGACAAGCCAGCCGGTTCGCGCTGCTGTGGTCAGTGGCCGGCGGGGACCCGCAGACGTACGTCGAACTCGACGGCTGCCACCGCATCATGGTGGTCGCCGCTTCCGGCGGCACGGTCATCGCGCAGGGTGACGCCGCACTGGCCGAGCTGATCGACAAGCTGTGACCTATCGGCGAGGCCGATTCCCCGCGGTTACGGGGTGCCGGTGCTCGGTGTTCGACCGGCGGTCCGATGACTTTTGGCGCCGGGTCGCGTCCATCCTGGAGACAGTGTCCGTTCGACACCCTGGAGCCCGTCCCATGACCTTCGCGCCCGTAATCGTCAGTCTTCCGATCGCCGACCGTCCGACCTCACACCGCTTCTACCGGGATGGTCTCGGTCTGGAGACGGTGGGAGAGCTGGCTGACGACGGCATCCCGGAGCCGTTGCAGTTCGTCGTCAACGACGGGCTGCGGCTGATGCTCATCCCGACCGGCGGATTCGGGTGGGTGATCGGTCCGCACGAGGCCGCCGCGCGGGGGCAGAGCGAGTGTCTGCTCAGCCTGAGCGTCGCCTCGCCCGCCGACGCGGACGCGATCGTCGAGCGGGCGCGCTCCGCCGGCGCCGAGGTGGTCACCGAGCCGACAGCACAACCCTGGGGGTACGCCGGCACCTTCGCCGACCCCGACGGTCACCTGTGGATGGTGTCCGTCGAGCCAGCGTCCTGAAACCGACGGCGAGGCGGGATCAGACGTAGATGCTTCGGACGTACTCCGGGCCGTAGCGCTGTTCCAGGTCCGCCAGGCTCTCCGCCGGCGCCTCGACCTCCTTGATCAGCCGGGCCCGGGACGGCAGTACGTCCGACTGCCAGGTCTCCGGCTGCCACAGCGCGGACCGCATGAACGCCTTGGGGCAGTGGTAGAAGATCTGCTCGATCTCCACCACCACCGCGAGCACCGGCCGGTGCCCCTTGACCACCATGTCGTCGAACCAGGGCGCGTCCCGCACCAGCCGGGCCCGTCCGTTGATTCGCAGCGTGTCGGTCCGCCCGGGGATCATGAAGAGCAACCCGACGTGCGGGTTGTCGAGGATGTTGCGGTAGCCGTCCGCCCGCTTGTTGCCCGGTCGTTCCGGCAGCGCGATGGTCGTGTCGTCCAGCACCAGGGCGAACCCGGCCGGGTCGCCCTTGGGCGATACGTCGCAGCTGCCGTCCGCGCCGGCCGTGGCCACCAGGCAGAACGGCGCGGCGGCCAGCCACTGGCGGTCCCGCTCGTGCAGGCGGGCGCGATCCTTGTTGGCGGCCTGCGCGTTCGGCACGCCGAGCAGCTCGCGTAGTTCCTCGTGCGAGGTGATCTCCACCGTCACGTGATCCTCCCCCGGCCGTTGACCTGGGTGGCGGGCACCACCGTCCGACGACCTCGTCCGCCAGCCTAGGCCTGCGTGGCCAGCGCGAGGTTTGCCCCCGGTTGTCGGGGGTACGGCCTCACCCGACGCGCCCGCAGCACGAACTGTCACGAGGACGCCGACCAGTGGAGGCCGGAAGATGGAGAGCCGACTCAAGGTGCTGGGCCATCCGGTCCATCCGATGCTGGTCATGTTCCCGGTCGCGCTGCTCGTCACGGCGTTGCTGTTCGACGTGGTGGACACCGTCGGCGGGCCTGATTTCCTCGGCGAGGTCGCGTACTGGAACATCACGGTCGGTCTGATCGGCGGCCTGCTGGCCGCGGTGGCCGGCTCGTTCGACCTGTTGGCGATCCCGACCGGCACCCGCGCCAAGCGGGTGGGTCTGCTGCACGCCGGCGCGAACGTCGCCGTGATCCTGCTCTTCGCCGCCGTCTGGGCGGTCCGGCTCAACGCGGATTCCCGGGCCGCAGGTGGCGCGCTGGTCGCCATCGAGGTGGTGGCGGTCGCCCTTCTCGGCATCAGCGCCTGGCTCGGCGGGGAACTGGTCGACCGGCTCGGCGTGGGCGTCGACCGCGAGGCCGGTCTGGACGCGCCCAGCTCACTGCGGCCGCCCGCGGCCGCCCGGCGGATCGGAGAGGTGTGATGACCGAGCAGCAGACCGGCGGCTTCGGCCGGGGATGGCGGGGCCGGCAGCAGGGTTGGGATCCGATGGGCGAGCTGCAGTCGCTGCGCGCCGAGCTGAGCCGGCTGGTCGGCGGCCGGGCCGGGACGTCCGACGTCGAGCTGACCGAGACCGCGGACGGCTGGGAGGTCGTCGTCCGGCTGCCCGGGGTGGCGCCGGAGGAGGTGGCGGTCGAGCTGGACGACCGGGAGTTGTGCGTACGGGCCCGTTCCGAGGCGGAGGTCAACGCCGACCAGGGCATTCCGGGCGGCTTCGAGACCCGCGGCTTCGAGTACCGCATCGACCTGCCGGCCCGGGTCGACCCGGAGGGCATCGACGCGGTGATGGACCACGGCCTGCTCCGGGTCCGGCTGCCGCGGGCGGTCCGACCCAGGCCGCGCACCATCACCGTCGGCCGCACCGGGCCGCGTTCCGGCGACTTCTCCACCGGTACGCCGATGCCGGCCGATCCCGCCGCCGACCGCGAGTTGCACCGCCCGGACACGGTCGGCGAGATCGACCGGTCGTAGCGGGACCGCGTGGTCACCCCGTCCCTGCTCGGCCCGACGGCCGGGCGCGTCCCCGACGTGCAGCGGATCGCCGTGCTGCGCGCCAACGCGCTCGGCGACTTCCTGTTCGTCCTGCCGGCGCTGGACGCGCTGCGCGCCGCGTACCCGGAGGCGGAGATCGTGCTGCTCGGCGCGCCGTGGCACGCGAAGCTCTGGCGCGACCGGCCCGGCCCGGTGGACCGGGTGCTGGTGGTGCCGCCGGCGCCGGGCATCCGCACGCCGGAGGCGGGTGAGGCGGAGTCGTCGATGGACGACTTCCTGGCGGCGGCCACCGGCGAGGGCTTCGACCTGGCGGTGCAGATCCACGGCGGCGGCGCCAACTCCAACCCGCTGGTCAGCGGCCTCGGCGCCCGGGTCACCGTGGGGCTGCGCGCCGACGACGCGCCGCCGCTGGACCGGTGGATCCGGTACATCTACTACCAGCACGAGGTGATCCGCTACCTGGAGGCGGTGGCCCTGGTGGGTGCGCCGGCGACCACCATCGTGCCGGCGCTGGCCGTGACCGACGCCGACCGGGCGGAGGCGGACCAGGTGCTCGGCCCACCGGACCGACCCCGGGTGGCGCTGCATCCGGGCGCCAGCGACACCCGCCGCCGCTGGCCGGCCGAGCGGTTCGCCGAGGTGGCCCGCGAGCTGCACGGCGACGGCTTCGAGGTGCTGGTCACCGGTACGCCGAGCGAGCGGGAGGTGGTGGACCGGGTGGTCGCCGCGGCGGGGGTGCCGGTCCGGCCGCAGGTGGGCACGCTCAGCCTCGGTGGGTTGGCCGGTTGCTACGCCGGCTGCGCCCTGGTCGTCTCCAACGACACCGGCCCGCTGCACCTGGCCGCCGCGGTGGGTACGCCGACGGTCGGCGTCTACTGGGTCGGCAACCTGATCAACACGGCCAACCCGCTACGCGGCCGGCACCGGCCGATCTGTTCCTGGATCGTGCACTGCCCGGTCTGCGGGGTGGACTGCACGCCCGGCATCTATCCGCACCGGCCCGGCGACGGCGAGTGCCCGCACCGGGATTCCTTCGTCAGCGACGTGCCGACGATCGAGGTGCTGGAGGCCGCCCGGGAGCTGCTCCAGGCGTAGGGAAGGGCGCCTTTTCAGGCTGGCTGGGGGGTGTCCTCGTCGGCGAGTACGACCTCCCACGCCTCGACGTCCCGATCGGTGACCGTGGTGGGGGACTCCAGGTGGTAGGCGCCGCTGGGCAGGATGCCGGCCCCTCCGTGCCGGGCCAGCACCGAGAGTTGGGCGGCCACGTCCTCGCCCTGGTGCTTCTCCTGCACCTTCCGCCAGAAGTCGAAGCCACCGGAATCGACGAGCTTGGCCCGGTCGTAGAGCACGCACCCCCCGATCCAGGAGATCTTGTACGCACGCCACGCACCGGGCGGCAGCGCCAACTCTCCGGTGACGTGCAGCAGGTTGGCCGCCGAGTGGATCCGGGCCCGGTTCCACTCCGGGGTGCCGGGCCGGATCCGCTCCGGTGTGGGCCGGCCGATCCACTCCTCGTAGTGCCCGTGCGTCTCTGGTCGCCGGTCATCGGTGTACGAGAGCCCGTGCACGCCGTTGCCGACGAACCCGCAGCCCAGCTCCCCGATCGCGGTGACCAGCCGATGCAGCGCCCCAGGCTCCAGCCAGACGTCGTCGTCGAGGCTGAGCACGTACCGGGCGGCCGAGGTGGCCAGCAGGTACGCCCGGTGCTCGGCCAGCCCTCGCCGAGGCAGCCGGCGGGTCAGCAGCACCGGGTGGCCCCGGTGGCGCAGAGCCCGGACCATGGTGGCGGCGGCGGGGTGGGCGTACGCCGGCTCCCCGTCGGACTGGTCGCTGACCACCACCCCGAAGCCGGATACGCCCTCCTGGGCGGCGAGGCCGGCCAGGGTGACCGCCAGCTCGGCGGGCCGGTTACGGGTCGGAATCAGCACGTCGACCAGCCGCTCGGTGCGGAACGCCTCCGGGGTGTCGAGGTCGAGTGGGCGGTTCACGACGCTCGGGTACGGGTGCGGAGTGACGGGTCCTGGCCGTGCGACGACGGGTCGGGCTCCCGGTCCTGACTGTGCGACCGGATCCGCTCGATGATCGCGGACGTGGACCGGTCCGGCACGTACCCCAGGGTGCGCACCTGGCCACCCAGCCGGCGCACCAGCGGCGCCTCAGGCACCAGCTCCGGTGGGTAGTCCCCGCCCTTGACGTAGACGTCCGGCCGAACCGCCTCGATCAGCGCCGCGGGCGAGTCCTCCTCGAAGATCACCACGTGGTCCACGCAGGACAGCGCGGCGAGCAGGGCGCCCCGGTCCTCGACCGGGTTGACCGGACGGTCCGACCCCTTCAACCGGCGTACGCTGCCGTCCGAGTTGACCGCCACGATGAGCAGGTCGCCCAGGGCGCGGGCCTGCTCCAGGTAGCGCACGTGCCCGCGGTGCAGCACGTCGAAGCAGCCGTTGGTGAACACCACCGAACGTCCGGTGTCGCGATACTCGGCGACGATCGCGTCCAGCTCGTCGGCGCCGACGAGCACCGGGTGCCCGGTGCTCTCCGGCGGCTGGTCGAGCGCGGTGAGCAGGTCCTCCCGTCGGCACACGCAGGTGCCGGTGTCCGACACGGTGATGGTGGCTGCCAGCTGGGCGAGCTGGGCGGCGGTGGGCAGCGGCGCGTCGGCGGCCAGGGCCAGCGTCATCGCCGCCAGGTACGCGTCACCGGCACCCACGGCATGGCTCGCCGGCACCGGGGTGCTGTGGCTGCGTCGCGGCTCCCCGTCGGCGCCGCCGACAACCGCGCCCTCGGTGTCCAGGGTCACCGCGACCACGTCGGCGCCGGTGTGCGCACGTAGGTCGGCGAGGCGCGCCTCGGCCAGCACCGCCCGGTCGACGCCCTCTCCGGCCTCGGTGTTCACGGTCACGCCGGCGCCGGTGACGCTGAGTCCGTCGCCGGTGAGGGCCACCTGGCCTTCGCTGAGCGTCGGCTCGCCGACCGGCCCCGGATGGCCGGCCCGGGTCGGGTCGGGGATGGTTCCGGCGCTGACGGCGTCGGCTCGCGCCCCACCCGGGGCGGCACCCACGCTCAGCTCGGATGGTCCGTCGGCCGGGTCGCTGTCGGGGTGTTCCAGGTGCAGTTCGATGCCGGCCGCCGGGCGGTTCGCGCGGCCGGCGCGGGCCAGCAGCCGGGTCGCCTCGGCGAAGCTGGGGGTGACCACGGTCGGCGCGAGCCCCCGCCAGTCGGCCAGGTCGTGGGCGTCCAGCGCGACCGTGGCGTAGCGCTCCCGCTGCTCGACCAGCCAGGCGCGGACCGGCGCGGGCAGGGCGCCCAGGCCGTAGTCGCAGACCACCAGGGTCGGTGCCTCCCCGCCGGCGGCGGCGCGCAGCTCCTCGGTGGCACAGTCCAGCGCGGTGAGCAGCCGGGTCACCCCGTCCGGGGCGAGCGCGTCCGGGCCGCCGGAGTCCTCCCGGAGCAGGATCTGGTTGCCGGCCAGCATCCGCCGCTTCACCGGGGTGGGGCGACCGGGCTGGTTGACCGTACGGTCCCAGACGCCGGCGCGGTCCAGGCAGTCGTGCAGTTCGTCACCGGCGACGTCGGCACCGACCGGTGCCACCAGCACCGCCCGTCCACCGAGGGTGGCGACGTTGACGGCGGTGTTCGCGGCCCCGCCGGCGGCGGAGATCCGCCGCCGCAGGGTGAGGACCGGGGCGGGCGCCTCCCGGCAGAGCCGGTCGGAGTCGGCGAACCGCCATTCGTCCAACATGGCGTCGCCGATGATCAGGACGGGGCGCCCCAGCCAGCTCTCCACGACGGTGGCGAGCCGGCGGTGTTCCGCTGCTGCTCCTGCCATGCCTCCCCGGGTCCCCAGCACCCTCGGGGTCAAACCTCCGTGGTGATCCACTCCAGTGGCCGGCCGAGGCGGACGTGTTTTTCCTGGTTCGACGCATGTTCCGCGTTGGTCGGGAAAGAAGGGCCCATGACCACCGAAGCCTCTGCCGCGCCGGTGCTGAGTCGCCAGCAGATCCGGCTGCTCATGATCGGTCTGATGACCGGCATGCTGCTGGCCGCCCTCGACCAGACCATCGTCGGCACGGCCCTGCCGACCATCGTCGGGGAGCTGGGCGGGATCAACCACTACTCGTGGGTGGTCACCGCCTACCTGCTCGCCTCGACCGCGTCGACACCCCTGTACGGCAAGATGGCCGACCTGTACGGGCGCCGCCCGGTCTTCCTCTTCTCGATCGGTACGTTCCTGGTCGGGTCGTTGCTGGCCGGTCTGTCGCAGAACATGACCCAGCTGATCATCACCCGGGGCATCCAGGGCCTGGGCGCGGGTGGTCTGTTGACGCTGGCGTTCACCATCATCTCGGACGTCGTCTCACCCCGGGAGCGGGGCCGCTACCAGGGGCTGTTCGGTGCGGTCTTCGGAATCTCGTCGGTGGCCGGTCCACTGGTCGGTGGTTACTTCGCGGAGACCGACTGGCGGTGGATCTTCTACATCAACGTGCCGCTGGCGATCCTGGCGATCGTGGTCTGCTACCACGTGATGCGGCTCATCCCGTTCGAGCGCCGGGACCACGCGATCGACTGGCTCGGCGCCGGCCTGCTGGTCGCCGGGGTGAGCAGCCTGCTGCTCGCGCTGAGCTGGGGTGGCAACGAGTACCCCTGGGGCTCTGGGGTGATCATCGGCCTGTTCGTCGCCGGCGCGGTGCTCGCCGTGCTGTTCCTGCTCCAGGAGGCCCGGGTCGCCGAGCCCATCCTGCCGCTGCGGCTGTTCCGCAGCGCGACCTTCGCGCTGGCCAACTCGGCCGGCTTCGTGCTCGGCCTGGTCATGTTCGGGTCGATCATCTTCATCCCGCTGTACCTGCAGATCGTCAAGGGCGCCTCACCGACCCGCAGCGGTCTGCTGATGCTGCCGATGATGGCCGGCATCATCGTCACCTCGATCCTCACCGGTCGGGCGATGAGCCGGATCGGAAGGTACAAGTGGTTCCCGGTCACCGGGTCGGCGATCCTGCTGATCGGCATGCTGCTGTTCACCCAACTGTCGGTGGGCACCTCGCTCTGGATCGCCTTCGGCTACATGGTGGTGATCGGCGTCGGCCTGGGGCTGTGCATGCAGTCACTGGTCCTCGCGGTGCAGAACGCGGTCTCCGTGCGCGACCTGGGCGCCGGCACCTCCTCGGCCACCTTCTTCCGGTCGCTGGGCGGTTCGTTCGGGGTGGCGATCCTCGGCGCGGTGCTCTCGTCCCGGCTCGCCGGAGGGCTGGGCGACCGGCTGCCCGGCGCGATCGCCCAGCTTCCGCCGCAGCAGCAGGCCGAGGTGGCGGCGAGCGGCGGCGCGAACATCTCGATCAACGATCCGGCAACCATCATGGCCCTGCCCGGGCCGGTCCGGTCGGCCATCCAGAACGCGTTCGTCGACGCGCTGGACATGGTCTTCCTGACCGCCGGCCTGATCGCGATCGTGGCCGTGCTGGTCACCCTGGCGCTGCCGAACGAACAGCTCCGGGGCGCCGGTCCGCAGGGCGCCAAGGGCGGCGCCGACCCGCTCGGCGGTGAGGCCCCGGCGCCGGGCGGCAAGCCGCTGACCCGCGAGTCGAAGGAGGAGGCGGCCGCCGACATGGAGGCCAAGTCCCAGACGATGATCTGACCGTGTCCACCTCGACCGCCCCGGCTGGTCCGGGGCGGTCGGTGGTCAGGCGGGGCGTCGGTAGGCGCCGTACCACCAGGTCGCGGCCAGCTCCCGGGCGGCCGCACCATCGACCTCGGGGTCGGCGGGGGTCAGGGCGACATGGTGCGCGAGGAACCGGTCGCCGCCGAGCACGATCAGCCGGCTCGCGGTCGCCGGGTCCAGGCTCGCCGGGGTACGACCGGCCCGCTGCTGGGCGCGGAGCACCTCCTCGGTACGCGCCATGAACCGCTCGAAACCGGCCGCCCAGTACTCCCGCACCACCTCGTCGTACGCGGCGACCTCGCTGATCGCCGCCAGCACCGGGGCGTACGTCCGGTAGATCCGGATCACGTCGCTGAAGACCTCGGTGAGCCGGTCGAGCGGGTCGCCGGGGTCGGCTGGATCCCATTCCTGGACCCGGTCGAAGGAGGTCTCCCGCATGCTGCCGGCCAGGCGCATGAGCAGCTCGCTCTTGTCCCGGAAGTGGATGTAGAAGGTCGAGCGGGCCACCCCCGCCTCGGCGGCGATGCGCTGGACGCCGAGGTCGGTGAAGCGGGCCCCCTCCTGGAGCAGCCGCTCGGTGGCGGCCAGCACCCGCGCTTCGACGGCGGCCCGACCGTCGGGGTTGCGCGGGCGGCGTCGGGTGATCGAGGGCATGGTCGAAATCCTAGGTGGCCGGGGGCGGAACGGGCGACGTACGCTCGTCACCGGACACACTGTCCGACATAGTGACCACGGGGTGGCCGAAGCAGGCCTCCGATCGACGAGGAGTAACGCGTGAAGTACCGACTGCTGGGCAACACCGGGGTGTACGTCTCGGAGATCTCGCTCGGCACGATGACCTTCGGCGGCAGCGGGCACCCGATCTGGGGCGGCCTCGGCGCGCTGGCGCTGCCCGACGCCCAGCGGCTGGTGGACACCGCGCTGGACGCGGGCGTCAACTTCGTCGACACCGCTGACACGTACAGCGAGGGCGAGAGCGAGGAACTGCTCGGCCAGGCGCTCGGCAAGCGGCGCCGCGACGTGGTGCTCGCCACCAAGGCGCACGCCCGGACCGGTCCCGGCCCGAACGACGTCGGCACCTCGCGGTTGCACACCATGCAGGCGTTGGAGGACAGCCTGCGACGGCTGCGCACCGATCACATCGACCTCTACCAGATCCACAACTTCGACCAGGTCACTCCGATGGAGGAGACACTGCGCGCGCTCGACGACGCGGTGCGGCAGGGCAAGGTCCGCTACATCGGTTGCGCGAACTTCGCCGCCTGGCAGATCTCCAAGGCGCTGGGCATCTCCGCGCGGGAGAAGCTGGCCGGTTTCGTCTCGGTGCAGTCGTACTACTCCCTGCTGGGCCGGGACGTGGAGCGCGACGTGGTGCCGATGGCGCTCGACGAGGGCGTCGGCCTCACCGTGTGGAGCCCCTTGGCCGGTGGCTTCCTCTCCGGCAAGGTCGGCCGGGACAGCGCGGTCGCCGACAGCGGCTCGCGCAGCGCCCAGCCTGGCTTCACCAACTTCCCGCCGGTGGACCGCGAGCGCGGGTTCGACGTGGTCGACGTGCTCAAGGGCGTCGCCGAGCGGCACGAGGTCAGCCCGGCCCGGGTGGCGGTCGCCTGGCTGCTGGCCCGGCCGGCCGTGACCAGCGTGATCGTCGGCGCCCGCAAGCAGGAGCAGTTGGTGGACAACATCGCCGCCACGGACCTGACGCTGACCGCGCAGGATCTCGCCGAGCTGGACGAGATCAGCAAGCTGCCCGTCGGGTACCCGAACTGGATCCAGGAGGCGTTCGCCGGGGTCCGCTACCCGCAGTGAGGCCTGTCGTCCGGTCCGGCGCTCACTGGCCGGGCCGGGCGGGCACGGCGGGTACGGCCTACTTGAGGATCAGCCGGTTGGTCTGCTCGAAGACGTCCAGGTCGGCCAGGGTCTCGGTGACCGAGGTGGAGAGCGGGGCGGGGAACCGGTCCCGGGGGAAGAAGCCGGCGTCGGTGGTCTCGTCGGTGAACCGCGACAACTGCCCGTCCCAATCCTCGACCCGGAACGCCGTGGTGAAGACCTGGTAGGTGTGCCCGTACATGTTGGTGCTGGTCCGGTCCGGGCCGGTGTAGAGGGCGAACGCGCAGACCCGCAACGCCCGGAGCCCGGTCTCCTCGCGGACCTCCCGCACCGCGCAGTCCGCGATCGACTCGCCCAGCTCCATCGCCCCGGCCGGCATGGCCCACTGGCCGTTGTCCGAGCGCTGGATCAGCAGGATGCGTCCGGCGTTGTCGCGGACCACGGCGCGGGCGCCGACGAACATCAGCGTCCGGTCCCCGGCCAGTGCGCGCAACTGCCCTACGTACGAGTCGGCCCAGGAGATGCTCACCTGCGACAATTTACGGGGGTTCCCAAGCTGTGACCGGCGACACTAGCTTGTTACCCATGCGTAGCACGATGATGGACGCCCCTCTGCAGGTCTCCCGGATCCTCGACCACGGCGCCACCGTGCACGGCACGGCCGAGGTGGTCACCTGGACCGGCGGGGAACCCCGCCGGATGACGTACGCCGAGGTGGGCCGTGCGGCCGCCCGGCTGGCACACGCGCTGCGCGACGAGTGCGGGGTGACCGGCGACGAGCGGGTCGCCACCTTCATGTGGAACAACAACGAGCACCTGGTCGCCTACTTCGCGGTGCCGAGCATGGGTGCGGTGCTGCACACCCTCAACATCCGGCTCTTTCCCGACCAGGTCGCCTACATCGCCAACCACGCAGAGGACCGGGTGGTGCTGGTCGACAGCACGCTCATCCCGCTGCTGGCCCGGGTGATCGGCGAACTGGCCACCGTGCGGCACGTGGTGGTGGTCGGCGGCGGCGACCCGGCGCCGTTGGTGGCGGCTGCCGGCGATCGGATCACCGTGCACCACTGGGACGCCCTGCTCGCCGACCGGCCCGAGGTGTTCGACTGGCCCGAGGTGGACGAGCGGGACGCCGCGGCGCTCTGCTACACCTCCGGCACCACCGGCAACCCGAAGGGCGTGGCCTACTCGCACCGGTCGATCTACCTGCACTCGTTGCAGGTCTGCATGCCGGAGGGCTTCGGTCTCGGGCCGACCGATCGGGAGCTGGCCATCGTGCCGATGTTCCACGCGATGTCGTGGGGGCTGCCGTACGCGGCGTTTCTCTCCGGCGCGTCGCTGATCATGCCGGACCGGTTCCTCCAGGCCGCGCCGATCGCCGAGATGATCGCCGCCGAGCGGCCCACCCTGGCCGGCGCGGTGCCGACCATCTGGACCGACCTGCTGGCCCACCTGGACAGCCACGAGGTGGACACCTCCTCGCTCAAGGAGGTGATCGTCGGGGGCTCGGCCTGCCCGCCGTCGCTGATGCACGCGTTCGACGAGCGGCACGGGATCGACGTCATCCACGCCTGGGGCATGACCGAGATGTCCCCGCTGGGTTCGGTCTCCCGTCCGCCGGCCGGCGCGACCGGGGAGCAGGCGTGGCGTTACCGCTACACGCAGGGCCGTGTGCCTGCGGGTGTGCAGGCGCGGATCGTTGGCCCGTTGGGCGAGCCGCTGCCCGCCGACGGCAAGGCCGTGGGCGAGCTGGAGGTCCGTGGACCGTGGGTGACCGCCCGGTACGTCGGTGACGACGCCCCGGACGAGGAGAAGTTCCGGGACGGCTGGCTGCGCACCGGCGACGTGGGCACCCTCTCTCCGGATGGATACATCACGCTGACCGACCGCGCCAAGGACGTGATCAAGTCCGGGGGTGAGTGGATCTCGTCGGTGGAGCTGGAGAACGCACTGATGGCTCACCCGGCGGTGCTGGAGGCGTGCGTGGTTGGTGTGCCGGACGAGCGGTGGGACGAACGGCCGCTGGCCACCGTGGTGGTCCGGGAGGGCGCCTCGGTGACCGCCGAGGAGCTGCGTGACTTCCTGGCCAGCTCGGTGGCCCGCTGGCAACTGCCCGAGCGGTGGGCGTTCATCGACACGGTGCCGAAGACCAGCGTCGGCAAGTTCGACAAGAAGGTCGTCCGTTCGCGGTACGCCGGGGGCGAGCTGACGGTCCGGGAGCTGGCGGCCCCGTAACGTTTTCCCCGGCACCGTCGCCTGTTGGGGCAGGGGTGCTTCTGAACATTCCTCCCCAGGGGCGGCCCCGGCGTTCGCACCGCGCCGGGGCCGCCCGCTCCACGCGGGGCGACCCGCACCGTCATTGTTGCGAAACTTATTCGCCTCTGTCCTGATGACGGGGAAATTGGGTGGTCAGCGACCTGATCAGGCGTCACTGGTGCTGATCAGCACCTTGCCCACGGCCGAGTTCTCCACCGCCTGGTGCGCCGCGGCCGTCTCGGCCAGGCGGTGGTAGTGCAGCGGCAGGCCGGCCTCCACACCGACCCGGATGCCGCCCTGGTCGGCCGCCGCGGCCACGTCCCGCACGGCATGGGCCTTGGCCACCGTCGGCTCCGTGTAGACCAGCACGAACTGCCACCGGGCGTTCCGCATCATCGACGGCCGGATCGGGACGCTCACCTCGGGCTCGTCGTCGGCATAGACGCAGACCGAGCCACCGTTCCGGAGCACCTGCACGTCCGTCGGGGCGTTGCGGGCCGGGGAGACCTCGACGATCGTGTGCACCCCGTCGGGAGCGATCTTGCGTACCTCCTCGACCACGTCCTGCTCCCGGTAGTTGATCACGACGGAGGCGCCGGCCGACGCCGCGAGCTGCGCCTTCTCCGCGCTGCTCACCGTGGTGATCACCGTGGCGTCGGCCCAACGGGCGAGCTGGATCGCCGCGTTGCCGACCGCGCCCGCCCCGCCCTGCACCAGCACGGTGTGGTCGGCCAGCGCGCCGGCCCGCAACGTGTCCGGCATGAACTCGCCGGCGGTCAGACAGCGGTGCGCGGTGAGGAACGGGATCCCCAGGCTCGCGCCCAGGTCGAACGAGGCGTCGCCGAGACGGACCACCTGCCGGACCGGCACCAGCGTGTACTCCGCCGAGGTGCCCCACGGCCGCTGCCAGGCCGCCTCCCAGATCCAGACCCGCTCGCCGATCAGGTCCGGGTCCACCCCGGCGCCGACGGCCTCCACCACGCCCGCCCCGTCCTGCCCGGGGATCTGCCAGCCGGCCGGCAGGGGGAACGACCGGCGGGCCTTCCAGTCCGTCGGGTTCACGCCGGAGACCGCCACCCGGACCAGGACCTCGCCCGCCCCCGGCTCCGGCACCGGCCGGTCGACCAACTGCAGCACCGAAGGATCACCGGTGCGCTCGTACACGATGGCTTTCATCCGTGGTCTCCTCACCCGTCCGGCGGGTGGCACCCGGGTCGAGCACCGCCGGCTGCGGTACCCCGCTCAGTCCCCGTCATGCCGGCCCCACCGGTCCCTGAAAACCGTATAACCGCACCCGAGGCGGGAGGGACCGGACAACGGGTGACGTGGCGTACATCAGTCAGCCAGCTGATCCACCAGTTCGGGGGTCAGCTCACCGATCGCGCCCAGCGTCACCGCGGCCAGCCGGGCGGCGTCCGGGTCCAGCGGGTACGAACCGTGCGGCACTGCCACCACCCGCATCCCCGCCGCCGCGGCCGAACGCACCCCGTTGGACGAATCCTCCACCGCCACGCAGCGGGCCGGGTCGACGCCCAGCCGCCCCGCGACGCTCAGGTACACGTCCGGCGCCGGTTTGCCCCGCTCGGTCTCCTCGGTGGACAGGGTGGTGGCGAACGCGTCGGTCAGACCCGTGGCGGCCAGTGCCGCCGCGATCAGCCGGGTCGGCGAGGAACTGGCCAACCCCATTTGCCACCGCGCGGCCAGCCGGCGCACCACCTGGTCGGCGTTGTCGATCAGCGGTACGTGCTCCCGGTAGCGCCGGGTCATCTCCTCGACCACCTCGTCGGCGACCTGTCCGGCGGTGCGCGCCACGCCCAGCTCACCGCTGAGATAGTGGGCCCACTCGCTGGTGCTCATGCCCATCAGCCGGCGCTGGGTGTCCGGCTGCCAGGCTCCGCCGTGCGTCGCCACGTACGCCCGCCGGACCTCCTCCCACACCGGTTCGGAATCCACGATCACGCCGTCCAGGTCGAAGACCACCGCATCCACCACGGCCCCATCCTGCCGGACCGGGGGCCGTCGGTCAGCCGGGCAGTGCGGGCAGCCCGATCGGGCTGTCGGCCGGAATCAGGGTGTGGCAGGCCCGGGCCATCGGCTCCAGAAGGTTGCGCAGCCGGTCCGTGTCGTCCGGGCCGAGCGCCCGCCACGGGTGCTCGGCGGCCCGGTCGGTGGCGTCCTCGACAGCCTGGAAAGCGGCCCGGCCGTGTTCCGTGGCCTCGCCGTCCGTGCTCAGCCAGCCCCGCCGCGCCAGCCGCTCGCGGGCAGCCCGCCACTGCTCCTCGGACCAGCCCCGGCCCAGCAGGTTCTGCGGCGACATGTCCACCGCGACCCGCCAGGCCAGCGTCTCCACCGGGTCCAGGCCGGCGGCGACCAGCGCGGCCACGTGCCCGTCTCCCCGGTGCTCGCGCAGCGTGGTGGCGGCCTGCCAGAGCCGGGACAGCGGGTACTCCCCGATCGGCAACGCCGCGTTGACCGCGCCGAGCACCCGGCCGGCGGTCTGCGTCGCCGACGCGGCCCGCTCCAGCAGATCGGCGGCCTCCGCCAGGTGCGCCTCTGGCAGCTCGTAGGTCAGCTCCGCGAGGGCCTGCACGGCACCGGTCAGCCGGGCCCGCAGGGCCTCCTGCGGGCTGGCCAACCGCCAGATCGCCGGCAGTGCCCGGCTCACCATCGGCGGCGCGAAGCTGAAGAAGGCGGCGATCACCGGGGCCGCGTCGGTGGCGCCCAGCGGCGCGGACCGGCCGGCGAAGTAACCCCGCCAGTAGCCGCGCAGCCCGACCGCCTCGTACGCCGCTCGTGCCCGGGGGTGGAAGTAGGTGACAGCGTGCACCGGCTCGAAGTGCGCCCACATCAACCGGGCGATCCGCCCGGGCTCGTCCAGCGCCGTCACGTGCACCTCCGCGTCCCGTCCGGATGCTCACCCCGGGAGGCGAGCCTCCCGGGGTGACGCCGAACCTACTGCCGGTGGGTGACGGGCCGGAAGCCCCATGTGAACAACTCCATCGCGCCCGGGCGAACACCGGGGCGATCCGGACGGGTCACTGGGCGGCGAGCACATCCACCACGAAGCGCAGCGGGCCTTCCGGCCGACCCATGGCGGCGGCGTCCTTGCCGTACGCCAGCTCGGACGGGATGTCGAGCTGCACCCGGCTGCCCACGGTCACGCCGACCAGGCCTTGGTCCCAGCCGGGGATGACCTGTTCCACGCCGATCGGGAAGGTGGCCGGCTGGCCGGCCTTCCAGGAGGAGTCGAACTCCTTGCCGTCCTTGTAGAAGACGCCCACGTAGTTCGTGGTGATGGTCTGGCCCTTCTGCACCGCCGGGCCGGTGCCCTTGATCAGGGGAGTCACCGTGAGCTTCTTCAGCTCGCCCTTGCCCGCCTCGACGGTCGGCTTGCTGCCCAGCGCCGGGTCGACGTCCGCCGGCAGCTGCGGTGCGGGAGGCGCGGCGGCCTCGTCCGGGGCCGGGGCGGACGCGGAGGCGGACGGTGTCGCGTCAGCCTGGTTCGCGGGCTTGTCGTCGCCCCCACCGACCAGCACGAAGACGGTGATCAGCACCGCCACCACGGCGATGCCGGCCAGCCCACCGGCCCACGCCTGACGGCGCCGCTTCGCCTCGGCCGCCTTCTGCGCGGCCAGCTGGGCGGCCAGCCGCCGCCCCGCCTTGGTTGCCGGACTCTGGCCCTCCGACCGGTTCTGCTTCGTGCTCTCGCTCACGTCGTCGACTCCCTGCTGCGAAGGTGTGGCCGGCACCCGGTGCCGGGGGGAAAGCCGACGCACACGGTACCCGCCTGACGGCCCACCGTGCCCACCCCGGACCGCCCGGATCGCTCTGCGGGCGCTCGCCCCGAGCCGGCGTGACGGTTATTCCGGCACCACCATGAAGTCCGTCACGAACGATGTCACCCCGCCATCGGTGGCCCGCCCGATCCAGGTGCCGTAGCAGCCGTCACCCCATCCCGTGGCGACGGTCACGACGTTGGCGCCGGTGGCCTCCTCCAGCACCGCGGTGATCAACCCCGGGACCGGTGAGGCGGGCAGCTCGGCCGGGATGAAGACCTTTTCCACCTGGTCTTCGTCCCAGGCTTCCAGGGCGGTGAGCGCCGTCGGGTCGGCGAGGGTGCCGGCGCCGGCGTCCACCCCGTACCCGAAGTAGTCGTCCGCGCCGAGGCTGGCGACGTCCTGGTCGCCGGCGACAGCCGGCTCCCAGCGCACCGTCGGCGCGTCCCGGACCACCAGCTCCAGCGCGGCCACCCGGCGGTCCACCTCGGCGTCCTCCCGGAGCACCACGGCCACCCAGGCGCGGGCGGGATGCCGCCCCGGGGGCACGGTGACCGTGAACGGCTCGGCCTCCGGGCAGACCAGCGGGTCACACCCGACCACCTGGCCGGTCGGCAGCACGATGTCGCCCACCGGGTGGGCCTCGATCACGTACGAGCCGTGCGCGTCGGTGAAGCGAGCGCCGGGCGTCAACAACCGGTCCAGATCAGGGGTGTACGGCATGGCGGCTCCTCCGGTGGCCAGCGGCCGGCGGAGCGTACCCGGTTCGGCCGACGCCTCCGTCGCTGCCGTGCGGTCAGGCGGTCTTGCGGGGTGCCGTCTTCCGGGCCGCCGTCTTCTTCGCCGGCTCCGCCTTCTTCGCGGGAGTCTTCTTGGCGGCCTTCTTCGCCGGTTCGGCCTTGGCCGCGGCCGTCTTCTTCTCGGCGGTCTTCTTCGCCGCGGTCTTCTTCGCGGGCGCCTTCGCCGCCTTCTTCTCGGCCGCCTTCTTGGCCGAGCGGGCCGACGAGATGGGCGTCGGCTCGCCGCCGCCACCACGGGCCGGCTGCTCGCCGCGGGCCGTCCGAGCCCGGTCCACCGATGCCTTCAGCGCGGCCATCAGGTCCACCGCCGCGGCCGGCGCCTCCTCCACCTCTTCCGGCTGCACGACCTCCCGACCCTCCACCTTGGCGTCGATGACCTCCTGCAACGCCGCCCGGTAGTCGTCGGTGAAGACGTCCGGCTCGAACTCACCGGTCATCGAGTCGATTAGGGAACTCGCCATCGCCAGCTCCGGCGGGCGCACCTTGAGGTCCTCGTCGAGGAAGCCGAAATCCGCCGTCCGGATCTCGTCCGGCCAGAGCATGGTGTTGAGCAGCAGCACGCCCTCGCGGACCCGGAGCGTGGCGAGCTGCTCCCGCTGGCGCAGCGCGACCTTGACGATGGCCACCCGCTCCGAGTCGAGTAGCGCGTCGCGCAGCAGCACGTACGGCTTGGTCGCCGTGCCCTCCGGCTCCAGGAAGTACGCCTTGTTGTAGAGGATCGGGTCGACCTGGTCGGCCGGGACGAACTCCAGCACGTCGATCGCGCGCGAGCTGGTCAGCGGCAGGTCGGCGAAGTCCTCGTCGGTGAGGATCACCATCTCCCCGCCGCCGATGTCGTAGCCCTTGGCGATGTCGTCGTAGGTGACCTCCTCGCCGCAGACCGAGCAGGTGCGCTTGTACCGGATCCGGCCGCCGTCCTCACGGTGCACCTGGTGGAACCGGATGTCCTTCTCCTCGGTCGCGGAGTAGAGCTTCACCCCGATCGAGACGAGCCCGAACGACACGGCTCCCTTCCAGATGGCCCGCATCCTCTGCTCCCTTCCCCGGTATCGACCATGCTCGCATCCGAAGGAACCGGACGCGAGGTGTTCGGCCTGCTACTACAGTCGGGTCGTGCCCGGCGCGCCGCTCAAGCCGATGCTCGCGATGACCGGGCCGCTCCCGGCGGGTGACGGCTGGGCGTACGAGTTCAAGTGGGACGGTGTCCGCGCGCTGGCCGACATCTCGGCCGGCGGCCAGCACCTGTACGCCCGTTCCGGCGTGGAGATCACCGCCGCGTACCCCGAACTGGCCACCCTGTCTGAGCAGGTCGACGACGCGCTGCTCGACGGTGAGGTGGTGCTGCTCGGTGAGGGTGGGCAGCCGTCGTTCACCGCGCTGGCCGAACGGATGCACGTCCGGGACCGGAACAAAGCGGCCCGGTTGGCGGCGGTCATGCCGGTGACGTACATGATCTTCGACCTGCTCCGGCTGAACGGCGACGACCTGACCGGCTGGCCGTATGAGCGCCGTCGGGAGGCTCTGGACGGGCTCGCTCTCGGCGGTGCCCGGTGGGCCGTGCCGCCGGTCTTCGCCGACGGTCCGGCCACCTACGAGGCGGCCAGCGAGCACGGACTGGAGGGGGTGATGGCCAAGCGGGTCGGCGCCGTCTACCGCCCCGGGGTGCGCTCGCCGGACTGGGTGAAGGTCAAGCTGGAGGTGACCGGCGACTTCGTCATCGGCGGCTGGCGACCGGGCGCGCGCCGGATCGGTGGGCTGCTGGTCGGGGTACCCGGGCCGGACGGCCGGTTGATCTACCGGGGCCGGGTGGGAGGTGGGATCGGCGCGGCCATCGAACGGCAGCTCCTCGCCGAGCTGGAGCCACTGCGCTCCGGCGTGTCACCGTTCGCGCCGGGTGTGCCACGCGAGGATGCCCGGGGTGCCATCTGGGTAACTCCCCGGGTGGTGGTGGAGGTGAAGTACGGCCAGCGCACCCCGGACGGCCGACTGCGCTTCCCCCGGGTGCTGCGGTTGCGCCCGGACAAGCCGCCGGAGGAGGTCGACGATGCCAGCTGACCGGTTGCGGGTGGACGTCGAGGGCCGCGCGCTGGACCTGTCCAATCTGGACAAGGTGCTCTATCCGTCGGCCGGCTTCACCAAGGGCGAGGTGATCGACTACTACACGCGGATCTCGCCGGTGCTGCTGCCGCACCTGCGGGACCGGGCACTCACCCGGATCAGGTTCCCCAACGGGGTCGACGACAAGTCGTTCTTCGAGAAGAACAAGCCGGCCGCGACGCCGGACTGGGTACGGGTGGAGACGCTGCCCGCGCCGGGGTCGACCAAGGGTCGGGAGACCATCGACTACGTGGTCGCCGACGACCTGCCGACGCTGGTCTGGCTGGCCAACCTGGCCGCGCTGGAGATGCACACGCCGCAGTGGAAGGTCGGCGAGCACCCGGACATGATGGTGGTGGACCTGGACCCGGGCCCACCGGCCGGGCTCGCCGAGTGCTGCCCGGTGGCGGTGCTGATGCGCGACCGGCTCGCTCTGGACGGGATCGAGTCGTACCCGAAGACGTCCGGCAAGAAGGGCATGCAACTCTGCTGCCCGATCGCCGGCATCCAGTCCTCCGATCTCGTTTCGGACTACGCCCGGCGGATCGCTCAGGAACTGGAGAAGGCGCACCCGAAGCTGATCGTGTCGAAGATGGCGAAGAACCTGCGCCCGGGGAAGGTCTTCATCGACTGGAGTCAGAACAACGCGGCGAAGACCACCGTGGCGCCGTACTCCCTGCGGGCACAGTCGATGCCATCGGTGTCGACGCCACTGACCTGGGACGAGGTCGAGGCCGGCGCCCGCGGCCGGAAGCCGGCCGTCCGCCAGTTCACCGCCGCCGAGGTGCTGGACCGGGTCGAGGAGTACGGCGACCTGCTCGCCCCGCTGCTCGACGGTGGCCCGGAACTGCCCGTCTGAGGCGATGCCGGCTCTCGTACCCTCGTGCCCATGGTCGAACGGGTGAGAGTTGCGGTCGCGGGAGTCGGTAACAACACGTCAGCATTGGTGCAGGGGATTGCTCTCTACCGCCAGACCGGCAGCCTGGTGGGTGTTCGTAGGCCGATGATCGACGGTCTCGGGGTGGCCGACATCGATTTCGTCGCGGCTTTCGCCACCTCCGCGGAGAAGATTGGCAAGGACCTGACCGAGGCGATCTTCGTGGCGCCCAACAACTTCCCCCGTCTCGACTGCGATCTTCCCAGGGCGGACGTGCCCGTAACCAGGGGCCTTGTCGATGCGACTGAGGTGGATCGGGTGGCAGCGGCGTTGGCCGGGGCGGAGGTGCTGCTCTACTCCGCACCGAGCGGCCGGCCGGAGACCGCCCGGGCCTACGCCGAGGCGGCCTGCAAAGCGGGTGTCGCCTTCGTCAACACCACGTCCGACGCGATAGCCCGCGACCCGATGTGGGGGGAACGGTTCCAGGAGGCCGGCCTGCCGTTGCTCGGTGACGACCTGGCCAGCCAGTTCGGCACCTCGGTGGTGCACAACGCGTTGCTGCGGTTGCTCGAGGAGCGGGGGCTCACCCTGGTGAGTTCATATCAGGTCAATCTGGGAGGTACCGAAGACTTCCGGAACCTGGTTGAGAACTCCAATACCAAGAAGCAGTCCAAGCTCAATGCGCTGTCGGCGGCTGACAAGGTCGAACTGGCTCCGCTCGGATACCTACCGCATCTGAAGTCGCAGAAGGTGGCGCATCTCAACATCGAGGCGCAGGGTTGGGGTGAGACGGCGATAAGCCTTGACGTGAAGCTGAAGGTGCATGACCCGAGCGGTGCTGCCGGCGTCAACATCGATCTGATTCGCATGGCGGCGAGCGCGCTCCGAGCTGGGCGCGGCGGTTATCTCGCCGAGGCGTCGTCGCTGCTCAAGTCCCCGCCTGGCACGGCGATCTGACCCTCAGGCCACCGTGACGGTGGGTGTCCGGATGGCGTGGCGGGTGCTCGTCACTGAGCGCGACGGGCATCGGTGCCCCCGGCCAGACCGCTCAACCCCTTTGCTCTGCTTACACGGGCGCAACACCACGTTGAGCTGCGGCTTCACGATGGCTTGCGTGGGCGGTGGCCATACCTGTGCTCGCGGAGTGTGAGTGTTGCGTATAGGTAAGCAGAGCAAAGGGTCTGGGGTGGGTGCGGCGGCCGGGGCCCGGAATCAAATCACCCTGCGTGATCGGCCCGGCGCCCCCTCGCGGTGGACGCCGGGCCGAGAGGCACGCGGTGAGGGGTCAGTCGCGGCCGAAGACCTTGCGGCTGGAGCCCAGCCGCAGGAGCACCGTCTCGCCGGTGGCGTCCTGGACCGCGTCGTTGTCGGTGATGGCGTAGACCTCGCCGTCGCCGGCCACGGTCAGGCCCTCCAGCTTCTCCTGCGTCCACCCGTTGGTGGCACGCAGCGCGGGCAGCACGTCGACGGCGAGCGTCTTCGGCAGCACCCGCAGCGGGCCGGGCGCCGCGGCCCCGCCCGGCAGCGGCACCGTGTAGATCCGCTTCACCGTGGCGGCGGGGCCGTTCAGCTTGTCCCGCTCGATGACCGCGAGCCGGTCGCCGACCACGGTGATCTCGGAGAGGCCCATCCAGTCACCCGGGACGCTGGTGGCGCCCAACCGGTAACCGAACCAGCTCCAGGTGCCGGCCGCGACGTCGTACCGGCCCAGCCGGACCACGCCGGCCGGGTCGGTGCTCAGCTCGCGCTGCACGGCCACCCAGACGATCTCCCTGCCCTGCCGGTCGGTGGTCGCGGTGACCCCCTCCAGGCCCTGCTTGGCCAGACCGGCGGCGACCTCCGTGGGCAGCGCGACGGTCTGCCGGGTGACCCCGGCGTCGTCCAGCCGGACCAGCTTGTTCTCCGGGCCCTTGGCGCCCTCGACAGCGAGCCAGAAGCCGCCCTGCGGACGGGCGAAGATGCCCTCCGCGTCGTACCCGACCGGTGCGCCGGTCGCGTCCTTCACCGGCAGCGCACCGGTGATCACGGCCGGCGTCCGCTTCGCGTCGATGGTGAGGATCCGGGTCTGGCTGTACGCCGCGTCGGTGACGCTGTAGAGCTGGTCCCGCTTGCCGGGTGCCGCGGTCAGCGCGCCGAGGGCGCCCCAACCGATCGGCGTACCCGCCCGGTCGGTGCCGGAGACGATGCTCGGGAACGCCGGAGTGCCCCGGCCCAGCTGGTAGAGCGACACCGAGGCGCGGACGCCGACCGAGGCGTCGTCCTCCTCGCTGGAGACGGCGAGCAGCCCCCGCGACGGGATGGGCAGCAGCCCCTCCGGTCCGTTGGTGGCCGGCAGCACCTGCCGGAACCGCGGGTCGGTCGGCCGGCTCAGGTCGTAGACGGCGACGAAGTTGCTGCGCTCCGAGCCGACGAACGCGTACCGCACGCCGTCGTACTCGGCGACGGCGACGCCCTCCGGCTCGGTGCCCTTCTTCGCGGCCCGGTCCTCGTTGTGCAGCCCGTACGTGACGGCGAGCCGCTCGAAGGTGTTGCCGGCGTCCCAGGCGACCCGCCCGCTGCGGCTGTCGAAGACGGACCAGCCGCGGGTGCCGCCCCGCCAGTCACCCTCGTTCGCCGTGGCGAGGTAGCGGTCGTCGATCCAGGCCACCGCGTCCGGCTCGCGCGGCACATCGGTGATGCCGCCGGTCAGGTTGATCGTGCCGTCCTTGACGGTGTCGATCCCGCTGATCGTCGCCGTGCCGGCGCTGAACACCTTGGTGACCCGGCCGGTGGGCAGGTCGACCAGGGCGACGCCGTTGTTCTCCTGAAGCGTCACCGCCAGCTGGTTAAGGCTGTTGATCGAGACGTACTCCGGCTCCGGGTCGGTCGGCGCGGCGAGGCCGGCCTGGACCAGGGCGGGCAGGGCGCTCCCGTCGGCGCCGGTCAACGGGACCGGCCGCAGCCGCCAACCGGCCGGGGTCTTGCCGGCGAGATCGACGATCTGCACGAAGCCCGCGGGTGCCTGCGGCAGGTCGCCCTCCTCGCCGCCGGGCGGGGTGGCCTCCTCGTCGCGCTCGTTCTCGATGGCGATCGCGGCGTACCGCTGGTCCTTGCTGATCGCGATCGAGTCGGGCTGGCCGCCGAGGTCGAAGCTCGCGACCCGCTTGCGGCTGACCAGCTCGATCACGTCCAGCCGGCCGGACGGCTCGGTGTAGCTGCTGCTGGTGTTCACCACCACCATTACGTACTTCCCGACCACGGCGACCGAGGTCGGCTCGTCCTCGGCGTTGCCGAGCTGCGCCAGGGAGAGGGTGCCGAGGCCGCGCGGCCGGTCGGCCCGGGAGATGTCGAGGAAGCCGATCCGTCGGGCCAGCGCGTCCGTGTGAACCAGGGTCCGGCCGTCCGGGCTGACCGCCGAGATCTCGGCGACCGTCGGGGTCGCCGGGTCCTCACCGGCCGGACGGTTCTGAAAGACCGGGTACGTGGCAACCCGATCGAAGGCGCGCGACGTGTCCGAGTGGTGGTGTCCGCCGGCCGACGCGGGGGTGACACCGGTCAGGCTGGCGGCAGCGACACCGGCCGCGGTGAGCGCGGTGAATGCTCTTCTGAATGTCAAGGACTTCCTCCGTTAGGTCGTACCCGGACGGAGGTTGACACCCGAGAAGGAGCATCAGCTTGCGCGCACATGAACAGCCGGCGAAGTGCGGCGCAGCCGCCACCAGGCGCCACCGATCAGGACCACGGTGACCACGCTGACCGCCACGTCGCCGGCCAGCGCCGCCGCCGGGCTCGCCGGGGAGTACGGCGGCACCAGGTACGCGAACGCGGCCGCGCTGACCAGGCTCCCAGAGCCGGCGACGAGCACGTGCCGCTGCCCCCAGCCGGCGCGGGACGACCAGTACGCGATCAGCCCTCCGGTGCCGGCGGCGAGCGCCAGCGCGACGGCCATTCCCGGCCAACCGGGTGTCAGGTCGGTGCCGAGGTGGACGAGAACGACCACCAGGCCCACCCAGATCGGGCCGGGCACCCGACGGGCGCGCCGCGGGTTTGGGTGGCGCCAGCGGGGCAGCAGGGCCAGCGCGACGAGCGCGAGGACCACCGCCGCGGCGAACGTCAGCTGGAGCGGGCTGGCCAGGAAGCCCTTCCGGCCGCTGTCCGAGAAGATCAGCAGGCTACCGAGCAGGTAGATCACGCCGACCACGACGAGCCCGGGCCGGCGGAGCCACGGGCGGAGCCGGCGGTTTCGGCCGAGGAACGACTCGACGATCACGATCGGCGCGCAGATGGTCAACGTGATGTGGTTGCCCACGTAGTCGAAGGCCTGTCGGACGCTGAACCCGAGTCCCGGCACCAGCGTCGCCTCGGCGGCGGCTCGGGTGTCGGCGTACTCGGTGTCGTCCAGGTAGCCCGGGTTGAACAGCGACTGGTCGACCAGGCCCGCCTGGAGCACGCCGAACGCGGCGGCGAGCAGCACGATCGCCGGCCATCCCGCGCCGAGGTGCCGGGCGGTCTCCCGGATCAGGATGGCGGCCCCGCCGTACATCGGCCCGAGGATGAGCACCACCGGGAGGAAGTCTTCGAGGGTGAAACCGCCCCAGGAGCACTCGGCGGCCCAGGGCGCGAGCAGCAGCAACGCGACCACCGGCACGAGCCGGCGGCGCAGTGGAAGACGGTCGGCGGTGACGGGCGAGTCGGCGGCGGGGTGGCACTCGGTCGGCATGGGCGCTCCTCGGCGACGTTCCGGGACCACCCGTACCCTGCGCGGGCCACCCGGACATCCACTACGGCCATCGGCCGACGACGGGCGCGACCAAAGTCGTTGAGTAGGGTGGTTCGACGCCGTCACCCGGGGAGCGTGGAGATGCAGCCAACCGCCACGGCCGACCTGTCGGTCCCGCCCGCCGACGCCGAGCGTCCACTGCTCAGCTACCGCGACGAGGCGACCGGCGAGCGGGTCGACCTGACCGCGCACCAGGTCGGCGCCTGGGCGGCGCGCAGCGCCGGTCTGCTGCGGGACGGCTGCGGGCTCGGCCCCGGCAGCCGCGTAGCGGTGCTGCTGCCGCCGCACTGGCGTACCGCTGCGGTTCTGTTGGGCGCCTGGGCCTCCGGCCTCGCGGTGTCGTTCCGGCCCCGCGCCACCGCTGGCCTGCCGGTCCTCGAACCGGGCGGCGACCGGCCGTTCGATGCCGTCTTCGTGACCCCCGAGCGGCAGGACGACTGGCTGGAGGACGTGCCGGACGCTCCACACCGCTACCTCGTCGGTACCGGGCCGGGGGCGCTGGCCGACGTGCCGCTGGGCTGGCTCGACTGGTCCGCCGAGGTGCTCCGGCACCCGGACGCCACGCCCGACCACACCGCCATTCACCCGTCCGACCCGGCCAGCGCGGACGGCACGACCTACGGCCAGTGGGGCGCGCTCGCCCAGGGCATCGCCGAGATGCTGGACCTACGTGCCGGCGACCGGCTGCTGGTCGACGCCGCCGAGCACGAGCAGCCGCTGAAGTGGCTGCTGGCCCCGCTCTCCGCTGGCGCGTCCGTGGTGATCAGCGCCAACCTCGACCCTGCTCGGCGGGACGCGGTGGTCGCCGCCGAGCAGGTCACCCGGGTTCTCTAGGGGATGTCACTCCGGCCGTCGTCCAGGTCAGTCGAACGCGGCGGCGAACATGCCGGGCTCGTAGGAACCGCCCCGCTGGTGCACGATCACGGCGAGGCGGTTGGCCGCGTTGATCAGGGCGACCAGGGCGACCAGCGCGGCGATCTGGTCGTCGTCGTAGTGCTTGCGCACCTGAGCCCAGGTTTCGTCGGACACGCCCTGGTAGGCGTCGGCGAGTCGGGTGCCCTCCTCGGCGAGCGCCAGCGCGGCCTGCTCGGCCTCCGTGAAGACGGTGGACTCGCGCCAGGCGGCCACCAGGTTGAGCCGAACCGGGCTCTCGCCGGCCGCTGCGGCGTCCTTCGTGTGCGCGTCGATGCACCAGCCGCAGCCGTTGATCTGGCTGGCCCGAAGGGACACCAACTCCTGCGTGGACTTCGGCAGCGGCGACTGCTGAATCACCATGCCGGCGTTGGCGAACCGCTTGGCGAACTTCATGGCGATCTCGTTGTCGAACATGTTGAATCGGGCGTCCATGGTTCCGTCCTTCACTTCCGGCGTTCGATCGGACGAACATGAGATGCCGGCGAGCAGAGTCCTGTGACAGAACGGCAGGGTGACAGCGATAACAGCGCTCCTCGGCCCCCTGCCGTTACACCCCCCATCAGCCCTGTACGCAGGCCTTTTGCCGCTGCCACCGACGTGATCTCATACCGGGAAGACGACGTCGTCGAGCTGATCACGACGACCCCGCGCCGTCTCCATTCCCTCGAGAGGTGCACCGATGCACAGGAGACCAATCTTCCGACTGGCAGTCCTCACCGCCACCGCCGCGACGCTCCTGGCGTCCGGTGGCGGCTACGCCGCGGTGGCGGCACCCGCTCCCGTATCCCCGGGTGTCGGCGCGTGTGAGCCGGGTGCCGAGGCGCACAGCGCGGCCCGGGTCGCCAAGGGCGCCACTGCGCAAGAGCCGAAGCTGTACTCCAACAACGAGGCGAACGCCTACGGGGTGATCAAGGACGCCCCGCGCCTCGCCAACGGCAGCGTGACCGTGCCGACGGTCTTCCACATGGTCTCCGACCAACCGCTCAGCGCGGCCGAGACGGCCAGGTGGAACACCCTGATCGCGGCGCAGATGACGGTGCTCAACGACTCGTTCGCGGGGCGCACGGCAGCGAACGCCTCCGACACGCCGTTCCGGTTCTCGCTCGTCGACACGACGTGGACGGTGAACAGCGCCTGGTACACGGTCGAGCCGGGCAAGAACGAGCGGGACATGAAGAAGGCGCTGTACACCGGCGACTCGAAAACCCTGAACGTGTACGCGGCCAACATCGGCGGCGGGCTCCTCGGCTGGGCGTACTTCCCGAAGGGTTACAACAACGGCCGGGACTACATCGACGGCGTGGTGATGCTCGACGAGTCGATGCCGGGCGGTACGGCGGGCAAGTACTCCCTCGGTGACACCCTGACCCACGAGGTGGGGCACTGGCTCATGCTGGAGCACACCTTCGCCCACGGGTGCTCCGCTGCCGGCGACTTCGTCGCGGACACTCCGCGGGAGGCGGCGCCGCAGTTCGACTGCCCGCTGGGCGCGGACACCTGCACCGCACCCGGGCTGGACCCGATCCACAACTTCATGGACTACACGCAGGACTCCTGCATGAACATGTTCACCGTCGGACAGGCGGACCGGATGAGCGACGCCTGGGTGGCGTTCCGGGCCGGCGGCGCCGGGTAGATAGCGCGTCTCGGGGTCGACGGGCCGCTGGATGGTGGCTCGTCGACCCCGTTGCTTCACCCTTCCGGTGGAGCCGACGTGTTCCACCATTTCTCACATCTCGCCCGCTCATACGCTTCGCCGAAGGCACGTGCGCTGTCGGAGCGCCGGCCGCTTTCCACACCGGCGGAGGGGACATGGCGTCGAGGCGTACACGTCGGACACTGATCTCGGCGGTCGCCGGCGGCCTGTTCGCCCTCGGTGTGCTCGCACCGGGCCCGGCCGCCGCGCCGCCGCTGCCCCGCGCGGCGCAGGCAGCCGATTCGTCCCACCCGGAAGAGCCCCGGCCCCCGCAGCTCCCGGCCGACTTCCAGGGCACCGGCCGGTACATCGTTCGCGACCTCGGGATCGACGTGCCGTTCACCTGGCAGGGCAGGGACGGCAACAGCCAGATGATCGCCGGGGGCCCGGAGCATCCGATCTGGTTCACGAACCTGATCTACGAGAACACGCTCTACACGCTCACCTACAAGTGGCCGAACATCCCACTGTTTCCGCCGCGGGCGTGCAGCAAGGTCCCGGGGTTCTTCAACCGACAGATCTTCAACGACAAGCTGAAGGCCGCGCGCTTCGTCGGACCGGAAATCCTGCAGGGGGAG
The DNA here is from genome assembly GCF_053599835.1 of Micromonospora sp. NPDC005163. Lineage (NCBI taxonomy): Bacteria > Bacillati > Actinomycetota > Actinomycetes > Micromonosporales > Micromonosporaceae > Micromonospora > Micromonospora sp. NPDC005163. The sequence goes on from NZ_JBSFYP010000003.1 coordinate 112,569, forward strand.
AAGGACCGGCACGTCGACCACTGGCGGGTCGGTGTCGTCGGGGGTTCCTCCGTGCCGGGCGAGGTGTTCCGGTTCCCGATCGCGCTCGGCGACATCTACGTCGACCAGCGGGATCCGAGCCGGTGGTGGCAGGTGTTGCAGTTCGGCCTGCAGAACCTCTTCGACCCGGAGCTGGACGAGTGGTTCACGATGACAACGTTCGACCACCGGCCGGGCGAGGTCACGCTCCCGGACCGCTGCCCGCCCCCAACGTCGTGATTTCGCACGTGTCAGTCGACGGTCGGGAGCTTCGGGCCGAGGACGTCATCGGCGTCCACGATGGTGTACGCGTAGCCCTGCTCGGCGAGGAAGCGCTGACGGTGTGCCGCGTACTCGGTGTCGATCGTGTCCCGTGACACCACCGTGTAGAAGTGCGCCTGCCGGCCGTCGGCCTTCGGCCGCAGCACCCGGCCGAGCCGCTGCGCCTCCTCCTGGCGAGACCCGAACGTCCCCGACACCTGGATCGCCACCGCCGCCTCCGGCAGGTCGATGGAGAAGTTGCCGACCTTGGAGATGACCAGCGTGCGGATCTCCCCGGACCGGAACGCGTCGAAGAGCCGTTCGCGCTCCTTGTTGGTGGTCGAGCCCTGGATGATCGGCGCGTCCAGGTATTCGCCGAGCTGGTGCAGCTGGTCGATGTACGCGCCGATCACCAGCACCTGGTCGTCGGGGTGCCGGTCGACCAGAGCCCGGACCACCGGCAGCTTGGTGCGCGCGGTCGCCGCCATCCGGTAGCGCTCCTCGGCCTCCGCGGTCGCGTACGACATCCGCTCCGCGTCGGTCAGCGTCACCCGGACCTCGGTGCACTCGGCCGGGGCGATCCAGCCCTGGGACTCGATGTCCTTCCACGGGGCGTCGTACCGCTTCGGGCCGATCAGGCTGAACACGTCACCCTCCCGGCCGTCCTCGCGAACCAGGGTGGCGGTCAGGCCGAGCCGGCGGCGGGCCTGGAGGTCGGCGGTGAACCGGAAGATCGGCGCGGGCAGCAGGTGCACCTCGTCGTAGACGACCAGGCCCCAGTCGCGGGCCCCGAACAGGTCCAGGTGGGTGAATGCGCCGCCGCGCCGCGAGGTGAGCACCTGGTACGTGGCGATGGTGACCGGGCGGATCTCCTTGCGCTCGCCGGAGTATTCGCCGATCTCCTCCTCGGTCAGCGAGGTGCGGGCGATCAGCTCCCGCTTCCACTGCCGGCCGGCGACGGTGTTGGTGACCAGGATCAGCGTGGTGGCCTTCGCCTCGGCCATCGCGGCCGCGCCGACCAGGGTCTTGCCGGCGCCGCAGGGCAGCACGACCACGCCCGACCCGCCGGCCCAGAACGCCTCCACGGCCTCCCGCTGGTACGACCGCAGCGTCCACGGCTTGCCGCCGTCCTTGCCGGCCTCGGCCAGCTCGATCGGGTGGGCCTCGCCGTCCACGTAGCCGGCCAGGTCCTCCGCCGGCCAGCCCAGCTTGAGCAGGGCCTGCTTGAGCCGGCCGCGCTCGGACGGGTGCACCTGGATGGTGTCGTCGTCGATCTTGTTGCCGAGCATGCCGGCGAGCTTCTTGCTCTTGGCCACCTCGATCAGCACGAGCCGGTCCAGTGCGCGCAGCACCAGGCCGTACGCCGGATCGTTGGCGAGTTGGAGCCGGCCGTACCGGTCCATCGTCTCGGCCACGTCCACCAGCAGCGCGTGCGGCACCGGGTAGCGCGAGTACTTGATCAGCGAGTCGACCACGCCCTCGGCGTCGTGCCCCGCCGCGCGGGCGTTCCACAGGCCGAGTGGGGTCAGCCGGTAGGTGTGCACGTGTTCGGGAGAGCGCTCCAGCTCGGCGAAGGGTGCGATGGCAATTCGGCAGGCCTGCGCGTCCGGGTGGTCGATCTCCAGCAGCAGGGTCTTGTCCGACTGCACGATCAGTGGTCCACCGCTCACGCCAGGGTCCTCTCCTCCGGTTGGCCGTCCGGTCGTGGCGCCTGCTTACCCGCCGCTGGCCGACCATCCAGTGTTGCACGGTGCGGACTGTCGGAAGAAAGATGCTCACCGGGCGCAACCGACATGGCACTTGCAAACGTCTAGCAAAGGGACGACAGCCCAGGGGAGGTCCCATGAAGCATGTCCGGCTCACTTCCCGACTTGTCGCCCTGGTGGTGGTCACGCTGGTCGGCGCCGGTGCGTGCGCGTTCGATCCGCAGGCCGGCGGGGGTGGCGGCGGGGGAGCCGCCCCGGCAGGTGCGGCGGAACAGGTAACGGGGGCGAGCGGCACGCCCGGGCCGGACCAGCGCGGCCGGCCCGCGACGACCGCGCCGACGCGGACGCCGACACCGAAGCCCACCCGGAGTGTCACGCCGACGCCGACCAGCAGCACGCGGCCGGCACCGGCCACCAGCACCGCCAAGCCGGCCGCCGGCTGCCCGCAGGGCGAGCACCAGCGCGCCGTGGAGACCTACCTGGCCCGGTTGGGTGGGTTCGGGCCGGTGACCGTGGACGGCCGGCAGTCCGCCGCCGACTGCGCCGCGATCAAGAAGTTCCAGCGGCGGTACGGCATCCGCCCCGTCGAGGGTCGCGCCGGGCCGACCACCTACGACGTGGCAAAGCGCCTCGGCACCACCGACACGGCTCGCTGCAAGGCCGGCACGGGCACCACCTTCTGCGTGGACCTGACCCGGCAGACCGTCTGGGCGGTCCGAGGCGGCAAGGTGATCATGGCGCCGACGGTGACCCGCACCGGGATGGCCGGCTACCGCACCCCGGCCGGCACCTACAAGGTCAACTACCGCAATCCGAAGGAGTGGTCCGACCCGTACGAGGTGTGGCTGCCGTACTGGCAGCACTTCACCCAGGGGATGGGCTTCCACGAGACCACCACCTACCTGCACAACAAGTCGATCGGCTCGCACGGCTGCGTCAACCTGCTGCACGCCGACGCCGTCCGGATGTGGGAGCTGGGGAAGGTGGGCACCCGGGTGGTGCTGATCGGCCGCCGCCCCGGCACCTGAGCGACGACCCGCCCGACTCGGGGTTTTATCCCCTGTCACACCGGTCCCGGTAGTGACACCCTGGGAGTCCAGGGCCGGACCGGGCGGGGAGGCTGGGTATGACGGTCGACCGTGACGTCATAGAAGCGCACGACCAGGCTCCACCGGACGAGGTGTCCCGCGCGACCGTGGTCGCGTACGCCGTCGCGGCGGCGCTCCTCGTCGGGTGGTTTCTCTTCGGCTGGCTGGTGCTGCGGCAGGGCTTCGTCGATTCGATCGGGGAGTCCGCCGGCGCCGGCTTCGCGCTGTTGCTGATCATCTCGGTCGTCGGCACCGTACGCCGCAGCCGACGCTGACCAGCGCGCACCGACCGGCGTCGCCCGGCCTCCGGTCAGTCCGCCAGCACCGCCGCGGTGATCCGGTGCAGCGCGAAGGTGTGCAGCATCTCGGTCCGTTCGTCCTCGGCGCGTAGGTAGCCGGCGCCGATCGAGACCGGCTTGACCAGTCGGGACGCGGTCGCACCATGGGCGTCCACGTATCCCACCCAGACCAGCGCCCGATCCCGCACGGCCTGCTGAAGCACGGCCAGCGCCTCGCTGTGGGTGTGCGCCGGCACCGGGCCGCCGCCGAGGCCGACAGCCCCGCCGCGCACCACCGCCGGTGCCCGTCGGGCCGCCCGCGCCGCCGCCTCACCCCGCCGGATGTGCTCCACCACGCCCAGCAGCCGAGGCATCGGCAGCTTCGGGGCGACCAGCGGATCCAACGTCCGGATGGTCACGGGCACCCGGGCCGGGGCCCGCCGGATCCGTGGCCGGGACAGCACCGTGCCGCCGCTACCGTCCTCCTGCGCCGGGGCGTACCCGGCGTCGCGCAACGCGCTCAGCAGCCGACCGACCTGGTACGGGGTGGTCAGCACCGTCGGGGCGAGCCGGCGCAGCGTCAGCGATTCCAGCCGCCGGTCGGCAAGCACCTCGCTGAGCAGCGTCTCGTCGTCGCTGCGCAGGTACGCCCCGGCCAGGCCGACCCGCAACCTGCCGTGTTTGCGGGCCACGTCGTCCACCAGATAGGTGAGCCCCTGCGGCACCGGGGTACGCGACCGCCGCCGGAATACGTCGTGCAGGTCGTCGGCCGAGTAACCGGCGTCCAGCGCTCGCCGCACACTCGCCGTCGTGACCCGGTGCACGCTGGCCCCGCCGGCCGACTCGGGTTCGGTCATCGCCTCCAGCTCGGCGGCGAGCGCCGGCTCGGGTGGCCCGGGCACCACCACCGTCAGGTCGGCCTGCACCAGGAAGTGGTCGACCGGGGCGGGCAGTAGCGCGTCCAGCGCCCGTGCCGCGCTGGACGGGTCGCCGCTCTCGGCGTCCGCGTGCAGCCCCAGCGGGTCCTCGCCGCCCGACTCGTCGGCCGAGGTCAGGTCGGCCAGCAGCAGCCGGCCGTACGAGGTGAGCGCCCCCAGGCCGGTGACGCCGAGCTGCGCCGCCTCGGCCAGCACCTCGCGGTGGGCGGCCTCCCGGCCCCGGCTGCGTCGCGGCGCCCGCCAGTCCAGCAGGTCCTGCACCTCCTCCGGAGTGGGTGAGGTCGCCGGTTCCAGGTCGGCGAGCACCGCGAGCACCGCCCGTCGGGTGCCCGGCGCTCCGGCGCGCTCGGCCTCGGCGGAGAGCGCCGTGATCGGCCGGTCCCGGTCATCGCGCCGGCCGACCAGCCCGACCTGCCGGGTCATGGTCAGCCACGCGCGGGCCAGCTGCTCCCAGCGTTGGGCCAGCGAGGCGGCCCGCCACACCTCGTACCCGCCGGTCGGCAGCACCTGCTGATCCGCCCCGTACCGGGTGGTGGTCGCACCGGGCAGCTCCAGCTCGCCGGCGAGCCCCGCCGCGTACGCCACCTCCAGCAGCAGCGCGGTGGTCGGCTCGTCCAGCCCGGCGGTGCGGGCCAGCCGGCGCAGGTCCCGTACGCCGATGCCGCCCGAGCGCAGCACCGGCGCGGGTTCGGCGGCGAGCTGGTCCAACAGCCCTTCGGTGTGCCGGACCACCTCCATCGTCTGTCCGGCTCCGGCGGAGTCGACCGCCTTCGCCTCGCGCGGCGCGGCGGCCACGGGCGGCGGGCTGGTGCGCAGCGGCCCGAGCGGGCCGCTGTCGCGGCGCAGCAGCAGGCCGACCTCGCGGGGCAGCTCGACAGTGCCGGTGGTCGTCGACGAGCCGGTCGAGACAGGGACCAGCAGCCGGTTGTCGACCAGCCAGCGCACCGGGGAGCCGGTCGGCGCGCCGCCGTTGGTCGGGTCCGAGAGCAGGGCGTCCTCCGCGCCGAGCGGCGGTGCCTGCAACGCCCCCGGGGGCACGCTGCCCACCGGTGGTCCGGCCGCCAGCCGGTCCAGGATCGCCCGGGCCGAGGGAGGAGCGGCGAGCAGCGTCCGCCGGAGCTTCGCCGGGTCCGCGCAGAGCGCGGCCGTGCGCGGGTCCAGCTCCGCGGCCGGCCGGCCCAGCCCGGCGGGGTACGGAGCCACCTCGTCGACGGCGGGTACCACCTGGAGCGCGTGCTCCGGGCCGTACAGCAGGAAGAGCGCGCGCAGCCGGCCGACGGCGGCCCGGACGGCCGTCGGCGCCGGCGGGTGGGGCCCGGCGGTCGCCATGGCGAGCACCGCCTCGGTGGCCGTGGTGCCCTCGTCCGGGTCCCGGGTGAGCCGGGCGGCGTCCAGTATCTGGAGGGTGAACTGGTCCAGCCCGTCCAGCGCGCGGGCCACCGAGACCCGGGACTGGGCCCGGATGGCCAGGGCGGAGATGTCGGCCGGCACGGGCACGACGAGGTCCGGCCGCAGCTGGAGGAGCGCGGCCAGCGATTCGTCGGGCAGCGACCGCAGGTGGTCGGCGAGTGAGGTGGTCATCGTCTTACCACGCTAGCCCGGCACCGGGCCGTCGCGCCCCTCGGACGTCCGCCCGGCAGGGAGTCGCCTGTACGTTTCTGGGCATGCCCGCTCTGACCGTCGGATTCGACCTCGACATGACGCTGGTGGACTCCCGCCCCGGCATCGCCGCGGCCTACCGGGCGTTGACCGCCCGGACCGGCGTGCCGGTGGACGCGGACCTGGCGGTGTCCCGGCTCGGTCCGCCGCTGCGCACGGAGATCGCGCACTGGTTCCCGCCGGAGCAGGTCGAGTCGGCCGTGCACGCGTTCCGCGAGCTGTACCCGGCGTACGCGATCACCCCGACGGTGCCGCTGCCCGGCGCGCGGGAGGCGATCGACGGGATCCGCGCGCGGGGCGGACGGGTGCTGGTCGTCACGTCCAAGGTCGGCCGGTTGGCCCGCCTGCACCTGGACCACCTCGGCCTCGCGGTCGACGAGCTGGCCGGTGACCTGTTCGCCGAGGAGAAGGCGACGGCTCTGCGGGAGCACGGGGCGACCCACTACGTCGGGGATCATGTGGCGGACATGGTGGCGGCGAGGGCGGCCGGGGTGCCCGGAATCGGCGTCGCCACCGGGCCGTGCTCCCCGGATGAGCTGCGTGCCTCCGGGGCGGAAATGGTGCTGGACGACCTCACCGGATTCCCAGCGGCGCTCGACGGCATGATCCAGCTAGCCTTGGAGCAGTAGCGGCTCAAGTGAAGCAGGGGTTTTCAGGTGCCTACGGGTCGAGTGAAGTGGTACGACACGGCCAAGGGATACGGCTTCGTCACCAGTGACGAGGGCGGCGACGTGTTCCTGCCCAAGGGCGCGCTGCCGGCGGGCGTCACCGACCTCAAGGGTGGCCAGCGGGTCGACTTCAGCGTGGTCGACAGCCGCCGGGGCGCGCAGGCCATGGGAGTCAAGCTGCTGGACGCTCCGCCGTCGATGGCGGAGCTGCGGCGCCGGCCGGCTGAGGAACTGCACGGCCTCGTCGAGGACATGATCAAGGTGCTGGAGGCGAAGGTTCAGCCGGATCTGCGCCGGGGCCGGTATCCGGACAAGAAGACCGCGCAGAAGATCGCTCAGCTGGTCCACGCGGTCGCGCGCGAGCTGGAGGTCTGAGGCACCAGGCCGGCGTCGGCGGCGCGGTCGAGCAGCGCCGCGACCGCCGCGAAACCGGCCTCGCCCAGGTCGGCGGTGAACTCGTTGACGTAGAGGCCGATGTGCCGGTCCACCACGTCGAGTTCCATCTCCTGGGCGTGCGCGAGCACGTACTCCCGGCTGGCCGCCGGGTCCGCCCAGGCCTGTCGGACCGACTCGCGGACCCAGCCGGCTGCGGCCTCCGGGTCCACCACGCCGCGCTTGGCCAGGATCGCGCCGAGCGGAATGGGCAGGCCGGTGTCGGCCTCCCACCACTCGCCGAGGTCGACCAGCGCGGTTAGGCCGTGCCGGTGGTAGGTGAACCGTGCCTCGTGGATGACCAGCCCGGCGTCGTAGCGGCCGGCCGCGACGCCCGGCATGATCTCGTGGAACGGGACCACCTCGATCCGGGCCGGCGGCCGGCCCGCCGACCAGAGCCGGAACAGCAGGTACGCGGTGGTCCGGTCACCCGGCACCGCCACCGTGGCGCCGGTCAGGTCGGTGCGGTCCGGCCCGCCGGTGCGGTCGCCCCGGGTGAGCACCAGTGGCCCGCACCCGCGGCCGAGGGCGCCCCCGCAGGGCAGCAGGTGGTAGTCGTCGAGCAGCCACGGCAGCGCCGCGAAGCTCACCTTCACCAGGTCGAACGCGCCCCGCTCGGCGGCCGTGTTGGTGACGTCCACGTCGGCGTACGTCACCTCGACCGGCGGTGCGCCGGGTACCCGGCCGTGAACCAGGGCGTCGAAGACGAACGTGTCGTTGGGGCAGGGCGAGATCGCCAGGGAGAGCGCCACGCCTCCACGTTAGCCCCGCCCCCGCACGCTCCCGCGCGCCCACCCGGCTCACTGTGACCTGCTTGGCCCTCCGGCGAGCCTTCACGCCCCCGGCCGCACGCCCCACGCCCCTGCCACTCCCGCCGCACGCCCTGGCACTCACTGCCAGCTGCTCGGAAGACACCGTCAGGGTATGGGGTGTCACTGTCACTCCTGTAGAGCTGCCCCATCTGTGGGGCGCCGTGACCTTGGGTGGGCGTACTGGTTGCGGCGGCTGATGGCGGCGGCGGTGGTGGGGGGTGGCGGGTAGCTGGTGGCCGTGACGGTGCCCGATCGTGGGTCTGTCCCAGCTGCCCATCGGCTCGCCCCATCAATGGGGCAGCTCTACAGGCGCCGACGAAGGGGCTACGCGCAGCGGCGGCGGCGCTGTCCACAGGCTTATCCACAGGTGGGAGAGGGCTGTTGACGGCGCGAGGCTGAGCGGAAAACCATGGACGGATGGCTGCTGGCAAGGGTGCGATCGACGTCGGGGCGGCTCTGCGGGATCTTCGTCGACGTGCCGACCTGAGCCAGCGGGAGTTGGCTGAGCGGTCCGGGGTCCCGAAAAGCACGCTGGCCCGGATTGAGGCGGGCGAGGGCGGCGAGCCGGCGTTCCGGACGGTGGAGCGTCTGGTCCGCGCGGCAGGCGGCGAGCTTGCGCTCAGGCTGCCCGGCGACCCGTGCTCCACCCCAGACGACGCCGAATCGTCGAGCGTGTCGGACGACGAACCGCGGGACGAGGCTGGGCGTCGCTACCCCGCGCACCTCGACGTCCGTCGGGTCCGGACCCTGCGGGACTGGCCGGGTGCCTGGTGGGTGCATTCGTACACGCTCCCCGAGCGGTTGTGGCCGGTGCGCGTTCCAGAGCTGACCTACGACCTGGATCGAGCGCGGCGAGACGAGCGGCGGAGGCGGGACCGGACGCGGGCCCAGGTGGGGTTTCGACGTGCCCCCGAAGGACTGCCCACCACGTCCTGGCGTTTTCTTGCCGAGGTGCCCGGGGCCGGGCCGGTCGGTGAGCTGAGGGCCCATGAGCGGAGCGTGGACCTCCTCCTCGGCGAAGATTGGGGTGACCGGCGTGAGCTGGTGTTGGAAGGCGTGGTCGTTGCTCCCGGCCTACGGACCCTGGGCATTGGGCGTCAACTGATCGGGCTGCTGGCCAAGGAGATGGCAACGGCCGGCATCCGGACCGCCCACGCGATTGCCGAGTTTGGCAACGTGGAATTTCTGCTCGCCTGCGGGTTCGAGCTGCAGGCGAATCGACCGTCGGCGCTGACCCTCGAAGTCTGAGCCGCCCTGCCGGGGTCAGCGCAGCGCCGGGGCCGCTGTGGTCAGGGCGGTGAGGGCTTCGCGTAGCCGCCAGGCGTCGCGGTCGCGGGGGCCGATCGGGTTGGAGATGGTACGCAGCTCGGCGAAGGGCACCCCGGCCTGCGCCGCGGCGACCGCCACCCCGTACCCCTCCATGGCCTCGGCGACCGCCCCCGGATGTCGGCGGCGCAGCTCCTCGGTGCTGGCGACGGTGCCGGTGACCGTGCTGACGGTGAGCACCGCGCCGGTCGTGGCGGACGGCAGAGCGGCCCGCAGCGCCGCCAGCAGCCGTGGGTGAGCTGGCACCACGCTGCCGTTGCCCAGCAGCGCGGGCGGCATGCCCAGCTCGTCGACGGGGATGAAGCCGTCCGGTGACTCGGCGCCCAGGTCGGCGGCGATGCTGGCGGTGCCGAGCACGATGTCGCCGACCTCCACCCTCCCGACGAAGCCGCCGGCCACGCCGGCGCTGACCACCGCGCGGTACGGGCGCCCGGCCGCCTCGGCCAGCGCCAACAGTCGGGCTGTGGCGGCTCCGGCCACGGCCGGGCCCACCCCGACCGGGGCCACGGTGACGGTGGCGTCGGTCAGCCCCGCGCGGACCGCGTCCGCCTCGGCGGGCACCGCGGTCACCACCAGCAGGCCGGTCACGACAGCGGCCCGGGGGACTCCCGGCGGGTCTCGTCGTCCGCGCCGCCACCCGGTCCGCCGACCGCCGAGGAGGGGCGGTAGATGTGGTAGCCCGGTGGTGCGAGCCCCGGGTCGTCGTACTGCGGCGAGCCGGCCTGGGTCGGCGCCGGAGAGGTGGGCGTTCGGTCACCGAAGTCGTCCGTCGACTCGTCGTCGGCCAGTTCGTCGTCGCCCAGCGGCCGGCCGGCCAGCTTCTCGCCGCGCAGCCGTGCGGCGACCAGCACACCCCGGGTCGCCGCCAGGACGCCCACTCCGGCGGCGACCGCGATGCCGGTGCGACCGTCGAACGGCACCAGCCCGAGCCCGCCGCCCGCCACGAAGGCCAGCATCAGCACCGTCTCCGAGTGGGCGAAGGAGCTGGCCCGCAGCCGCTCCGGGATGCGTTCCTGGATCGAGGCGTCCACGGCGAGCTTGGCCACCCCACTGACCAGCGCGGTGACCAGGCAGAGCAGGGCCACCATCGGCAGCGAGAAGCGGATGACGGTGAGTACGGCCACCCCGGCCACGATGATCATGCTGCTGGACTGGATGGCGGTCGGCCGGTGGATGCGCAGGCGGGTGCCGACGGCGGTGGCCAGGAAGCTGCCGACCGCCAGCGCGCCGCCGACCAGCCCCAGCGCCCACTCGGCGCCCAGGTCCCGACCGAACATCACCGTTGTCAGGTCGCCCTTCTTGATGGCGAAGGCGAGGAACAGCAGCAGGAAGCCGTAGACCGCGCGCAGGGTCGCGGAGCCGATCAGGGTGGCGATCACCAGACGGCCGGCGGGTCGGCCCCGCCCCAGTGGGCGGTCCCCCCGGCGACGGCCCAGCGCGCGCAGCGGCCGGGGGACCCGTTCCGGTGGCTCCGAATCCGCCTTCGGTGGCAGGCGCAGGGAGATCACCATGCCGATCAGGAAGATCACCGACGCGACCCGTAGCGGCCACTGCGGCCCGAACCAGAACGCCGCCAGCCCGATCGGGGCCACCAGTGCGCCCGCTACCGTGCCGTAGACGCTGGCCCGCGCGCCCACCTGGGAGAGGCCGAGCCCTTCCGGCAGGAGCCGGGGCACCGCCGCGGACCGGGCCACGCCGTACGCCCGGGACAGCGCGAGCACCCCGAACGCGGCCGGATACAGCCCGAAGCCGTGGATGTAGTCGGAGATCAACCAGGCCAGGAACGCCCGGCCGAGCATGGTGGCGGCCAGCGCGTACCGCCGGCCGTGCCGGAAGTGGTCCAGCAGCGGGCCCACCACGGGGGCGAGCATCGCGAACGGCACCATGGTCACCAGAAGGTAGAGCGCGACCTTGCTGCGGGCCTCGCCCAACGGCACGTTGAAGAAGATCGTCCCGGCCAGGCCGATGGCGATCAGAGTGTCTCCGGCGCAGGACACCGCGTGCAGGTCGAACAGGCGGACCATGCCGACCTCGCCGCCGGCACCCCGGGCGCGCGCCCGGCCGGCCCGGCGGGTCACCCAGCGCCCGCTGCCCACCGAACCACGCAACAGCAGCCGGATGGTGCGGATGCTGGTGCCGACGGTGCGCCCGAGGACGGATCGCCCGGAGCGGGAGTACGACGGCATGTCCACCATCCTCGCCCATCCGATCGAGGTACGCGCAGCACTGCGGCGAAAGGTTCCCCGGGAGTCCCTGTCACCCCTGTTCGACGCATGGGGAACAATGGTGAGGTGACCAGGCCCGCCTCCACCCGCGCCGCCCGTCTCGACCAGGTCTGCGCCGCTGCCGTCGAGGTGGCCCGCGCCGGCATCACAGAGGTGGACGCCGACGAAGTCGGCGACCACCTGCAGGTCGTGGCCGAGGGCGACCGGCTGGTCACCCACTATTTTGAATGCCGTCTCGCCGGCTACCGCGGTTGGCGTTGGGCGGTCACCGTCACCCGGGTGCCGCGCAGCCGCACGGTGACCATCTGCGAGACGGTGCTGCTGCCCGGCCCCGACGCGCTGCTCGCGCCCGGCTGGTTGCCCTGGCAGGAGCGGCTCAAGCCGGGTGACCTGGGCCCTGGTGACCTGCTGCCGACCGCGCCGGACGATGAGCGGTTGGCCCCCGCCTACCTGCTCTCGGACGACCCGGCGGTCGAGGAGACGGCCTGGGAACTGGGCCTCGGTCGTGCCCGTGTGCTCTCCCGGGAGGGCCGCGCCGACGCGGCGCAGCGTTGGTACGACGGCGATCACGGCCCGGCCGCGGCGATCTCCACCGCTGCCCCGGCCGCCGCCCGCTGCGGCACCTGCGGCTTCTACCTGCCGCTGGCCGGCGCGATGCGGCTGGCCTTCGGCGCGTGCGGCAACTTCTACGCTCCCGACGACGGCCGGGTGGTGAGCGCCGACCACGGCTGCGGCGCCCACTCCGAGACGCTGATCGAGGCGGCCGAGACCGCGGTGGAGGAACTGCCCACGGTCTACGACGACAGCGCGGTGGAGGCCATGTCGGTGAGCCGCGCCCCGGGTTCGGTGGAGGCCGCCGAGCCGGCGGAGCCGTACGGGCACCCCTGACGGTCCGCGCCGGGTGTGCCGGCGCTCCGGCGGGATCAGCTCGTGCGGCGGCGGCGTCGGTTGGCGTCGTGCCGCATCATCACGGCGAGGCCGGGGAAGCCCCACAGGAAACCGGCCAGGCAGGTCCAGAGCCAGTTCTCGTGATCGTGCTCGGTCAGCCAGCCCCGGAAGAAGATCAACAGGACCAGCCCGGCCACTGCCCACCCGATCAGCCCGGCGACGGCGAACGGCACCATCGGTGGGTCCAGCGGCGCGGGCCGCGGAGGCTGCTCGTTCGGCACCCGGCAAGCGTACGCGATCGACTTCCCCTGCCCGCTGGTGATCTGGGACGATGCGCGCGACAACTGGAAGATCACCTGCGAGGACCTGATGGCAGTAACGCCGCCCGAGAACGGCACACCACCCGACCCCGCTCATCCGCGTAACGGCTTCGACCGGTTCTTTGAGATCTCCGCCCGTGGCTCGACGCTGAGCCGCGAGGTACGCGGTGGTCTGGCGACCTTCTTCACGATGGCGTACATCGTGGTGCTCAACCCGCTGATCCTCGGCGGGGCCGTCGACGGCGACGGCAAGACTCTCCCGATCCCCGCGCTGGCCGCGGCGACCGCGTTGGTCGCCGGCCTGATGACGATCCTGATGGGTGTGGTGGGCCGGTTCCCGCTGGCGCTCGCCGCCGGTCTGGGCGTCAACGCGCTGGTGGCGTACGAAATCGCGCCGGAGATGACCTGGGCCGACGCGATGGGCCTGGTGGTGATCGAAGGTGTGATCATCGCGGTGCTGGTGCTGACCGGCCTGCGGACCGCGGTGTTCCGCTCGGTGCCCACCCAGATGAAGACCGCGATCGGGGTGGGCATCGGCCTGTTCCTGACGATCATCGGTCTGGTGGACGCCGGCTTCGTGCGGCGGATCCCGGACGCCGCCAACACCACCGTCCCGGTCGGCCTGGGCATCGGCGGCAAGCTGGTGAGCTGGCCGATGCTGGTCTTCGTGGTGGGTCTGCTGCTCACCCTGGTGCTGGTGGTCCGCCGGGTGAAGGGCGCGATCCTGATCGGCATCCTCGCCTCGACCGTGCTGGCGGTGATCGTGGAGGCGATCGGCAACATCGGCCCGTCCTTCGTCAACGGTCAGCCCAACCCCAAGGGTTGGTCGCTGAACGTGCCGGAGCTGCCGAAGACGGTGGTGGACCTGCCGGACCTGTCGCTGCTCGGCAAGTTCAACGTGCTCGACTCGTGGGGCCGGGCCGGCTGGCTGGTCGTGCTGATGTTCGTCTTCACGCTGCTGATCACGGACTTCTTCGACACCATGGGAACGATGGTGGCGGTGGGCCAGGAGGGCGGCCTGCTCGACGAGCGGGGCACCCCGCCGAAGGCCAAGGAGATCCTGCTGGTCGACTCGATCGCCGCGGCGGCCGGCGGCGCGGCCAGCACCTCCAGCAACACGTCGTACATCGAGAGCGCCGCCGGTGTCGCGGAGGGCGCCCGGACCGGGGCGGCCAACCTGGTCACCGGCGTGCTCTTCCTGCTGGCGATGTTCCTGGCCCCGCTGGTGGTGGTCGTGCCGTTCGAGGCGGCCTCGACGGCCCTGGTGGTGGTCGGCTTCCTGATGATGACCGCGGTGCGGACGATCGACTGGTCCGACTACGAGATCGCCATCCCGGCGTTCCTCACGATCGTGCTGATGCCGTTCACCTACTCGATCTCCAACGGGATCGGCGCCGGCCTGATCACCTTCGTGGTGGTCAAGCTGGCCAGGGGCAAGGCCCGGGAGATCCACCCGCTGCTGTACGGGGTCGCCGCGCTGTTCGTGCTGTACTTCCTGCGCGGGCCGATCGAGTCCCTGGTGCTCTGACGCACGTCCGGGCGGGGGGTCAGAATCGGAATCCCCCGCCCGGAACAGCACGAACGTCCTCGTGAGCCTGGTCATATCGGATGTCGTTAGCCAGGCTCATTAGTTAAGCTAACTATCGTGACGGAGCGGACGGTGACGGCGGAACGCGTGCCACCGGCGCAACTGGCTCCCCAGTTGCGTGATGCGATCACCCGACTCAACCGGCGGGTCCGCCAGGCCCGACCGGTCGGCGACCTCACGGTCACCCAGGTCTCCGCGCTCACCAGCCTGCGGCTGGCGGGCGCGCTGACGCCCCGGGAACTGGCCGACGTGGAGCGGGTGCAGCCACCGACGATGACCAAGATCGTCGGGAAGTTGGAGGACCGCGGCCTTGTGCAGCGGACCCCCCATCCGACCGACGGCCGGCAGGTCATCCTCGCGGCGACCGAAGGAGGGCAGGCCGTGCTCGACCAGTTCGAGCGGGCCCGCGATGAGTGGCTGGCCCACCGGCTGGCCGCGCTCGACGAGGACGAACGGGAGACCCTGCAGAGGGCCGCCCAGATTCTTCAGCAGCTCGCTCGCGCCTGAGCCGCGCCCGCGCCACCGGGCCGTGCCGTCACCTGTCGATGACGCGTACGTCCCGGAGGAGGCGCACCAAGAGTGCGGGCCAAGTTGAGCACGATGTTCCAGTCCCTGCAGGTTCGCAACTACCGGCTATTCGCATCCGGCCAGCTGATCAAGCTGATCGGCGTCTGGATGATGTTCATCGCCCAGGACTGGCTCGTCCTCGAGCTCTCCGACAACTCGGCCACCGCGCTCGGCGTGGTCACCGCGCTGCAGTTCACCCCCGTGCTGCTGCTCACGCTGCTCTCCGGCCGGCTCGCCGACCGGTACGACAAGCGGGTGCTGCTCTTCGCGGCCAACGCCTTCTGGACCGTGCTGGCGCTCGGCATGTCCCTGCTGGTCCTCACCGACCTCGTGCAGCTCTGGCACGTCTTCGCCTTCGCCGCGCTGCTCGGCACGGCCAACGCCGTGGAGACCCCGGTCCGGCAGGCGTTCGTCTCCGAACTGGTCGGCACGTCGCTGCTGCCCAACGCGCTGTCGCTGAACGCGGCCGTGTTCAACTCCGCCCGGATCGTCGGCCCGGCCGTCGCCGGCCTGGCCATCGCCGCCTTCGACGTGGGGCCGGTCTTCCTCTTCACCGCGCTCAGCTCGATCGCGCCGCTGGTCAACGTGGTGCGGATGCGGACGGCCGAACTGCACCGCGACGCCCTGCCGCCGCGGGACGAGCGGGCGTCCGCCCGGGTGGTCGACGGGCTGCGGTACGTGTGGCGCCGCCCGGACCTGCTGCTGCCGATGGCGGTGATGTCGGTGATCGGCATGTCGCTGTTCAACTTCCAGCTCACCCTGGCCGCGCTGGCCAAGACGGTCTTCCACACCGGTGCCGCCTCGTTCGGCCTGTTCAGCACCGCGCTGGCGGTCGGCGCGCTGGGTGGCGCGCTCAGCGGCACCGGCCGGCGCAGCCGACCGTCGGTCTGGCTGGTGCTCGGTGCCGCGATCGCCTGCGCCAGCTTCGGCACCCTGGTCGGCTTCGCGTCGACCTACTGGCTGGTCGTGACGCTGCTGGTGCCGACTGGCTTCTTCATGGTCTTCTTCGCCCAGGCCGCCAACCAGCGGGTCCAGCTGGGTGTGGACGCGGCCTTCCGGGGGCGGGTGATGGCCCTGTGGGTCCTGGTGTTCCTGGGCACCAACCCGGTCGGCGCGCCGCTGATCGGCTGGATCGCCGAGCACTTCGGCGCTGGCGCCAGCATCTGGATGGGCGGGTTGATCTCGCTGGCCACCGCGTTGATCGCGCTCACCTGGCAGCTGCGCCGCGCCGGCGCCCGGCTGCGCTTCCGGGTGCTGCCGATGCCCCGCTTCTACGTCACCTCCACCGACTGCTGAGGTGTGAAGGAAGGGCCCCTTGTTATCGGATTTTGCATAACAAGGGGCCCTTCCTAACCCGGGCCCGGGAGCACGTCGTGTTGAGCGCATGGCGCGGATGCGGCCAATCAGGTGGCGGGCCGGCACGATGGGGCTTAGCGTCGATACGTGGGAGTCGGACGCGCGCTGATGCTGGCCCTGGCGTTCCTCGCCGTGGCCAGCCTTCCGGCGGCGTTCGCCCTGCTCTTCTGCGCCGACGAGATCCTGGATCGGGTGGTCTGCGGCTGGTCGGAGTGGCGTGAGCGCCGACGGGAACGACGCACCATCGCCCGTCTCGACCGCGCCATCGAAGCCGACGCCCTGACTCGGGACATCGACCTCAGCGAGTTCGACCGCACCGACCGGCGGCCCCTGGAACAACTCGCCGCCGACCTGCGGCGCCTCGGCGGCCAGCGGCTCGGCGGCACCGGCCGGCCGATGGTCTGGCACGGCGCGGTGGTCCAGGCGTACGACGACCGGCTCCGACTGGCGTGCCGAGCCCTCGGCATCACCGAACACCTCGCCGAGCTGAGCGGCGTCGACCAGGAGATCGAGCGGGTCCGGGTGGAAGGCGTGCTGCACGCCGCCGGGCTGACCCTGCCGGCGGCCCGAGCCGGGCACCGGCAGCGGCACCGCTGAGCGGTCGACGGTTGCGGCTCTTCGTCGCGGTCTGTCCGCCCGCCGAAGCGGTCACCCATCTCGGCGCGCAGGTCGCCCGGCTGAGGGTCGGGGCGGCAGCGGCCGCCGGCACCAACGTACGGCTCGCCGACCCGGCCCACCTGCACCTCACCCTGGCCTTCCTCGGTGACGTCGAGACGGCCCGGCTGGTCGAGGTGGAGAGCGCGCTCGGGCTGGCCGCCGAATGGTTCCGGGACGGCCGGGACGCCTCGCCCCGGCTGAGCCTCGGCGGCGGCGGCCGGTTCGGCGGGGGGCGGTTCACCGTGCTCTGGGTGGACTGCCGGGGTGACGTCGAGGCGCTGCACGTGCTGGCGCGACTGATCCGGTCCCGGCTGCGGCACGCCCGGCTGCCGCACGACGACAAGCCGTTCCGCCCGCACCTGACCGTCGCTCGGCCCGGCGACCTGGTGGACGTGGCCGACGTTGACGCCGACCGGGCCGCCCTGGACGACTACCAGGGCCCGCCGTGGGCGGCGACCGAGTTGCTGCTGGTACGCAGCCACCTCGGCCCCCGGCCGCGCTACGACCGCCTCGCCGCCTGGCCGCTCTGACTCAGCCCGCAACCGGCCCTGCCACGGGCACTTGGCGTGCTTCGCGCTGACGGGTGGCGAACCGCCACCCGCCAACGCGAAGCGTCAGGAGGACTCGCGCGCGGCCGGACCGCTGCCGAAGAGCACGTCGTCCCAGCTCGGCAGCCGCTTGCGCGGCTTGCCGTTGGCATCGGTGGACTCGCCGCCGGCAGCCGCCGCGGCGCCCGTCCGGCGGGGCCGCAGCACCGCCAGCGACGGCACGGCCGGCACCTCCTTGGGCGCGTCCGAGTCGTCGTCGAAGGCCGACCCCTGGCCGCCGCCCAGCAGTGCCGCTGCGCCGCCACCGACCGCCCGCTGCCGGGGCGCGTCGGACCCGGCGAGGGCAGCCGGGGTACGCGGCTCCAGGCCGCGGCCCGACGAGGCGCCGAGCGGGCGGTCCAGTGAGGCGAGCAGTGCGTCCCGCCCGGCTCGGATCGGGTCCCGGCCGGGACGCGGGTGCTCGGAGGCTGCCGGCAACCCGTGCCCACCGCGACTCGGCTCGCCGCGCGACGGACCGGGCAGGGCGTGCCCGCCCCGCTCCGGCGCCGGCTCCTGGCCGAGGATCGGCGTGGGCCGCTCGGCGCACAGGTACTGCGCCATGTCGTCGTGCGGGGTGACCGCCTGCCGGGTCTTGTCGAGATCCCAGATCGCCTGCGCGGTGGCCTTGCCGGAGGGCCAGGTGGCGATGATCCGCCAGGTGCCGTCGTCGCGGCGGTACGCGTCCCAGGAGATCTTCTCGGTGTCGATGCCGTGCTGGCTCAGCCGGCCGTTGACCACCTCGGCCAGCGGGGTGGGCTTCTCCGCACCCTTGAGCCGGGTGCGGCGGGCGTGCTGGGCGAGCATCGCCCGCTCCTGGAGCACCGGGCCGGCATAGCGCAGGACCCGGTCGACCGGCACACCGGCGATCCGGGCGACGTCCTCGGCGGACTCACCGGAGCGGATGCGGGCCTGAATGTCCCGGGGGGACAGTGAGGGGATCGGGTCGGCGGCGGTCGGCGCCACCGCGAGCGGCGGAGCACCCGGCTCGGCGTGCAGGGCGCCGGCGATCCGCTCGTCGATCGGCAGGGCGAGCAGCCGCCCGACCTCGTCGGCGAGAACCAGAGCATGGCCGTCCTCGGAGAGGGCGACGAAGCGTACTGGGCGCATAGCGTTGCCTCCGTCCCGCTTCGCTGGCCGCACGCCACGAGTCGGCCACCCAGGCGTCTCGGACCACCGTACGCGCATCTGTCTCGGGGTGGGGGAAGCGACACCCCGCATGTCGCGACTGAGCTGCAACGATGATCACGGTCGGTGTCCGCCGAGGTCCCGATGGACACCGACCGTGACGATCGTCAGAGACGCTCGACCACGTAGTCGATGGACGCGGTCAACGCCTCGACGTCGGCCGGCTCGATGGCCGGGAACAGCGCCACCCGCAGTTGGTTGCGACCGAGCTTGCGGTACGGCTCGGTGTCCACGATGCCGTTGGCGCGCAGTGCCTTGGCGACGGCCGTGGCGTCCACCCCGTCGACGAGGTCGATGGTGGCGACCACGTTGGACCGCAGCGCCGGGTCGCTGACGAACGGGGTGGCCACGGTGGACCGTTCCGCCCAGCCGTACACCGTCGCGGCGCTCTCCGCGGTGCGCTTCGCGGCCCAGGCCAGCCCGCCCTGCGCGTTCATCCAGTCGGTCTGCTCGGCGGCCAGGAAGATGGTGGCCAGCGCCGGGGTGTTGTAGGTCTGCTGCAGCCGCGAGTTGTCGATCGCCGTGACCAGGTCGAGAAAGGCCGGGATGTACCGCCCGGAGGCCTTGATCTCGGCGGCCCGGTCCAGCGCGGCCGGGGACATCAGGGCCAGCCAGAGACCACCGTCGGAACCAAAGCACTTCTGCGGCGCGAAGTAGTAGACGTCGGTCTCGCCGACGTTGACCTCCAGGCCGCCGGCGCCGGACGTGGCGTCGACCAGCAGGAGCGCGCCCTCGTCCGCCCCCGCCACCCGGCTGATCGGCACGGCCACGCCGGTCGAGGTCTCGTTCTGCGGGGTCGCGTAGACGTCCACGCCGGCCTCGGCGACCAGCGTCGGCGCGCTGCCCGCGTCGGCCTTGCGGATGGTCGGATCGCCCAGGAACGGGGCGTCCTTGACCGACTTGGCGAACTTGGCGCCGAACTCGCCGAAGCTGGCGAACTGCGCCCGGTCCCGGATCAGGCCGAAGGTGGCGACCTCCCAGAACGCGGTGGTGCCGCCGTTGCCGATCACCACCTCGTAGCCCTCGGGCAGCGAGAAGAACTCGGCGATACCGGAGCGCAGCCGGGCCACCTGGTCGCGGACCGTCTTCTGCCGGTGCGAGGTGCCCAGGTAGCTGGTGGCCACCTCGGCGAGGGCGGACACGGCCGCCGGACGGACCTTGGACGGGCCGCAGCCGAAGCGTCCGTCGGCGGGCTTGATCTCGTCGGGAATCCGGATGAGCGGTGCGTCAGCCACGGTCTTGAAGGTCCTTCCGCATGGGCGGGGGCGGGGCCCGGTGCGGACCGGCGGCGGGCGCGTACGCGGGGCGCACGGCGGGCCGGGATCCGTACCGGCGATCCGGCGACACTGCCGGCCCCCATCCTCGCACCCTGGCCGGGCGGTGGGTGTCGCGGTCCCGAGGGCCGGCCTGAGTCCTTCGCCACACCCGGCGCCGCCTGCCGGGCGCGTTGTTAGGAAGGGGCCCCTCCTATACACGAGGCGTTAAGAAGGGGCCCTTCCTTACCGCTCAGACGCCGTGGGGGATGGCGCCCCAGCCTTCGACGTCGCTGGGCTTGCGGCTTTCCGGGCCGACGTAGCGGGCGGACGGGCGGACGAGCCGCTGCAGGCGCTTCTGCTCCAGGATGTGCGCGCTCCAGCCGCCCATCCGGGCGCAGGTGAACATCGAGGTGAACATGTGCGCCGGCACCTCGGCGAAGTCCAGCACCACGGCCGACCAGAACTCGACGTTGGTCGCCAGTACCCGGTCCGGGCGGCGGGCCTGCAGCTCGGCCAGCGCCGCCTTCTCCAGCGACTCGGCGATCTCGAAGCGCGGCGCGCCCAGCTCCTTGGCGGTACGCCGGAGCACTCGGGCGCGGGGGTCCTCCGCGCGGTAGACCCGGTGGCCGAAGCCCATCAGCCGCTCGCCGCGGTCCAGCACGCCCTTGACGTAGCCCTCGGCGTCCCCGCTGCGCTCCACCGCCTCCAGCATGCTGAGCACCCGGGACGGGGCGCCGCCGTGCAGCGGGCCGGAGAGGGCGCCGATGCCGGAGGAGATGCAGGCCGCCGCGTCGGCCCCGGTGGAGGCGACGATGCGGGCGGTGAAGGTGGAGGCGTTCAGGCCGTGCTCGGCAGCCGAGATGAAGTAGGCGTCGACGGCCTTGACGTGCCGCGGGTCGGGCTCGCCCCGCCAGCGCTTCATGAACCGCTCGACGATGGTCTGCGCCTTGTCGATCTCCTTCTGCGGCACCGCCGGCAGGCCGAGGCCCCGGGCGGACTGTGCGACGAAGGAGAGCGCGGTCACCGAGACCCGGGCGAGGTCCTCGCGGGCCTGCTCGTCGGAGATGTCCAGCAGTTGGCTCAGACCCCAGTACGGGGCCAGCATGGCGACCGCGGACTGCACGTCCACCCGGATGTCGCCGGAGTGCACCGGCACCGGGAACGGCTCCGCCGGCGGCAGGCCCGGCCCGAACCGGCCGTCGACCAGCAGCGCCCACACGTTGCCGAACGAGACCTGGCCGATCAGATCCTCGATGTCGACCCCGCGATAGCGCAGCGCGCCACCCTCACGGTCAGGTTCAGCGATCTCGGTCTCGAAGGCGACGACGCCCTCCAGCCCGGGTTTGAAATCGGCCATGTCGCTCTCCTGGATCTGGTCGGTGCGCCCGGTGAGCTCATCCGGCCCGGTCGGCCGAGCGCCTCAGGCGACCCTCAGGGATGTGTTCGGAACATCTTGCCTGCTGAGTAACCGGATACGCGACCCGCTGCGACTGTGCTGCACACGACATCCCCGGACGCGCATTCTCCGCGCCGCTCGGCAAGACTGGGCGCTGCGGTCTGGCCAGCGCGGGAGGGCGCCGGCGGGGCCGCCGAGAAGGAGTGGGAACGTGACGGGCGACACACCCGCCCCGGCCGCGATGCGTAACGAGTACGCCGCGGACCTGGGCCTGACCGAGGCTGACCTGGCCGCCGACTGGCACACGCAGTTCGACCGCTGGTTCGCCGACGCGGTGGCCTTCGGGCTACCCGAACCCAACGCGATGGTGGTGGGCACCGCCGACGCCGCCGGCCGGCCGAGCGGGCGGACGGTGCTGCTCAAGGGGTACGACCCGGACGGCTTCGTCTTCTTCACCAACCACCTCTCGCGCAAGGGTGTCGAGGCGTCCGCCAATCCGTACGCCAGCCTGGTCTTCCCGTGGTTCCCGATGCAGCGTCAGGTGGTGGCCACCGGGCGCGTCGCCCCGGTCGACCGTTCGGTGGCCGAGGCGTACTTCGCCAGCCGCCCGCGCGGCTCCCAACTGGGCGCCTGGGCCAGCCCGCAGTCGCAGGTGGTGCCGGACCGGGCGGCTTTGGAGGAGAGCTACCGGGCGGCTGCCGAGCGGTTCGACGGCGAGCCGGTGATCCCGACCCCGCCGCACTGGGGTGGGCTGCGGGTCCGACCCGACACGGTGGAGTTCTGGCAGGGCCGGGCCGGTCGGTTGCACGACCGGCTGCGCTTCCGCCTGCTCGACGAGGGCGGCTGGACCGTCGAGCGGTTGGCACCGTGACCGGTGTGCAGGAGGCCCGGCCGCGCGGAGCGCGCCGCTGGGCGATCGATCTGCGTCCGCTTCGCGTGCCGGCGTACCGGAGGGTGTGGTTCGGCAACAGCGTGGCGATGTTCGGCTTCCAGTTCACCGCGGTGGCCGTGCCGGTGGAGATGTTCGGGCTGACCAAGGGATCGTTCTGGGTCGGCCTGCTCGGCGTGGCGGGTTTCCTGCCGCTGCTGGTGTTCGGCCTGTGGGGCGGTGCGGTCGCCGACGCCCGGGACCGGCGTCGGGTGCTGCTCGGCGGCGGCGTGCTGCTCTGGGCCTCGACGGTGGCGCTGCTGGCGCACGCCCTGCTCGGGCTGGGTAGCCCGCTGCTCCTGCTGCTGCTCGTGGCGTTGCAGTCGACCGCCTTCGCGATCACCTCACCGACCCGGAGCGCGATCCTGCCCCGGCTGGTCCCGGACGAGCTGGTGCCGGCCGCGAGCACGTTGAACTTCACCACCTTCACCGCCACCTCGGTCTTCGGACCACTCGCCGCCGGGCTGATCTTCGCCATCTGGCGGACCGATGTGGGACTGCCGATCGCGTACGCGGTGGACGCGGTGCTGTTCGGCGCCTCGTTCTGGGCGACGTGGCGGTTGCCGGCGATGCCGCCCGAACCGGACCCGGCGGCCGAGAACGGTCCGCGTCGGGCCGGCCTGAGCAGCGTCATCGACGGGTTCCGGTACCTGGCCACCACGCCGGTGCTGCTGCTCTCGTTCGGGGTGGACCTGATCGCGATGATCCTGGCCATGCCCCGGGCGCTCTTCCCGGAGATCGCCACCGAGCGGTTCGGCAATCCCGCCGCGGTCGGCTGGCTCTACAGCGCCATCGCGATCGGCTCGATGATCGGCGGGCTCACCTCCGGCTGGATCGGCCGGCTTCGCCGGCAGGGGCTCGGGCTGGTGCTGGCGGTGGTCGGCTGGGGGGTGGCGATCGCGGCGGCCGGCCTGGCCCGTCAGCTCTGGCTGATGATCGCCCTGCTGGCCGTGGCCGGTGCCGCCGACCTGGTCAGCTCGGTGCTGCGCCAGTCGATGCTGTTGATCTACGCGCCGGATCGGATGCGCGGCCGGTTGCAGGGGGTGAACACGGTCGTGGTGGCCGGCGGTCCGCGCCTGGGCGACCTGCGGGCCGGCACGATGGCCGCCGGGTTCGGCGTCGGGGTGGCCTGGGTGGCCGGCGGGCTCGCCTCGGCGGTGCTCGTGGTGGCGCTGGCGGCCGCCTTCCCGGCGCTGCTGCGCTACCGGGCGGCGGCGTCGAGCGGGGACCGGACGTGACCGGTTAGGGTCGCCGGCATGGACAGCCCCGACCAGCGCCCCTTCTCCGGCGCCCAGTGGACCATCTCCACCGCCGGCCACGAGGCCGTCATCGTGGAGGTGGGCGGCGGGCTGCGGACGTACCAGCACGACGGGGTCGACCTGGTCGACGGGTACCAGGCCGACGAGGTCTGCCCCGGCTGCGCCGGGCAGGTGCTGGCGCCCTGGCCGAACCGGATCCGCGACGGCCGCTACTCCTTCGGAGACCGGACGCACCAGCTCCCGCTGACCGAGCCGGAGCGGCACGTGGCGATCCACGGGCTGGTCAACTGGGTGCCGTGGCGGCTGCTGGAGCAGTCGGCGGACGCGGTGACGGTCGGCTACGACCTGCCGCCGCAGCCCGGTTACCCGTGGCCGCTGCGGCTGCGCAGCCGGTGGAGCGTCGGCCGGGGCGGGCTGCGCGCCGAGCACGAGGTGACCAACACCGGCGCTGCGCTGGCGCCGTTCGGCTTCTCCGTGCACCCGTACCTGCAACTGCCGGGCGTCGCGGTGGACGACCTGGTCATGCGGCTGCCGACGCGTACCCGGCTGCTGGTGGACGGGCGGCTGCTGCCGGTCGGCGCGACCCCGGTGGCGGGTACCGAGTACGACTGGACCAGCCCCCGCCGGATCGGCCGTGCCCAGCTGGACCTCTGCTTCGGTCAGGTGATCGCCGACGCCGACGGCGGCTCGTCGGTGAGCCTGGCCGCGCCGGACGGCTCGTCCGGGGTGAGCATCTGGGCGGACCAGGAGTTCGGCTGGTGGCAGGTGTTCACCGGGGACGCGCTCACGGGCGAACGGCATCGTCGTTCGGTGGCGATCGAGCCGATGACCTGCCCTCCGGACGCGTTCCGCTCGGGCAAGGATGTGCTCACGCTCAAGCCCGGCGCGACCTGGCGGGGCGCCTGGGGCATCCGCCCCGGGGCTTGAGCCGGGCCGGCGGGGGAGAACGGGATGGAGTTCGCCGAGGTCGTCCGGCGTCGGCGCATGGTGCGCAACTACGACCCGGACCGCCCGGTCCCGCCCGACGTGGTGGACCGGCTGCTCGACCACGCGGTGCGCGCCCCGTCGGCCGGGTTCGCGCAGGGCTGGGGTTTCCTGGTGCTGGAGGAGGCGGCCGACCGGGAGCGGTTCTGGGCGGCCACCACGCCGGACGGTGGTGGGCGGGAGCGGTGGCTGGCCGGGATGCGCCGGGCGCCGCTGATCGTGGTGCCGCACGCCAACGAGTCGGCCTACCTCCAGCGGTACGCGGAGCCGGACAAGGGCTGGACGGACGTGTCCACCGACCGCTGGCCGGTGCCCTACTGGTACGTGGACACCGGGTTCGCCGCGCTGCTGATGTTGCTCACCGCGGTGGACGAGGGGTTGGGCGCGTGTTTCTTCGGCATCCCGCCGCAGCGGCTGGCCGCTTACCGGGACGCGTTCGGCGTGCCGACGGACCATCGACCCGTCGGAGCCATCACAATCGGTTACCGCGCACCCGACCATAGGTCACCGTCGCTGCGCCGAGGTCGCCGTCCGCTGGACGAGGTGGTGCGGCGCGGCCGGTGGAGTTGAGTGCGGCGTCCCGTTCGTCCGGTTGGGGATCGGACGAGCGGTAGCGAAACTGACATCAGGGAGCAGAACGTGGTGTGCGCTGGGCGGCTAGGCTGGCACGCGTCATCGGTACCGCGCCGCGCGGTGCCTGCCGCGACCCGGCTCGGCGCCGCCGGTCGGCTCGGCCACGGGGAGGGGAGCGTGCCGTCGTGATCTTCAGAGCGGTCCGGGACGGGCGTCCCTATCCGGAGCACAACCTGACGCTCAAGCAGTGGGCGGAGATCCCGCCGCGACCGCTGCGCCTGGACCAGTTGATCACCACCAAGCGTGAGCTGGCGCTCGACAAGCTCCTCGCCGAGGATTCCACCTTCTACGGGGACCTCTTCCCCCACGTGGTGCAGTGGAATGGCGGGCTCTACCTGGAGGACGGCCTGCACCGGGCCCTGCGCGCCGCCCTGCAGCAGCGCAACCAGATCCACGCCCGGGTGCTGGTGCTCTCCGAGCCGATCGAATGACGCGTCCGCGCCCATCGGCCTGAGTCTTCGTTAAGGTGGCGTCCATGACCGCTCCACTGGACCTGCTCGACCTGGACCCGTCGCTCACCGAGGAGGAGCGGCAGATCCGCGACGTCGTACGTCAGCTCATCGACGATCGGGTGCGCCCGCACGTCGCCGACTGGTACGAGGAGGGCCGGGTGCCGGCCCGCGAGCTGGCCCGGGAGTTCGGCAAGCTCGGACTGCTCGGCATGCACCTGACCGGGTACGGCTGCGCCGGCGCCTCCGCGGTCGCGTACGGGCTGGCCTGCCAGGAGCTGGAGGCCGGCGACTCCGGCGTCCGTTCCCTGGTCTCCGTGCAGGGCTCCCTGGCCATGTACGCCATCTGGCGCTACGGCAGCGAGGAGCAGAAGCAGCGCTGGCTGCCGTCGATGGCGACCGGCGAGGCGATCGGCTGCTTCGGCCTGACCGAGCCGGACCACGGCTCGGACCCGGCGTCGATGGCCACCCGGGCCCGCCGCGACGGCGACGACTGGGTGCTCACCGGCGGCAAGATGTGGATCACCAACGCGCCGATCGCCGACGTCGCGGTGATCTGGGCGCGCACCGACGAGGGCGTCCGGGGTTTCGCCGTACCCATGGACACGCCCGGTGTCACGGCCCGCGAGATCCGCCGCAAGATGTCGCTGCGCGCGTCGGTTACCGGCGAGATCGTGCTGGACGACGTCCGGCTCCCGGCGGACGCCCAACTGCCCGAGGCGGTCGGGCTCAAGGCCCCACTGAGCTGCCTCACCGAAGCCCGGTACGGCATCGTCTGGGGCTCGGTCGGCGCCGCCCGGGACTGCCTGGAGACGGCCTTGGCGTACGCCACCACCCGTACCCAGTTCGGTCGTCCGCTGGCCGGTTTCCAGCTCACCCAGGCGAAGCTCGCCGACATGGCCGTCGAGCTGGTGAAGGGGCAACTGCTCGCGCTGCACCTGGGCCGGCTCGCCGACGCCGGCCGGCTGCGGCCCGAGCAGGTCAGCGTGGGCAAGCTGAACAACGTGCGGGAGGCCCTGGCCATCGCCCGGCAGTGCCGCACCATCCTCGGCGCCAACGGCGTCTCCGGCGAATACCCGGTGATGCGGCACGCGAACAACCTGGAGAGCGTGCTGACGTACGAGGGCACCTCGGAGATCCACCAGCTCGTCATCGGACAGCGGCTCACCGGGGTCTCGGCCTTCGCCTGACCTGCCCGTTTACGCTTTCCGGTCGCTCGACGCGCGGGTGTCGTACGGGGGCCGTACCGTCAATGGCAGACGACGTGTCTGACGAGGACGGTGAGCGTGATGGCCCGCGACGCTGGCATCAACGAGCCTACGAGGGAGTTCCCCGGATACCCCACGGGCGACGATCTCCGGCAACGGTCGGACACCCCGACGGAACCCGTGCCGGGCGGCCCGGCCGGCACGGGCGACTCCGGTGGCCCCGGCGGCACCAGTGGGCCGACGAGCGGCGGTGCCGGTGGTCCGGTCCGCGGTCTGCTCGTGCTTCTCGGGGCCGCCGCGCTGGCCGTGGTGGTGCTGCTCGGCGTGCAGGCGACCGGGCTCCTGCCGGAGTTCCGCAACCCGTTCGCCAAGGAGCAGACCGACCGCAGCCAGCCGCCGCTGCTGAAGTCGATCCAGGACCTCAGCCGATACGTGGCCGCCGAGGGCAACTTCCAGGTCGTGGTCGACACCCAGAACGACCGGCGCAACGTACCGGACTTCCTGCTCAACGAGCGCACCCTGTTCGTTGGGGCGGGCAGCGTCGAGGCGTACGTCGACTTCGGCAAGATCGGGGAGGGCGCTGTCGTCGAGTCCGCCGACGGCACCTCGGTCGAGATCAAGCTGCCCGCGCCGCAGCTCGGCGAGACCAACCTCGACCTGGAAAAGAGCTACGTGTTCGCCGAGCAGCGCGGTCTGATCAACCGGCTCGGCGACCTGGTCGGCAACGACCCCAACCGGCAGCAGCAGGTCTACCAGCTCGCCGAGGAACGGATCACCGCCGCCGCCCGGGACAGCGGGCTCTCCGCCCGAGCCGAGGAGAACACCCGCAAGATGCTGGAGGGGCTGCTCCGCTCCCTCGGCTACCAGCAGGTCACGGTCACCTACACCGCTCCCTGACTGCTGGACCTCGCACGTCGAAGCGCCCGCCCCGACGACCGTCAGGGCGGGCGCTTCCGTCATCGAACTCTCCGCGCCCCGCGCCGCGCCGTGCCTCGCGCTCCGTCCCGGCGCAAGATCCACGCAACTTCAGGGATGTTGGTGTTTCCGGCCGTCGTGAGGCAGCAACTTCCCAGAAGTTGCTGCCTCAGCCCGGGGCGGGCCGGGGGCGGGGGCGGTTTCGGTCGGGGTGGGATGCGGGTGAGGGTCAGTGCCGGGTGGAGGCGAGGTAGCGGTCCTCGTTCGGCATGAGGATCCAGAGGATCAGGTACACGATCACCTGGGTGCCGGGCAGCAGCAGCGACAGCAGGAACAGCAGCCGGACCATCCCGGCGGACATGCCGAACCGCTGACCGAGGCCGGCGCAGACACCGGCGATCATGCGCCCCTGGCGGGGCCGAACCAGTTTGCGACTCATCGTCGTACTCCCACTCTGCGGCGGTACGCCGCGTCTGCAATCCACGGTAGAAAGGGACGGCCAGTTCACCCTCGGTCCCGAGGAGGATCGGCAACCCGTGGACCCGTAGGTACTTACCCGTGCGGCTCAGCTGCGACGCCTCCGATGCCGCACCCGTCCCGCCCGATCCGAGGCCCGCGCTGGCGTCGGCGCCACGCGGGGATTCCGCGCCGGGCCGACGTTCCGCGACGCGCACTCCCCGAGGGAGATCGTGCTCGATCCTGGATGTAGTGCCCTCGGGCATGAGCGGAAGCCACTACATCCTGGATTGTGCGCGATCTTGCGGCGGGACGTCGCCGGGACGCGGCGGGGAGGTGGCGGTGGGACGGCGGGTGAGTGGCGGTCCGGCGATCACGTCGCGGTGGCCGGGTGGGCCGTGAACTGGGCGGGTAGGCTCGCTGGTTGGGCACCCACACCCCGGGTGGCCGGCGGCCACCCGACCGGGCGGCCACGAGCGGGGCCGCCGGACCGGTGGCCACGACCGGGCCGGATCCCGCACCACGGGACGACGGCGAGGAAGCGCAGCGCAGCCATGATCAGTGTTTTCGACCTCTTCAGCGTCGGCATCGGGCCGTCCAGCTCCCACACGGTGGGGCCGATGCGGGCCGCCCGCACCTTCGTGGCCGGGCTCAAGGCCGACGGGCTGCTCACCGACACCGCACGGGTGCAGGCCGAACTGTTCGGCTCGCTGGGCGCCACCGGGCACGGCCACGGCAGCGACCGGGCGGTGCTGCTCGGGCTGGCCGGCGAGGCACCGGAGACGGTCGACACGGACACCGTCGGCCCCCGGGTCGAGCGGATCCGGGCGGAGCGGCGGATCAGCCTGCTGGACGCGCACGAGATCGACTTCGACCCGGACCGGGACCTGACGCTGCACCGCCGCCGGTCGCTGCCGTACCACCCGAACGGGATGACCTTCGTGGCGTACGACGGGACCGGCGCCGAGGTGCGCAGCCGCACCTACTACTCGGTCGGCGGCGGCTTCGTGGTGGACGAGGCGGCGGCCGGCGCGGACCGGATCAAGCCGGACAGCACCCGGGTGCGGTACCCCTTCCTGACCGGGGCGCAGCTGCTGGAGGTGACCACCGCCACCGGTCTCTCGATCAGCGAGGTGATGCTGGCCAACGAGCGGTCCTGGCGCAGCGAGGCGGAGATCCGGGCCGACCTGCTGGAGATCTGGCGGGTGATGCGGGAGTGCGTGGAGCGTGGCTGCGAGCGGGACGGCGTACTCCCTGGTGGGTTGAAGGTCCGGCGGCGCGCGGCGGAGCTGCGGCGCAGCCTGGAGGCGGACACCGCGACCACCGATCCGCTGCGCGCGATGGACTGGGTGACGCTGTTCGCCCTGGCGGTGAACGAGGAGAACGCCGCCGGCGGCCGCGTGGTCACCGCGCCGACCAACGGCGCGGCGGGGATCATCCCGGCGGTGCTGCACTACTACACCCGGTTCGTGCCGGGTGCCTCCGACGACGGCGTGGTGCGGTTCCTGCTGGCGGCCGGCGCGATCGGCGTGCTGTTCAAGGAGAACGCCTCGATCTCCGGCGCCGAGGTCGGCTGCCAGGGCGAGGTGGGCTCGGCCTGCTCGATGGCCGCGGCGGGCCTCGCCGAGGCGCTCGGCGGCACCCCGCAGCAGGTGGAGAACGCCGCCGAGATCGGGATGGAGCACAACCTCGGGCTCACCTGCGACCCGGTGGGTGGCCTGGTGCAGATCCCCTGCATCGAGCGGAACGCGGTGGCTAGCATCAAGGCGATCACGGCCGCCCGGCTGGCGCTGCGCGGCGACGGTGTGCACGCGGTGTCGCTGGACAAGGTCATCAAGACGATGCGGGAGACGGGCGCCGACATGAAGGTCAAGTACAAGGAGACGGCGCGGGGCGGCCTGGCCGTCAACGTGATCGAGTGCTGATCTGGCCGACTCGGGGCATTCGTTCACCGACTGCTAACCTGTCGTCCGTTTCAGGAGGCGGGAGGCAGCGGTGACCTCTGGCGTCGCGGTGTTGTGGTCGCACCGCAACTCGCTGCGCATCCTGGTCAGACGGGACCTGGCGGTCAAGTACCAGCAGTCGGTGCTGGGCTATCTCTGGTCGTTGATCGAGCCGCTCGGCATGGGCGCCATCTACTGGTTCGTCTTCGGCGTGCTCTACTCGCGGGACACCGGGCGGCACCTCGGTGAGGCGGCCGGATCGTATCCGCTGTTCCTGATCACGGGGATCTTCGCCTGGATGTGGACCAGTTCGGCGCTGAGCGAGGCCACCAACGCGCTGACCGGTCAGTCCCGGCTGATCACCACGATGAACGTGCCGCGCCAGGTCTTCCCGATCGGCCGGGTCACCGGCCGGTTCGCCGAGTACGTGGCCGGTCTGCCGATCCTGATGGCCATCGCGGTGATCTACGGGGCGCACGGCCGGATCCATCCCGGCTGGTCGCTGCTCTCCCTGCCGCTCGCGGTGGCCGTCCAAGCCGTCCTGCTGATCGGGCTGGCCCTGCTGCTGTCCGCGTGGAACGTGCTGATGCGTGACGTGGAGCGGTTCATGCGGCTGATCATCCGGGTGCTCTTCTACGCCACTCCGATCATCTACCCGCTGAGTCTGGTGCGGGAATCCGGCCTGCCGGGCTGGCTGAAGGTGGCGTACGAGCTGAACCCGCTGGTCGGGATCTTCCAGCTGCACCACGCGATCTGGTACCCGGATGAGTTCCCGGACGCTCGGCTGCTCACCACCACGGTCGTCGGCAGCCTGCTGGTGCTGGCCGCCGGCTGGTGGTCGTTCCGCCGGTTGGAACCCGCCGTGCTCAAGGAACTCTGACATGGCCGCGCCGATCATCGAGGCCGACGGCCTGGGCATCCGGTTCGTCCGCAACCGCCGCCGGCAACTGCGGCTGCGGGAGTTGTTCATCCACCGGGGCGGTCGGGGTGCCCTGCCCGGCCAGTTCTGGCCGCTGCGCGACGTGTCGTTCACCGTCGAGCCGGGCGAGACGGTCGGGGTGATCGGCCGCAACGGCACCGGCAAGAGCACCCTGCTGCGGTTGATCGCCGGGGTGCTCATTCCGGACGAGGGCAGCATCCGGGTGCACGGCGCGGTGGCGCCACTGCTGGAGCTCTCCGCCGGTTTCTCCAACGACCTGACCGGGCGGGAGAACCTGCACCTGGTCGGTGGGCTGCACGGGCTGTCGACGGGCTATCTGAAGCGGCACTTCGACGAGATCGTCGAGTTCGCCGGTGAGCAGGTGGAACGGGCCATCGACACGTCGGTGCGGCACTACTCGTCGGGGATGAAGGTGCGGCTCGGCTTCGCGATCATCTCGCATCTGCCGCACCCGATCCTGCTGATGGACGAGGTGACCGCGGTCGGTGACGCGGAGTTCCGCAAGAAGTGTTACGCGACGATTGATCGTCTGCTCGGGGAGGGGCGCACGCTGGTGCTGGTGTCACACAACGAAAAGGACCTGACCCGGTTCTGCCGTCGGGGGTTGTACCTCGACGCGGGCCGGTTGATGCTCGACGGCACCATCGCCGAGGCGCTCGACGCGTACCACGCCGCGGTCCCGCGGTGACGCTCGCGATCGTGCTCGCCGCCGGGACGTCCGCGGCGGGCCTGACCACCGCGACCGGCGAGCCGCTGGCCGACCGGCTCGCCGCCCAGCTGCGGCAGGCCGGGGCGGACGAGGTGCGCTTCGCCGCCGGGTTGGACGAACTGGCCGCCCTGGCCGACCACGCCACCGGCCCGCTGCTGATCACCGGCACCGACCTGGTCGCGCACACCGCCGTGCTGAGACACCTGGCCACCAGCCCGGTGGGGCCGACGGTGGCACTGGTGCTCACCGACCCGGCGGTGCCAGGGCGGACCGCCGTGCGCGAGGAACGTGGCCAGGTGGTCGACGCCGGCGCGGTGGACGCCCTGGACGGCGAGGCCACCGGCGTGTTCGGCGGCGCGCTGCGGGTCGGCGTGGCTGACCTGCCGACCCTGGCCGCCGCCGCCCGGGCCGCCGCGATCGGCGTGCTGCCGGTCGCCACCCCCCTCGGTC
The DNA here is from genome assembly GCF_053599835.1 of Micromonospora sp. NPDC005163. NCBI lineage: Bacteria > Bacillati > Actinomycetota > Actinomycetes > Micromonosporales > Micromonosporaceae > Micromonospora > Micromonospora sp. NPDC005163. Next base: position 144,654 of record NZ_JBSFYP010000003.1, read on the forward strand.
CGCCCGGGGAGGTTTCCGCGTTCCGGCCCACCGAGGGCGCCGGGCCGGCCGGGCGTCTCGCGCCGGTCCCGGCCGGCGGCCCCGGGTCCGCCGTGGACCGGCTCGTCGCGGGTCTCGCCGCGCTCGGCACCCTGATCTTCGCCCAGCGGGTACGTCTGCTCGTCGCACACCGGGTCGACGACGCGGCTGGGCTGGTCGCCGCCGAGGCGGCGGTGACCGCGGTCGACGAGGACCGGGCCGAGTTGCGGCTGGCGGTGAAGGAGAAGGACGACTTCTTCTCGACCTACTTCGTCAGCACCTGGTCGCCGTACGTGGTGCGGGTGGCGGCCCGGCTCCGGCTCACCCCGACCGGGGTGACGGTGATCTCGGTGCTCTTCGCGCTGGCCGCCGCGGTGCTGTTCGGGGTCGGCGGGCGGCCCGCGCTGGTCAGCGGCGCGGTGCTGCTCTACCTCGGGTTCGTGCTGGACTGCGTGGACGGCCAGTTGGCCCGCTACACCCGGCACTTCAGCGCCTGGGGTGGCTGGCTGGACACGATGGCCGACCGCGCCAAGGAGTACCTGGTCTACGCCGGGCTGGGTTTCGGGGTGAGCCACGCCGGGCTGGGCAACGGCTGGGCGCTGGCGATCGCCGCGATGACGTTGCAGACCGTCCGGCACATGACCGACACCTGGTACGGCGTGCTGCACGACGAGGCGGCGCGTCGGCCCCGGGCGGCGACGGGTGCCAGTGGCGGCATCGGTGACCGGTTGAACGCCGCGTCGACCCGGGTGCAGGCGGACACCGGCTCGCTGTCGTACTGGCTGAAGCGGACCGTGGTCTTTCCGATCGGCGAGCGGTGGGCGCTGATCGCGCTGACCGTGGCGCTGTTCAATCCGCTGGTCAGTCTGATCGCGGTACTGGTGTGGGGTGTGCTGGCGTTCGCGTACACCGGGGCGCTGCGTACGCTGCGGGCCCGCTGGATGTGGGTGCCGGTGCTGGACACGGTCGATGCCACGCTGCACCGCGACGACGGCCCGCTGGCCCGCCGGCTGCCGGTGGTCCGCCCGATGGGGCCGCTCACCCTGGCGGTGATCGCCGCGCTGGGTTCGGCGGCGTTGCTGGTCGCGGCGTTGCTGGGCGACGTGCCCGACGGGCTGCGCTGGGCGGTGCCGGTGGCGTTGCTGGTGCTGCTGGTCGGTGGCCTGGGCGCCGGGGCCGCGCACAACGGTCCGCTGGACTGGCTGGTGCCCGCCGCGTTGCGGGCCGCCGAGTACCTGTTCGCGATCGCGGTCGGGGTGGTCGGCGGCGCGCCGGGGTGGCTGATCTTCGGCTACGTCTTCGTGCTCACCGTGCACCACTACGACCTGACCGCCCGGCTGGAGAAGCGGCAGGCGGCGCCCCCGTTGCACCCGGCCACGCTGGGCTGGGAGGGACGTTCGGTGCTGCTGGCCCTCGCGGCGATTGCCGGAATCGTGAGTATCGGCATGGCTACACTCGGTACATACCTTCTCGTGGTTTTCGTGGCGAGCGTCGTCCTGGCCTGGTTCGTCCGGCCGGCCCGTAGCGCGCGGGCGTCGGCCGCGCCGGCGGGCGCGGGAGGTGGCGCGCCGCGCTGACGGAGGGACGGCCGGATGACCCTGATCAGTTTCGTGGTGCCGGCCTTCCGCGTGCAGGGATACCTGCGCGAGTGCCTGGACTCGATCCTCGGCCAGCCGGAGACCGACCTCGAGGTGATCGCGGTCGACGACTGCTCCCCGGATTCCAGCGGCGAGATCATCGACGAGTACGCCGCCCGCGACCAGCGGGTCCGGTCGATCCGGCTGCCGGAGAACGTCGGCCTCGGTCCGGCCCGCAACGTCGGGCTGGACCGGGCCGTCGGGGAGTACGTCTGGTTCCTCGACGGCGACGACTGGCTGGCGCCGGAGTGCCTGCCGGAGGTCGCCGAGCGGTTACGTGCCACCCGGCCGGACGTGCTGCTGGTCGACCATGTCCGGACGCACTGGAACGACACCGCCACGCGCAGCGCGATGGCGGAGGTGTTCCCGGAGTCGCCCGGCGCGGCCACCTTCCGACTGCGGGACCGGCCGGAGGCGATGCGGCTGCTGCACACCGCGTGGAACCGGCTGGTACGCCGGGAGTTCCTCGTCGATCTGGGGCTGCGCTTCGCGCCCGGCTGGTACGAGGATGTCTCGTTCAGCTACCCGGTGCTGATGGCGGCGCAGCGGATCGGCGTACTCGATCGGGTCTGCGTCAACTACCGGCAGCGCCGGGCGGGCGCGATCACCCGGACCCGGGGTGACCGGCACTTCGAGGTGTTCCCGCAGTGGCACCGGGTCTTCCACCTCATGGACACCTGGGGGCCGGCGGCGGACGCCCTGCGGCCGGCGGTCTTCGAGCGGATGATCTGGCACTACCTGACCGTGCTCGGCAACGGCCAGCGGATCGCCCCGGAGCTGCGGCCCGCCTTCTTCGCGCAGATCACCGCCGACTACGCGCGCTGGCTGCCGGACGGCGGGTACCCGGCGCCGGACGGGGTGGAAGGGATCAAGCACCGGCTGGTCGCCACCGGCCGCTGGCGGACGTTCAGCGCGTTGCGGGCGGCGAGCCGGGCCCGCGACACCGCCCGCCGGCGGGCTCGCACCACCCGGCGTCGGGTCGGGCCGGCCGCCCGGCGCGGCGCCCGACTGACCCGCGACGGCCTGCTGCGCGAGTACTACCGCGCCGAGCTGCGGCGGCCGGTGGATCCGACGCTCGCGGTGTACGCCGCCTCCTGGTACCGGGGGTACGCCTGCAACCCGGCGGCGATCTACGAGGTGGCCCGCCGGCTGGCCCCCGGTGTACGCGGGGTGTGGATCGTGCGCCGGGACCGGGTGGACACCGTGCCGGCCGGGGCGGAGTACGTGGTCGCCGGCACCCCGGCCTACTACCGGGCGCTGGCCCGGGCCCGGTGGCTGGTCAACAACGTCAACTTCCCGGACTTCGTCCGCAAGCGGCCGGAGCAGGTGCACGTGCAGACCCACCACGGCACGCCCGTCAAGGTGATGGGGCTGGACCAGCAGCGCTACCCGATCGGTGCCGGCCGGATGGACTTCGCCGGGCTGCTGCGCCGGGTGGACCGCTGGGACTACAGCGTCAGCGCGAACAGCTTCTCCACCCAGATGTGGGACCGCGCGTACCCGGCCACGTACACCACTCTGGAGGTGGGCTACCCGCGTAACGACCGACTGGTCAACGCCGGCCCCGACGAGGTACGCCGGCTGCGCGCGGAGTTCGGTCTCGGCCCCGACGAGCAGGTGGTGCTGTACGCCCCGACGCACCGCGAGCACCTGCCCGGCTACCGGCCGCCGTTCGACCCGGACCGGTTCGTCGAGGCGCTGGGTGACTCCGGTCGGCTGCTGATGCGCAGCCACTACTTCCACGACCGGGATCGCAGCCCCCGCCGCGCGGTGGACCGGGAACGGGTCCGCGACGTCAGCGGCCACCAGCGGGTGGAGGACCTCTACCTGGTGGCCGACGTGCTGGTCAGCGACTACTCCTCGGCGATGTTCGACTATGCCGTGCTGGATCGGCCGATCGTGCTCTACGCCCCGGACTGGGAGGCGTACCGGCTGGCCCGGGGCGTCTACTTCGACGTCACGGCGGAGCCGCCGGGCGCGATGGCCACCACGTTCGCCGACCTGCTCGACCTGTTCCGCACCGACGCGGTGCGCTCGGACGCGGCGACCAAGGCCCGCGCCCATTTCCGGGGCCGGTTCTGCGGGCTGGACGACGGGCGCGCGGCGGAGCGGGTGGTGCGCCGGGTGTTCCTGGGTGAGCCGGACGAGAGGGCCTCGCGCTGCTGATCGCACCGGCCCGGTGTCGCTTAATGGCAGCGTCATCAGTCGAACATGAGACGTTCACCCGATGTGCTGATTCAATGATCCTGGTCACAGTCTTCTGGAGTTCGGTCGACGAGCTGGGGGAGGAGACGGTGACCACCGTCGCGCTCAAGGATGTCACCAAGTTCTTCAAGGACGGCACGCTGGCCGTCGACAGCATCAATCTGGACGTGAACGACGGCGAGTTCATGGTGTTGCTCGGCCCGTCCGGCTGCGGCAAGTCCACGGTGCTGCGGATGATCGCCGGGTTGGAGGACCCGACCCAGGGTGCGGTGCTGCTCGACGGGGAGCTCGCGAACGACCTGCCGCCGCGGGACCGGAAGATCGCCATGGTCTTCCAGGACTTCGCCCTCTATCCGCACATGACGGTGGGTGACAACATCGCCTTCCCGCTGCGCCTGGCCGGGATGGAGCCGACCCCGCGGGGTGAGCGGGTCACCGACGTCGCCAGCGCGCTGGGCATCGGCGACGTGCTCGCCCGCAAGCCGGGTCAGCTCTCGGGCGGGCAGCGGCAGCGCGTGGCGATGGGCCGCGCCATCGTCCGCCGGCCCGGGCTGTTCCTGATGGACGAACCGCTGTCCAACCTGGACAGCGGGCTGCGTGCGGAGCTGCGTGCGGAGATCTCGGGCCTCACCCGGGAGCTGGGCGTCACCACCGTCTACGTCACCCACGACCAGGCCGAGGCACTCACCATGGCCGACCGGGTGGCGATCATGCGCCGTGGGGTGCTCCAGGACGTGGGCACCCCCACCCAGGTGTACGGGCGGCCGGCGACGCTCTACGTGGCCGCCTTCCTGGGCAGCCCGCGGATGAACTTGCTCGAGGCGTCGGTCTACGTGCACCTGGACCGGTACGTCACGCTCAACCTTGGCGAGCAGTCGCTCTACCTACCCTGGGACGACATCCGCAGCCGGGCCGTGGCGCACTACCACGGCGAGCGGATCGTGGTCGGCATGCGAGCCGAGGCGCTCACCCCGGTCTCCCCGGACAGCCCCGGCGACGTGCTGCGTGGCCGGATCCGCTACCTGGAGCACCACGGGCACGAGTCGCTGGCGTTCCTCGACATCGGCGCCACCGCGATCGTGGTCGACGAGATGGGTGCGCGGCTGGACGAGCCGCCGGTGGGCCAGCGCGGCCTGCGCCGGTTCAGCTCGGTCATGCAGCGGCTGACGGGCAAGGACGTGGAGGCGGACGACTCCGCGGGTGGCACCCGGACGAGCGTGCTCCCCGACCCCGGTCGGCACCATCGCCGCCCGGCGGAGCTGGCGGTGCGGTTGGCGCCGTACCCGGCGGTCGCCGCGGGTCACCCACTCGCCGTGGCGGTCCGGATGGACGCGCTGCACTTCTTCGACGAGCGCGGGGGCCGGATCGACGTGGGATGGCGCTGACGCCACGCCGGAGCGGGGTGGCGAAGGCGCTGCCGGTGTCCTACGGTCTGCGCACCCAGTCCACATGAAAGACCACCGAGAGGGGTGCATCCGTGTCGGGTGACCGTCCCAGCCCGCTCGTCATCGAGCGCATCCTGCGCGACCGGCAGGGCATCTGGCAGCAGATCGTTTCCGAGCGCGACCTGAACGCGTTGACCGGACGCATGCTGGTCAGCTCCGCCATCGCGCTCGCCTGCTACGGGGCGGTTCTGGGTGCCTTTCACAGTCCGTTGATGGCGCTGACCTCCGCGCTGAAGCTGCCGCTGCTGTTCCTGGTCACGCTGGCCATCTGCCTGCCCACGCTCTACCTGTTCAATCTGGTCTTCGGTGCCCGCCTCTCGGTGCGCCAGTCACTGGCACTGGTGATGGTGGCGATCACGGTCACCTCGATGCTCGCCGTGGCGTTCGCGCCGATCAGCCTCTTCTTCCTGATCACCGCGCCCGACTACGGCTTCTTCAAGCTGCTCAACGTGGCGATCCTGACCCTGTCGGCGCTGGTCGGGCTGCGCTTCCTGACCGGCGGGATGCAGGTGCTCAACGACCACGGCCTGCTCGCCCCGGCGGCCCAGGCTCAGGCCCCGGCGCAGGCCGTGCCGGCCGCCGTGCCCGCCGGCCCGGTGCCGGCTGCCGCGCCGGCTGGCCAGGTCGCCGAGCCGGTCGCCGTGCCGGTTGGCGCCGCGGCGGCCGGGTCGGCCGGTACGGTCCCGAACGGCGCCACCCCCGAGGCCGGCTCGACCGCCGCGCAGGCCCCGGCGCAGGTCCCCGCCCAGTGGAGCGGGCAGCCGGCCGACGCCTCGTTCCCGCCCGGCATGCTGCCGCCCGGCTACCCGCAGCCGCACCGCCAGTGGGCCAACCAGCCGGTACGCCGTGGCGAGCCGACGCAGCGGCCAGCCAGCATGACCCTGCTCTACATCTGGATCCTGCTCTTCGGCTTCGTCGGCACCCAGCTGGCGTGGACGCTGCGTCCGTTCTTCGGCGACCCGGGTCAGGACTTCGCCTTCTTCCGCAGCATCGACGGCAACTTCTACGCGGAGATCCTGCGGACCATCGCCAACCTCTGAGCACCGACGGGACCGGGAAATCCCTGGTTGCCGGGCTGGTTACCGGCTAGTAACGTCAGCCTATGACCATCGACTCCCGCCAGGTGGCGGCCGGCATGCTGGAAGCGGTGCCGTTCGCCCGTACGCTCGGCTTCGAATTTGTCGAGGTGGCACCCGAGGCGGAAGGCGGGGTGCGGGCGGTCGTCCGTCTCCCCGACTCGCCGGCCACCCACAACCACGTCGGCGGGCCGCACGCCGGGGCCATGTTCACCCTGGGTGAGACGGCCTCCGGCGCGGTCGTGCTGGCCGCCTTCGGGCAGCTGCTGGACCGTGCCGTGCCGCTCGCCGTCCGCGCCGAGATCGCCTACCGCAAACTGGCACGGGGCCCGGTGCTGGCCACCGCGCGGCTCGGTCGGCCGGCTCTGGAGGTGATCGACGAGCTGGAGTCCGGCAGGCGGCCGGAGTTCCCGGTCGAGGTCGAGATCACCACCGAGGACGGCACGCCCACCTCGGCGATGACCGTGGTCTGGACGCTGCGGCCGAACTGAACGCCGTCTGGCGGCGGAAACATGGTTTGCCGACCCGGACGGATGGTTAGATTCGTAGCGTGCTGGGCCTACCTGCTCACGTGACCGCCTGTCTCTTCGACCTGGACGGTGTGCTGACGCGGACCGCCAAGGTGCACAACGCCGCGTGGAAGGAGACGTTCGACGAATTCCTGCGGAAGCGCGCCACAGCCACCGGTGAACCGTTCCAGCCGTTCGACCCCGGCCCGGACTACAACCGCTACGTCGACGGCCGACCCCGCGCCGACGGCGTCCGGTCCTTCCTGGCCTCCCGCGGGATCGTGCTGCCCGAGGGCAGCCCGGACGACCCGCCGGACGCCGACACGGTCAACGGGGTCGGCAACCGTAAGAACGTCCTGCTGCTGCAACGCCTGCGCAGCTCCGGCGTCGAGGTCTACCCGGGTTCGGTGCGCTACCTGGAGGCGGCGATCACCGCAGGGCTGCGTCGAGCCGTGGTGACCGCGAGCGCCAACGGGCGCGAGGTGGTCGCCGCCGCCGGGCTGGAACCGTTGCTGGAGGAGCGGGTCGACGGGCTGGTCGCCCGGTCCCAGGGCCTGCGCGGCAAGCCGCACCCCGACACCTTCCTCGCCGGGGCCAGGCTGCTCGGTGTCGACCGGTCGCAGGCCGCCGTCTTCGAGGACGCGCTCTCCGGGGTGGCCGCCGGCCGGGCCGGCGGCTTCGGTTACGTGGTCGGCGTCGACCGGGTCGGTCAGGCCGACGAGCTGCGCGCGCACGGCGCCGACGTCGTGGTCAGCGACCTCGCCGACCTGCTCGACGCGGGTGACGCTAGCCCGCCCGCGGCTCGCCACACGACGGCGGAGCGGGGCCCGGCGTGATCCGGGAGCGGGCCTATCCGGTCGAGCCCTGGCACGTTCGGGAGACCCGGCTCGACATGGACGTGCTGGCCCAGTCGGAGTCCGTCTTCGCGCTCTCCAACGGGCACGTCGGGCTGCGCGGCAACCTCGACGAGGGCGAGCCGCACGGCCTGCCCGGCACCTACCTCAACTCGTTCTACGAGCTCCGTCCGCTGCCGTACGCGGAGGCCGGCTACGGCTTTCCCGAGTCCGGGCAGACCATCGTCAACGTCACGAACGGCAAGCTGATCCGGCTGCTGGTCGACGACGAACCACTCGACGTGCGCTACGGCGAGCTGCTCTCCCACGAGCGGATTCTCGACATGCGTGCCGGCACCCTGCACCGGGAGCTGCACTGGCGCTCGCCGGCCGGCCACGAGGTCAAGGTCCGCAGCACCCGGCTGGTGTCGTTCACCCAGCGGTCGGTCGCCGCCATCAGCTACGAGGTGGAGCCCGTCGACGGGCCGCTCCGGCTGATCGTGCAGTCCGAGCTGGTCGCCAACGAGACGCTGCCACCGCAGAGCTCGGACCCCAGGGTCGCGGCGGTGCTGGAATCGCCGTTGCAGGCCGAGGAGGAGCTGACCACACCGGATGGTGGGCAGCTGATCCACCGCACCAAGGTCTCCGGCCTGCGGGTGGCCGCCGCGATGGAGCACGAGGTGCACGGCCCGGACCGCACCACCATCGAGTCCGAGGGGTACGAGGACTGGGTCCGCACCACGGTCGCCTGCGTGCTCAAGCCCGGCGAGAAACTGCGGATCGTCAAGTACCTGACGTACGGCTGGTCGAGCCGGCGCTCGCTGCCCGCGCTGCGGGACCAGGTCGGCGCGGCGCTGGCCGGGGCCCGACTGGACGGGTGGGACGGGCTCTGCCGCGAGCAGCGCGCCTACCTCGACGCGTTCTGGGACGCCGCCGACGTACGGGTCGAGGGGGACCCGGAGGTGCAGCAGGCCGTCCGTTTCGGCCTCTTCCACGTGCTCCAGGCCGGTGCCCGGGCCGAGCGTCGGCCGATCTCGGCGAAGGGGCTGACCGGCCCCGGCTACGACGGGCACGCATTCTGGGACACCGAGATGTTCGTCCTGCCGGTGCTCACCTACACCCAGCCGAGCGCGGTGCGCAACGCGCTGCACTGGCGACACAGCACCCTGGCGCAGGCCCGGGAGCGGGCCGAGACGCTCAACTTCAAGGGCGCAGCCTTCCCCTGGCGGACCATCGAAGGTCCGGAATCATCCGGGTACTGGCCGGCCGGCACCGCGGCCTTCCACATCGCCGCCGACATCGCCGATGCGCTGCGGCGCTACGTGCTGGCCACCGGGGACACCGAGCTGGAACGGGAGATCGGGCTGGAGCTGCTGGTGGAGACCGCCCGGCTGTGGCGCTCGATCGGCCACCACGACCGGCACGGGCACTTCCACATCGACGGGGTCACCGGCCCCGACGAGTACACCGCGATCAAGAACGACAACATCTACACCAACCTGATGGCGCAGCGGAACCTGCTCGCCGCCGCCGAGGTGGTGATGCGCTACCAGGATGAGGCGTTCCACCTCGGGGTCACCGACGAGGAGGCGGCGAGCTGGCGGGACGCGGCCAGCTCGATGCACATCCCGTACGACGAAGAGCTCCAGGTCCACCAGCAGACGGAGGGGTTCACCCGGCTTCAGGAGTGGGACTTCGCGCACACGCCAGCGGAGAAGTACCCGCTGCTGCTGCACTACCCGTACTTCGACCTGTACCGCAAGCAGGTGGTCAAGCAGGCCGACCTGGTCCTGGCCATGCACTGGCGGGGGGACGCGTTCACGCCGGATCAGAAGGTGCGTAACTTCCTGTACTACGAGCGTCGCACCGTACGCGACTCGTCACTGTCGGCCTGCACCCAGGCGGTGCTCGCCGCCGAGGTGGGCCATCCCGAGTTGGCGCACATCTACCTGCGCGAGGCCGCGCTGATGGACCTGCACGACCTCAACGAGAACACTCGGGACGGCGTGCACATGGCCTCGCTGGCCGGCGCCTGGCTCGCCCTGGTCGGTGGGCTCGGCGGGTTGCGGGACCACGATGGTCGCCTGTCGTTCGCGCCCCGGCTCTCCAGCCGACTCAGCCGTCTGGAGTTCTCGCTCCAGTGGCGCGGGCTGGCGTTGCGGGTGGACGTCCGGCCGCACCAGACGACGTACTCGCTGCGCCACGGCGGCCCGGACGACGTGGTGGAGCTGCGCCACCACGACCAGGTGCTGCGGGTCACCTGCGACGAGCCGGTGACCGTGCCGGTGCCGCCGGCCGATCCGTCCGGGCCGCAGCCGGAGCAGCCGCCGGGCAGGTCACCGCTGCTGCGGTTGCCCGAGCACGAGGAGTGAGGGCCGGGACGGGATAGCTCCCGTCCCGGCCCTCGAATCTCACGTGGGCCCCGACCGTCGAGCGCCGGGCCGGCCCCGGCCGTCGGATCGGTGGACCCGGCCGGTGCGTCAGACGGGCTCGCCGGTGGAAGGGCGCCCCAACGCGTCCCTGGGCGCCATCGCCCGGGGATCCTCGGAGGTACGCGCCTGCGCGGCCTCGTCCCCCCAGTCCCGGCTTCGCTCGGCGTCCTGTTCCCGCCGGTTCCGCTCGTCCATCTGCTGCTGCCGCGACGTCTGCTGCTGGGCCATGACGATCCTCGCGATCCGTCGGGGCGCGGTGTGCGCCGACACGGTCTGCGGTCGCCCCACGGCTACCCGACGGTCCACCCGGCAAACACCACCCACGGCCGGTGCGGTCACTGGCAGCCGGCGGCGTCCCGCCGCCGTGTCCGCTGACCCGGCACGGCGGCGGTGCGTGCGGCGCGACGAGTTGGGTACCCACAGCACAGGCGAGTACGGGGAGGTGGGGCATGGACGAGCAGCGCAGCACGGTGACCATCCCAATCGGGGACGCCCAACTCCCCGCAGATCTGATGCTGCCCGCTCAGCCGGTGGGCGCGGTGCTCTTCGCGCACGGCAGCGGCAGCTCGCGGCACAGCCCGCGCAACGTGGCGGTGGCCCGGACGCTGAACGCTCGTGGGCTCGGCACGGTACTGGCGGACCTGCTCACCCCAACCGAGGACGAAGAGGACGCGCGCACCGCCGAACTGCGGTTCGACATCGGGCTGCTGGCCGGCCGGCTGGCCGGGATCGTGGACTGGATGGCGGCCGAGCGCCCCGCCGGTGACGTGCCGATCGGCCTCTTCGGGGCAAGCACGGGTGCCGCCGCCGCCCTGGTCGCGGCGGCGTCCCGCGCGGACCTGGTGGGCGCGGTGGTGTCCCGGGGCGGCCGACCGGACCTGGCCGGCACCGCTCTGGCACAGGTGCGTACGCCGACGTTGCTCCTGGTCGGCGGCTTGGACGAGGAGGTGATCACGCTCAACGAGCAGGCGCTGGCCGAGCTGGGGGAGGTCGGCGAGCTGCGGGTGGTGCCCGGTGCCACCCACCTCTTCGAGGAGCCCGGCACCCTCGACCAGGTCGCCGACCAGGCCGGCACCTGGTTCACCACGCACCTCAGCCGGTCGACCGCCCCGTCGCGTCGATCATGAGGTTGACGGGACATCCGACGCCCCGGCGGGAGTGCTGGGGTTGTGGTGGCGCTGGACGGTGTCGATGATGCGCCAGAGGACGGCGGTGATCGGGACACTGACGAAGGCGCCGGCGATGCCCGCGATCAGGGTGCCGGCGGTGACGGCCACCAGGATCACCGCCGGGTGCAGCCGGACCTGCCGCTTCATGACCAGCGGCTCCAGCAGGTTGCCCTCGATCTGCTGCACGGCGATCACAGCGGCCAGGGTGAGCAGCGCCGTGGTCGGCCCGTTGGCGGCCAGGGCCACCAGCACCGCCACCGCGCCGGCCACCGTCGCGCCGATGATCGGCACGAAACCGCCGAGGAAGGTGATCAGCGCCAGCGGCAGGGCGAGCGGCACCCGCAACACCACCAGGGCCAGGCCGATGCCGATCGCGTCGATCGCGGCGATCAGCATGGTGCCCCGGCTGTACGCGCCCAACGTCCGCCAGCCGGCCCGGCCGGCCTCGGCCACGACAGGCCGGTTCGGGCCGGTCGTCCGGGACAGCACCCAGTGCCACATCGAGCGGCCGTCCTTGAGCAGGAAGAAGAGCAGCACCAGGGCGAGCAACGCGGAACCCAGCACCTCGGTCACCGTCCGGGCGCCGGCCACCGGGTCCGGGGAGCTCCCGCTCAGCCCCTGCCGCGCCTGGTCGACCAGGCGGTCGAGCTGCGCGTCGGTGACGGGCAGGGTGGACGTGACGAAGTCCCGGGTGCGGTCCAGCCCCTGGGTCAGCTCCTGGCTGAGTTGGTCGAACTGGCTCGCCGTCAGGTTCCACACGAGCGCGCCGACCCCCACCAGGATGCCGAGCAGCAAAAGTACGGTGAGCAGCGCGGCCAGCGCCGCGGGCAGCCGCAACCGGCGCAGCCGGAGCAGCACCGGGTCGAGCAGCGCGGTGAGGAAGATGGTGGCGGCCAGCGCGATGGCCAACGGCGCCAGCAGCACGGCGATCCGGCCCAGCAGATAGAGCCCGGCGACGACCACCACCAGGCAGGCGCTCCACAGCACCGCGATCCGGACCAGCCAGGGCAGCGCCGCCCACGCCTGGCGCGGCCCAGGGCCGCCCGTTGTCGCCCCGATGCCCGCCCCGGGCTCGTCTGCCGCCATGTCGGCCCTCCTCGATCTCGCGAGGTCGGTACCCGGCCCGGCGTGCGCCGACACCCGTACCGCTTCAACGGTGGGTGAACGGCCGGCGTGGCGGGTGTAGCGGGCCGTTCCTGGCCACCCACTGCGACCGGTTTGCGCTGCCGGGCCCAGGGAACGCTGACGGGAGTGACCAGAGTGGAGGAGGAGCGCCGTGGGTGACTTCATGGGCAAGGCCAAGGATTTCGCGGACAAGCACGACAAGCAGGTCGACCAGGGGCTGGACAAGGCCGGCGACATGGCCGACAAGCGCACCGGCGGAAAGTACGACGACAAGATCGACAAGGGTGTGGACCAGGCTCAGGCGCGTACCGGCGAGGGCGACCAGGTCCGCTGACCTACCGGGCCGTTCCCCGGGTCGCCGTGCACGCGGCGGCCCGGGTCCCCTGCCGGGCGCTGGGCGAGCAGCTCGCCGAAGCGATCGGTGCCGCTGGGGGCCACCGGGGCGGATGGGAACGATTGTCCCCCCGACGTCCGGGTAACCGTCGCCATGGCCGATGACCGACCACCAGCCGAGAGCGACCGGTCACGGCTCGACCAGGCCGCCGAGAGGGCGTTGCGCCGCAGCGGGGAGGCCGGCCGGGTCCGAGCCCGGCAGTGGGAGGTCACCCTGGTGATCGCCATCCAGGCCGGGCTGGCCGCGGCGCTCGCCGCCCTGATCGCCCAGCACCTGCTCGGCCCCGGCGCGCACGTCTTCGCACCCGCCGCCGCCGTCGGTACGATCGCCACCGCCATCGGCCAGCGGGCCCGGCGCACCTTCGAGCTGCTGGCCGGCGTGGGCCTGGGCATCGTCATCGGCGACACGCTGCGGTTCTTCCTCGGCTCGGGGCCGTGGCAGACCGGCATGGTGGTGGCCCTGGCCATCGCCAGCGCGCTGCTGGTGGCAGGAAAGGGTGGCCAGCTCGTCGGTCAGGCCGGCGGTACCGCCGTGCTGATCGCCACGCTGGCTCCGATGGAGCGCGGCCTGGAGCTGCCCCGCATCTTCGACGCGCTGGTCGGTGGGGTGGTCGGCCTGGTGGTGGTCGCGCTGCTGTTGCCGATCAACCCGGTGCGGACGCTCGACCGCGCCGCGACGCCGATCTACGCGGTCCTCTGCGAGCAGCTCGACGAGCTGGCACATGCGTTGCGCGAGCGCGACTCCGACCGGGCGATGCGCGTCCTGGAACGGCTCCGCGCCACCGAGGGTGATCTGGGTCGGCTGAACGATTCGCTGAGCGGGGCGGAGGAGGTGGTGACGATCGCACCCGTGCGCTGGCACCGGCGCCAGCAGTTCCACCGGTACGCCCGCAGTGCCGATTACCTCCAGCGGCTGACGCTGGACAGCCGGGCCATGGCCCGCTGGTCGACGACCGCCCTCCAGTACGACGAGCCGATCCCGCCGGAGCTGCCGGACGCGGTCGCCCGACTGGGCCAGGCGGTGGCGGAGATGCGCAGGGAGTGCCGGGTCGGAAATGACACCGAGTGCACCCGCAGGCTGGTCGAACAGTGTGCCGAACTGGCCGGGCGGGCCACCGCCGCCGGTCTCAAGTCGTTCGGCGACGCGCTCGTCACCGGCCTGCGTACGGCGGCCAGCGATCTGCTCCGGGCCGCCGGATGCGAGCCGGACTATGCGAACGCGGTCGTCCGCCGGGCGGCCGGGGCCGGCGAGGCGGTCGTCCACCCGCCGCTCCGGCGACGCCTGCACCGGTCCCGGCCGACCCGGGCCGCCCGGGCCCGACGGCGTTCGCACCTCGCCGCCCGCAACCGCGACGATGAGCGGGCCGGCCTCCCCGACAGGGGGAGACCGGCCCGATGAACGGCAGGGTCAGGACGAGTAGCCCCGCTCGGCGATCCAGTTGGCGACCTTCGGCAGGGTCATCCAGTACTCGCCCAGCGCCGGGTCGGCCGGGTCGGCGATCCGGATCATGTCGCCACCGTCGCGGTAGCCGACCAGGGTCAGATAGTGCCCGCCCTCGTACGAGTGCGGGTTGCCGTCGGTGTCCACCGTCGTGCCCTTGATGTTGGCCACCACCGGTCGGCCGGCGTCCACCGCCGCCAGCACGTCCCGGCGCAGCTGCTCAACCTGCTCCGGGCGGGCCACCGAGTCACGGATCTCCGTGGTCCGGTACTTGCCGCCGGTCAGGTCGTTGAGCACCCGGGTGGTGTCCAGGGCCGACGGGGTGCCCGCCTCGGTCGTGCCGAGCAGCTTGGCCACCTCGTCCTGGGAGAGCGCCTTGCCCTGCGCGGAGAGCGCGATGCGGGTGGCGGCCGGGCCGCAGTAGTAGAAGTTCGGCTGAGCCTGGTAGTCGATGCCGAGGACCCGCTCGGCGGAACGGTCGCTCTGGCTCGCCGAGGTCGGTGCGCCCTGCACCGGGGCGGCCTGCGCGGCCACCGCGGGGCCGAGGGCGCAACCGCCGGCGACCAGCATGCCGGCGACGGACAGGCCGCTCTTCTGGATGATCGGATTCATGGTCGAGTCTCCGTTCGGGGGGTTGGCGCCTCCGAGTGGCGGAGGGCGGCAGCACCGGGAATGGCGGTCGGCTCAACAGGAGCGATGACCCGCGGCAGTCTCGGCCGGGGCGTACCGGGGGTGTAACGGCCCTGCTCCGGCCGGCATTCCGCTGCCGGCTGACCGGGACGGGCGACGGTGAGCGGCCAATCAGGCGTCAGGGCAGGAAACGGTCATCAGGCCGACGTCCCCGATCGGGGGTCAGAGGCTGCCCAGCAGGCCGGTCACGGTGATCTCGATGACCACCCGCTCCGGATTCGGACGCGGAGTCCGATACCGCTCGGCGTAGCGGCGCTCCGCCTCCGCGACGGCGGTGCGGTCCGAGCGGAGCACCGCCCGGCCCTCGATGGTCAGCCAGCGTCGGCCGTCCACGTGGCAGACGGCCACCGGGACGCCCGCCGCGCCCCCGGCAGCCACGTGCCGGGCCTTGCGGGAGGCGCCGGAGGTGATCACCCGGGCCAGCCCGGCCGCCGGGTCGAGGGTGACCCCGACCGGCACCACGTGCGGGGTGCCGTCGGCGCGCACGGTGGTCAGCGTCGCGAGGTGCCGTTCCGCGCAGAACGCGGCAACGCGCTCATCACGTACGTCCAGTCGATGATCGCCCGCCATGACCGTCCCCCGTCTGCCGACCCGACCACGATCATGGCACGGAGCGGCGCGCCCGGTCCGGGTCCGGGGGCGCGTCCGGCTGCCCGGGCAGCCGGCGGCCCGCCCGGCGCTGGTGCACCAGGCGGGTCAGGTAGATCAAGGCGCCCGCCAGCACACCCATGTCGTCCAGGTAGATCGGGTCCGGGAGCAGGTCGACCGGGAAGATCGTGTAGATCAGCGCCCCGTAGAAGGCGACCTTGCCGCCCGCGCCGAGCCCGGCCAGCAGCCGTCGGGTCCGCACCACCCGCACCGCCAGCACCACCGCGCCGACCAGTGTGGCGATCGCCAGAATGCCGGCGATCCCCACGAGGACCCATGCCTGTCGGGACATTCCGTCACGCTAACCCACCGGAGCCCGCACGGCCCGGTGACGGGGGCCGGCACCCGGCCTGGTTCTCCGCTCCCGAACGCGCCGCCGGGCAGCCGGTCATGCCGGCCGGTCAGAACGCGGGCACCGCCGCGCGGCCGCGGGCGATCACCTGGGTCTCCCGGGTCTGCTCGACCGACGGGACGACCTCGCTCAGCGGCAGCACGGAGGCCGACTCCGCAACCCGCCGTCCGCTCGCCGCGTGGGCCTCCTCCCGCAGGCTCCGCGCCGCCGCCACGGCCAGCTCGGCGGCACGCCACGCGGCCTGCTCCCGCTCTCCTGCGGCGGCGTGCCGGGCCGCCAGATTGTCGCGGATCGCCCGCTGCAACACGAGCTCCTGCTCGACCGGGTGCAGCCGCGGGTCCCAGCCGTCGCGGTGCGCGAAGACGTCACTGAGCTGCTCCACCGACAGCTCCCGCCGCCAGTACGCGTCCAGCGCTGCCCGGTGCAGGTAGCGCTCGCGGTCGACGTACTCGGCGGGGGTCCGGGAGGTGTGCGGCAACGGCATCGCGGCGGCGGCGCTCAGTCGCCGTACGGCTGCCTCGGCCGCCTCGTAGGCCTGCCAGGCGGTCTCGACCTCCTCCTGCGCGGCGACCCACTCCGCCCGGCGGCGCTGGGCGGTGGTGGCGGCCCGTTCGGCGGCCACCGCGACCTCCTGCGCGTAGCGACTCTGCTCCCGTTCCTCCTGCACCTGCTCAAGCTGGCTGGGCATGGCCGCGCGGCGGATCCGAGCACCCGGATCGAGACGGATCCGGCCGGGCCGCAACAGCAGGGCGGCGACAGTGACAGCGACCACCCCGAGCAGGCTCAGCCAGATGGCGGCGGCTCGAGGCACGTCGGGCAGGACG
The DNA here is from genome assembly GCF_053599835.1 of Micromonospora sp. NPDC005163. NCBI lineage: Bacteria > Bacillati > Actinomycetota > Actinomycetes > Micromonosporales > Micromonosporaceae > Micromonospora > Micromonospora sp. NPDC005163. The sequence continues at coordinate 161,451 of NZ_JBSFYP010000003.1, forward strand.
GTGGAGAGGACGGTCTGCATGATCAGCACCTCAGGGTCGAACGACGGGTGTCGACGGGTGGCGGCGGACGTCCGGTGTGCCGGCGGTGTCACGTCGAAGACGGTGACGGGAGCGCCCGGACGGATGAGCCGGATCGGGCTGCGGAAATCGCCGGGCCGGTGGTCGGCCGGGGTCAGCGAGTGGGCGGGCCGCGCCGGGGCGGGATACCACGCCCGAACTGATCGGCTGGCGGGTGCTTCGCGCCACCGGTGACCGGGCCGGTCGCCGCGGTGGTGTCGACAGTGCTGACGGGCCGCGACGCGGCCGGCTGGTCCGCCCGCTGGGCGGCCGGAACGGCGTCGGGCCGGAGGGTTTCCACCCGGCTGCTCACGACGCTGGGCCGCAGCTGTGTCGGTGCCGGGGGCGGGGTCGCGGCGAGGGCGCCGCCGAGGCCGACCGCGAGCACCAGCGCGGTGACCGCCAGCCGGGTCAGCTCCCGCAGGGACCGCAGCACGGCCCACCGGGCTGGGCGGACGGGCGCTGCGGAGGACACCCGACCAACCTAACCCCCGCCCCGCGCCGACGCAGCTCGGCAACGGCCCGTTCGCGCGTGACCGTCACCACGCCGCGCACTGTGGACGGAGCTGGCGGGCCGAAACAGCGGTGACCCCCGCCGGATCTGGTCCGGCAGGGGTCACGGCGGAGCGTTCTTACGGCGCCGCCGACAGGCGTGCGCCGGTGCGGAAATCAGTCGGCGGTGCCGAGCACCGACGGCGGAGCGTCTCCGCCGTCTCGCCACACCATCTCGTCCTCCGTCAGCCAGGTCATCCGCTCGTCGGACTCCTCGGACTCCGGTCGGCCGTGCCCGCCGAGCACCCCCGGGCGATTGGCTCCCCTGCCGCCCGCCGCCCCCTGCCGACCGGCCACCGCCGACCGGCCGGTGGACTCGGCGCGCCGACCGTCCATGCTGCGCCCGACTCCGCTGGCGGCGCGGTTCTCGGCCGCGGCCGCACCACCGGTGGTCGCTCGGACCGGGGTGCTGGGCGTGCTGCCCGAACCGGCGAGGGCGGACGTCCGCAGCACCCCGCCGGCCGGTGCCCCGCCCTGCGCTCCGAAGAGCAGACCCGGCCCGGTGCCGCCGGCGCTGGCGGCCACGGTGGTCGGCCCGGACAGGTTGGCCAGCCCGGCGGCGCCGCCGGCGAGCAGCGCACCGCCGACCACCGGATCCGCACCGGCGAGGGAGGTGGTGAAACCACCCGCGCCGCTGCCCGGACCGGTGGCAACGGCCGGCGTGCCGCCGGTGCCCGCGCCGTCCTGGCCGGGGCCGGACCCGTCGCCGGCGACCGGGGGCGGAGCGACGCCGTCGGGCGTCGCGATGGTCGCGCCGCCGGTGTGCGCGGTGCTACGGGAGGCGGTGGGCGCGGCGGTCGGCGTGGTGGTGGCCGGGACGCTGCGTGGCGTCGTCGCGTCGTCGCTGGTGGTCTTCGGCGTGTCCGGGTGGGGCGGGGGCGGGTTGACCACCCGGTCGTAGGCGGAGAGGTCGTAACCGGCGGCCAGCTCGGCCACCACGTTCACCATCCGCTGGTGGGCCTTCTCCTGCTCTTCCTTGTCCTGCTGGTGGCCCATGATGCCCCCGACGATCGCGCCGGGCAGGCCGAAGGCGGCGCCCTTGAGCGCCCCGGAGACCGCCTTGTCGTTGTCGTCGGTCTCGTCCGGGCTCTCCGCCTGCTTGTGCGCGGTGCGCAACTGGCTGGCCATCATGGTGAGCGCCTGTTTGACGTCGGCCATCCCCGCGCCCAGCGACTCGGCGTGGTCGACGATCAGCGTCAGCCGCCGCTGGAACTCCCGACCTGCCGAGCCCGTCCACGTGTTGCCGAGTTTTTCGAGGTCGCCGCTCAGCTCCCGGCCGAGACCGTCAAGGATGCCCTTGAGGGAGGCCCACTGGGCGGCCACGCCGTCGATCTGCTCCGGCTTGCCGGCCATCACTGCGTCGTAGAGCTGCTGGTGGCTGCTGCCCTGGTAGCGCTGGGTGTACTCAGACACGCCCGTCCCCCTTCGGCTGCAACGCCCGGTCGACGCCGGTCAGCGCGGCGGTGATGTCGGTGGCGTTGGCCGCGTTACGCGCTTCGGCGGTGCGGTAGTTGGTCAGGATCTTGCTGGTCGCCTGCTGCGCGGCGAGCACCGCCTGCCGCAGCCGCTCGGCCTGGTCGACATAGGACTGGTGGACCTCGCTGTAGCGACGCGCGTTGTGGGTGGCGTCGGTGAACGAGCCCAGTGCCGGGGGGCTGCACTGCATCTCGGTGTTGAGCTTGCGCAGCACCGACTCGGCCTGGCTCAGCCGCGCCGCCAGGTGCTGGTGGAAGTCCTCAAGGGACAGCAGGTCGACTTCCGTACGCCCGGTCATGGCAAACATCCCCGTCGTTCTGGTTGACAACCGTCAGCGAGCCCAGGTTAGTCCACCAGTGCGATCCGGGGCGACCCGTCCGGGCCGCTCAGTCGTCGGTTTCGATCGATGCCGTGGCCACTCCACCACCCGTTCCGCCGGTCGCCGGAGCGCCGCTGGCTGTGGCGGACGGGGTCGGCTCCCGTGGCGGCGTCGTCGACGGCTTCCCGCCGGGCGAGAAGTAGGTCGACGCGTCCTCACGGCTCAGGGTGGGCCCGGTCGGGATCAGCGCCAGCAGCGAGCCGGGCACCGCCAGCGGGGTGACCCCGCCGTAGCCGAGCACAGCCAGCGTCTCACCGGACCCGAGCGGATACCGGATGCCCTGCGGGCTGATCAGGTAGACCGTCGACCCGGCGGCACCGGATCCGCTGGTCCCGGCGCCGGGCGCGGCCTGGGCGAGGACGCCCTTACCGCCGGGCAGCAGCACGGCCTCGGCCGTGCGTACCGCGTCCCGGTCGGTCTGCCGCACCGGCACCGGGCCCGACTCGCTCGCGGTCAGCTCCGCCGGTGCCCGGTCGAAGACCTCCACGGTGGTGGTCGGCGGCCCGCCGCCGCTGCCGGCCCGGTACGTCGCGCACAGCAGCGTCTGCCCGGCCCTGGCCGGGTACAGGGCGGGCAGCGTCTGCGGCAGCCCCTCCTCGTCCAGCCGCTTGTCGGTGTAGAGCCGGCCGGCCTGATCCGGCGTGATGTCAATGATCTGACCGCCGCCGCTGATCATCAGCAGGGCCGTGATCTCAGAGATTGAGACGAGCCCCTCCCGGGTCAGCACGTAGTGCTGACCGGCCGCCCGGAACACCTGACCGACGGAGGCCTGCTTGCCGGCCAGGCTCAACCCGCTGCGTTCGCCCAGGCCGGGCAGCGATGGCTTACGCAACGGCGGCCCGGCCGGTACGGCGTTGAGCAGCTGCTGCCCGACCGGCAGTGGTGCCGTGCCGGTCATCCGCAGCGCCGCGATCGCCTGGTCGCCGCCGAGCACCTGGAGGCGGGCGTTGCCGGTGAGCAGGTGCCGCTGGTCGTCCACGGTGACCAGCACCGCGCGGTCACCCAGCGGCGTGCCGCCGGGCAGCGCCCGGTCGATGACCACCCGGGTGGTGGAGTGGCGCGGGTCCGCCGGGTCGGGCACGTCGCAGACCGACCACGGCAGCCCGGTCAGCGACTTGCGGTCCGGCAACGCGTCCGGCGCGCCGACGATGCCGACAGTGCCGCCCCGCGGCCGGTCCCGCAGGGACGCCTGGGACATCGTGCGCACCGCCGGGTCCGCCTCGTTCAGGATCAGCCGCGCCGAGGTGTAGTTGAGCGTCGGGTGCAGCTGCCCCTCCACGAACACGTACGTCGCACCGGTCTCCCGCTCGATGACCAGCGTGTTCTCTTCCAGCGGCGCGGTGTTCCCGGTCAACTGGCCGTACGCGCCGACACCGCCGAGCACCACGGCCGCGGCGATCACACTGCCGAAGACGGCCATGCCGAGCCGTCGCATCGGCAGGTTCGTGGTCTCCGGATCGCCCGACAGCAACGCGGAGACGATCCGGCGGGTGACGAAGCGGTACGCCTGCACCTGATCGCGGCGGGTCCGCATGACTTACCTCCGGCGGGGTGGATCCGCGACGATCAGGGTCGGGGTGCCGTCGCGGGCTTCCCTACGATAAGGGGCCGACGGCGGGTCCTTGGGACCACCGCCCGTGGCCGGCGCCGGACCGACCCGGCGTGGAGCCGTACCGTGCAGGAGGGACAGTCACCGATGACGCAGGTCCAGGCGCGACCCGCCCGAGTGGCCACGAACCCGTCCGACGTTCCGGCGCGGGCGACGCCGCCGGCCGATCGGCCCGGCCGGGGACGGGTCGGTCCGGTGCTGGTCGGGCAGCTCGTCGTGCTGGAGTTGTGCGCGGTCGCCGTCTGGGCCGCCGCGACCGGGCCCAGCTGGCTGCTCGCCACGGTGGGCACGGCGGCGGCGCTGGTCGTACTGGCCGCGTTCGCCCGTCGGGGCGGCCGCTGGTGGTTCGAGGACCTGCTGCTGCGCCGGCGGCTGCGACGCCGCCGCGAGCGCGCGGCGGCGGCCCTGACCAGCGGCGCGGCATCGGACCCGCGCCTGGCCGCGCTCGCCCCCGAGCTGAGCGTCATCGAGCTGACCGACCGGGGCACCCGGCTCGGCATCGGGCAGGACGACCAGGGCTGGTTCGCGGCGGTCGCGCTGCAACCCACCACCGGCGCGGTCGTCGGTTCGGTGGAGGCGTCGACCATGGACCAGGCGCTGCGGGTGCTCGCGGACTTCGCCGCCCCGGTGTCCCGGGCTCAGGTCGTCGCGCACACCCTGGTCTGGTATCCGGCGCCCGGTGCGCCGCCGGCCGCGCACCGGACGGTGTGGGTCGCACTGCGGCTCACCGTCCGCGACGCGCGGGTCGAGGCGGTGAGCCGGGGTGGCGGGCTGCCCGGCGTACACCGGACACTGGCCGCCGGGATCGGCCGGCTGGGCAAGGCGCTGACCGCCGCCGGGCTGGCCCACCGGCCGCTGGGCCGCGACGAGTTGCGGGCGGCCGTGGTCTCGGCCGCCGGGTTGGACCTGGTGCCGGAGCCCCCGGCGGAATCCTGGCAGGGGCTGCGCGGCGGCGGCTGGACGCATCGCTGCCTGGCCCTGCGCAGCCGGTCGGACGCCCCGCTCGGCCCGCTGGTGGACGCGATCACCGCGACTTCCGCCCCGTCGCACACGGTGGCCGCGGCGGTGTCGCCGGACGGTCGGGTGGCGGCGCCGCTGCTGCGTGTCGCGGCGATGGACAACCACGTCGAGGCGCTGGTCAAGGTTGTCCGGGACATCGCGCAGCGGGCCGGCACGCCGGCTCGGTCGGTGGACGGTCAGCACGGCCCGGGTGTCTACGCCAGCGCGCCGGTGGCCTCCGTGCTGGGCGGCTCCGTCCGTCCGCAACCGCGCTGATCGCCCGCCCGCCGACCAGCCCTCCGGCTCGTTGGTCTGCGGGCGGGAAAGCCCCCGGTCAGGGCCGCAGGTTGACGATCCAGCCGTACAGACCGCAGACCCAGACGGCGAGTGGGACCAGCGCGATGATCAGCATGATCTCGACGATGTCGAGCAGCCGGCCCCAGACCGGGGAGATGGGCTTACCGGCCACGGTCAGCCCGTAGATCAGGCTGATCACGGCGGCCAGCAGCAGCCCACCGAGGATCAGGCCGAGCCGGACCGGCAGCGACCCGCTGGCGAAGGTGGCCGCGGCGCTCAGACCCAGCCCGACGGTGCCGGTGAGCAGCACCGGGGTGCGCTGGGCCCGGCCCAGCAGCGGACGGGCCCGCAGCAGTGAGAGCAGGGCCAGCACCAGGCAGAGCAGCACCGCCGGGAGGCGTCCGTCCAGGGCCAGCACCAGCTGGGCGCCGAGCACCAGCAGCGACACGGTCCACAGCAGGCCGGTGAGGAACTCGTCGGCCCGCTCGCTCTGCTGGAGCACCTGCCGGCCGTCGACCGACTCGCTGTCGGTCTTCAGGTCCTCCGGGCCGGTCGGGATCGACGGCACCGGCAACCGGGCCATCCGGTAGGCCACCATCGGCAGCGCCGGCACCACGCCGAACGCCACCGCTGCCACGACCGCCGCCGAGCCCGGCGCGTCCATGCCGAAGGCCAGACAGAGCAGCGCGCCCAGGCCGATCGCGGCACCCACGCCGAGGGCGGCGAAGAAGAGCGGGTAGCGGTCGCCGACGGCCAGCGCGGCGACCGCCCCGGCGACCACCACGGCGGTGGCCGCGAGCAGGATGTGCGGGCTGGCCAGCTCGGTCAGCGGGCGATCGCCGGCGAGGAGCAGCAGGCCGCCGGTGCCGGCGTACACCAGGCCCACCATGGCCAGCACGGCACCGGTCCGGCTGTCCCCGGCGGCCCGGGACAGCACCGCCGCGCCGACCAGCAGCGCCACCGCGACCAGCAGGGCGGCCACCGCGCCGGGCAGGTGCGGCGGGCCGGCGAAGAGCGCGGCCAGCGCGCCGGCGCCGAGCGCCACCGCGGCGAACAACACCGCGAACGAACGGGTCGCGCCGACCTGCCAGGCGCCGGGGCGCTGGTTGGTGGCGGTGGCGACCGCGTCCACCACGTCGTCGAAGACGACCTCCGGGGCCGCCTCGGACCGGGGGTTGAAGTAGAGCACCTCGCCGTCGCGGACGCCGAGCTGCCCGGCGGTACGCCCACCGTCCAGGGGCGCACCGCCCAACCGGGACAGTGCCCACCCGCCGTGCCGCACCCCCTCGTCAGCCAGGTCCTCCCCGGCGTAGCGCAGCAGGGTGGGGAGCAGGTCGGCCATCGGCACGTCCGACGGCAGGGCCAGATCCATTCGGGTACGGGGAGCCACGATGGTGATCCGGCTCAGACCACCGGTCGCCGTCTTCGTTGCCACAGTGGCCTCCTGGTGTCCTTCTACGATCAGCGGGCCCGCGGTGCCGCGCGGTGCGGGTCCACCGCGCCCACGGGAGATTACCTACGATGACGGGCACGTACGATGCCCACCCGCGGACTTGGGTCCGCGACGGCAGGTCGTTGAGGCCGCTTCTGGGGAGGAGACAGCCGTGAGCACGGTGGTGTTCCGCCGGCTCCCGCGTCAGCCGGGGCCGGCCTTGCCGCGCGGCGAGGTACTGCTGGAGTCCCCGCCCGAGCTGCCCGAACCGACGCCCCGCGGGATGGGGCAGCTGCTCATGATCCTGCCGATGGTCTGCGGGGTCGGCGCGATGGCCTTCCTCTACGCCGGCCGGGGCGGCGGCATGATGACGTACGTCGCCGGCGGTCTGTTCGGCGTCTCGATGCTCGGGATGGCGATCGGGTCGCTGACCAACGGCGGCGGCAACGACAAGGCGGAGCTGAACGCCGATCGCCGCGACTACATGCGCTACCTCGCCCAGATGCGCAAGCGCACCCGGCGCGCGGCGGGGCAGCAGCGGGCGGCGATGGCCTGGCGGCACCCGGAGCCCGACGCGCTCTGGTCGATCGCGGCGTCCCGGCGGCTCTGGGAGCGGCGGATCACCGAGGACGATTTCGGCGAGACCCGGATCGCGCTCGGCCCGCAGCGGCTGGCGGTGGAGATCGTCCCGCCGGAGACGAAGCCGGTCGAGGACCTGGAGCCGATGAGCGCCATCGCGCTGCGCCGGTTCGTCCGGGCACACTCCACCGTGCCCGACCTGCCGACCGCGCTGTCGGTGCGCGCGTTCAGCCGGGTGGTGCTGCGCGGCGACCGGGAGCCGGTCCTCGACCTGACCCGGGCGGCGTTGGGTCAGCTGGCCACCTTCCACGCCCCGGACGACCTGGTGATCGCGGTGGTCGCCGCACCGGATCGGCAGTCGGTCTGGGACTGGGTGAAGTGGCTGCCGCACGCCCACCACAGTGGGCGCACCGACGCCGCCGGCGCCCGCAGGATGGTCTTCGCCAGCCTGGCCGAGGCCGAGGAGTCACTCGCCGGGGAGCTGGCCGGGCGACCCCGGTTCGCGTCCGAGGCCAAGCCGCTGACCACCGCGCCGCACGTGGTCGTGGTGGTCGACGGCGGTGAGATCGCGCCGACCTGCCAGCTGTTGGGTCAGGGGCTGCTCGGCGCGACGCTGATCGACCTGTCCGGGACGGTGCCGCGCGACGCCGGGCGCTGGCTGCTCTGCCTCGACGTGGGCGACGGAAGCAACCTCGAGCTGGTCCGGGGCAGCTCGTCGTCGCGGCTGGGTCGACCGGACCGGCTCACCGCCGAGGCCGCCGAGGGGCTGTCCCGGCAGATCGCCCCCTACCGGCTGTCCCAGCAGCAGGCCAGCAACGAGGAGCCGCTGGCCCGCAGCATGGAGTTGCCCGACCTGCTCGGCGTGGGCGACGCCGCGGCCGTGGACGTGCACCAGACCTGGCGTCCGCGTGGTCACCGGGACCGGCTGCGCATCCCGCTCGGCGTCGGCCCGGACGGCAACGTGGTCGAGCTGGACTTCAAGGAGTCGGCGCACGAGGGCATGGGCCCGCACGGTCTGGTGATCGGTGCGACCGGGTCCGGCAAGAGCGAGCTGCTCCGAACGGTGGTGGCCGCGCTGGCGGTGACGCACTCGTCGGAGGAGCTGAACTTCGTCCTGGTGGACTTCAAGGGCGGCGCGACGTTCGCCTCGCTGGAGGCTCTGCCGCACACCAGCGCGGTGATCACCAACCTGGCGGACGAGCTGCCGCTGGTCGACCGGATGCGCGACGCGCTCGCGGGCGAGATGGTGCGCCGACAGGAGCTGCTGCGGGCGGCCGGCAACTACGTCTCCCGCTTCGAGTACGAGAAGGCCCGGGCCGCCGGCGAACCACTGGCGCCGATGCCCAGCCTGCTGATCATCTGTGACGAGTTCAGCGAGCTGCTCGCCGCCAAGCCCGACTTCATCGACCTGTTCGTGATGATCGGCCGGCTGGGCCGGTCGCTCGGCGTGCACCTGTTGCTGGCCAGCCAGCGGCTGGAGGAGGGCAAGCTGCGCGGCCTGGACACCCACCTGTCCTACCGGATCGGTCTGCGTACCTTCTCGGCCGTGGAGAGCCGGATCGTGCTCGGCGTTCCGGACGCGTACGAGCTGCCGAACGCGCCGGGCCACGGCTACCTGAAGACGGACACCAGCACGATGCTGCGGTTCCGTGCCGCGTACGTGTCGGGGCCGTACCGGGCGCCGGGGCAGCAGGCGTCCGCGTCGCAGGCCCTGGTGCAGCGCCGGATCGTGCCGTACGGCGTCGACTTCATCCCGGCGCAGACCCCGCAGCTGCCGGTGGACACCGCGCCGGAGCCGGAGCAGCCGGCCGACGGCAAGGCCATGGCGATGCTCGACGTGCTGATCGACCAGCTCAAGGGCCGGGGCCAGCCGGCGCACCAGGTGTGGCTGCCGCCGCTGGCCGACCCGCCGGGCCTCGGTGAGCTGCTCGGCCAGTTGGCCGTCGACCCGACGTACGGGCTGTGCACCGCGTCCTGGCCGGGCCGGGGACGGCTCACCGTGCCGGTCGGCGTGGTGGACCGCCCGTACGAGCAGCGCCGTGACCCGATGATGGTGGAGCTGGCCGGCGCCGGCGGCAACGTGGTCATCGTCGGTCGCTCACTGAGCGGCAAGAGCACGATGCTGCGTTCGCTGCTCGCCTCGCTGGCGCTCACACACACCCCGCGCGAGGTGCAGTTCTTCTGCCTGGACTTCGGCGGCGGCGCGCTGCGCAGCCTGGAGCGGCTGCCGCACATGGCCGGGGTCGCCGGCCGGCGGGACGTCGAGGCGGTGCGCCGTACGGTGGCCGAGGTGGTCGCCGTCCTGGACGACCGGGAGACGCGATTCGCCCAGCACGGCATCGACTCGGTCGCGAGCTACCGCCGTCGCCGGGCCGCCGGCGAGTTCGCCGACGACCCGTTCGGCGACGTGTTCCTGGTGGTGGACGGCTGGAACACGCTGCGCCAGGAGTACGAGGAGCTGGAGCAGACCATCACCACGCTGGCCAACCGGGGCCTCGGTTTCGGCGTGCACGTGGTGCTCACGGCGGTGCGCTGGGCGGAGATCCGGATCAACATGCGGGACCTGCTCGGCACCAAGCTGGAGCTGCGCCTGGGTGACGCGTCGGAGTCCGAGATCGACCGGCGCGCGGCGACGAACGTGCCAGAGAAGGCACCCGGTCGCGGCCTGACCCGCGACAAGCTGCACTTCCTCACCGCCATCTCGCGGATCGACGGACGCCGGGACATCGAGGACCTGAGCGAGGCCTCGATCGCCCTGGCCGGGCACGTGGCGGCCAACTGGCCGGGCCGTCCGGCGCCGAAGGTGCGGCTGCTGCCGCGCCGGCTGCCCGTGGCCGAGCTGGCCCGGATCATCGACCGGTCGGCGCCCGGCCTGCCGATCGGCGTCAACGAGTCGGCGCTCGCACCGGTCTACCTGGATCTGGCCAACGAGCCGCACCTGACGGTCTTCGGCGACGCCGAGTGCGGCAAGACCAACCTGCTGCGGTTGATCGCCCGGGGCATCACCGAGCGGTACACGCCGGCGCAGGCCCGTTTGGTGATCGCCGACTACCGGCGCGGGCTGCTGGGCGCGGTGGAGGGGGGCCACCTGTTGGACTACGCCCCGTCCAACCAGGCGTTCGCCCAGGGCCTCGGCTCGATCCGCAGCGCGCTGGCCAACCGGCTGCCCGGCCCGGACGTCACCACCGCGCAACTGCGTGACCGCAGCTGGTGGAAGGGCCCGGACCTGTACATCATGGTGGACGACTACGACCTGGTGGCGTCCGGTGGCAGCAATCCGCTCAGCGCCCTGCAGGAGTTGCTGCCGCAGGCCCGTGACATCGGCCTGCACCTGATCGTCACGCGCCGGGTCGGCGGGGTGTCCCGGGCGCTCTACGAGCCGGTGCTGCAACGGTTGCGCGAACTGGACTCGCCCGGCCTGCTGATGTCCGGCAACCGGGAGGAGGGCGCGATCTTCGGCACGTTGCGACCGAGCCCGCAGCCACCCGGCCGGGGCACTCTCGTTCGCCGCCGGGACGGCCAGCAGCTGATCCAGACCGCCTGGTCCGAGCCGTCGTGACGAGGGTCGGCTCGGGCCGGGTCGTTCCGGTGGCCGACCAGGCCACGGAACGCTCGAATTGCCGCGGACCATCGGATCCGCGTGCCCTGATTCATCACTATCCATCGAACGTGGCCGGTCAGGGCTGCGCGGGCTGGACCGGTTCCGCTACGGTCTTCACTGGAGTGTCCGTCGGTGGGGTGTTGCTGCCTTGCCGCGGGGGAGGGGCGCGGCAAAGCCGCCGCCACAACATGACGGAAGGGTGTGAAGCATGGCGTTCGAGGTCGAAGCTGCGACTCTGCATACCGCCGCGAGTGACGTGCGGTCCACGCGCAGCGAGGTCGACGGCGAGCTGAAGAAGCTGTGGAACGTAGTCGACGACCTGGCCATGGCGTGGAAGGGTCAGGCGTCCACTGGCTTCCAGTCGCTCATGCAGCGCTGGAACGAGGACACCGTCAACCTGCTGACGGCGATGGACAGCATCGCTGACCTGCTCGACAAGTCGGGTACGACGCACCAGGTCAACGACGAAGAGCAGCAGCAGATGCTGGACAAGTTCCACTCTGCTCTCAACCCGTGATCCCGTAGTTAGCAGAGGAGGAAATCGTGACGATCAAGGTTGACTACGCGGTCCTCGAGAGCAGCAACCAGCAGATGCAGGCCATCTCGAAGACCATCGACGAGAAGCTGGACACGCTGCGGTCGATGCTGTCCAAGCTCCAGTGGGACGGCGAGGACCGGGCAGCCTACGAGCAGCACCAGGCGAAGTGGGACTCGTCGGTCCGGGACATCAACCGGATCCTGAACGAGATCGGCGGCGCCGTCGGCATCGCCCGCGAGAACTACGTCTCCACCGAGATGAGCAACGCCAAGGTGTGGGGCTGAGACAATCACCGGTGCGGCTCCGGTCCGGTTCGACCGGACCGGAGCCGCATTGCGTTGGCGTCGACACAGGTTCTGGGAGAGCGATGGGTACGGGGAAGTCTTTCCGTTCGGCGCGGGTCACCGCCGCGGCCGTGTTGGCGTTGTGTGCCGCGATGGCCTCCACCGCGGTCCCGGCACCCGCCCGCGCCGCCGACACGGTCCGTGGCCTGCAGTGGTATCTCGACTCGCTGAAGATTCCCCAGGCGCACGAGATCACCCGGGGCAAGGGCGTCGTGGTCGCGGTCGTCGACTCCGGTGTGGATCCTTCGCACCCTGACCTGCGCGGTCAGGTGCTGCCGGGGCACGGCGTGAATGCTGCCGCCGCTCCCGACGGGCGGCGCGACGACGACGCGGAGTCCGGGCACGGCACCTCGATGGCCGGCATCATCGCCGGCCGCGGCGGGGGCACGACGCGGGAGTTGGGCATCGCGCCGGCCGCGAAGATCCTCCCGGTCTCCATGGGGCCCCGTGCGGCCAGCGTCGACATGGTCCTCGCAATCCGCTGGGCGGCGGACGCGGGCGCGGACGTCATCAACATCTCCTACGGTGGCGACCCGGCTCGCCCCGATCCGGACCTGACGGACGCCGTCAAGTACGCGTTGGGCAAGGACGCGGTGGTGGTCGTCTCCGCCGGAAACATCGAGGAGGGCGACCGGCAGGTCACCCTCCCGGCCAACATCCCCGGCGTGATCGCCGTCTCGGGGCTGAACAAGCGCGGTGGCTTCTTCGCCGGCTCGGTGCAGGGCCCGGAGATCGTGCTCGCCGCACCCATGGAGAGCATCATCGGGCCGGCGCCCAAGGCGGTCTCGCCGAACGGCTACACGGTGGCCAGCGGCACCAGCTCGGCGGCCGCCATCCTCTCCGGGGTGGCGGCGCTGGTCCGGGCCAAATATCCGAACCTCGACGCGGTCAACGTCATCAACCGGCTGGTCAAGACCGCTCGGGATGCCGGGCCGGCCGGTCGGGACCCGCAGTTCGGCTTCGGTGCGGTCGACCCGCTCGCCGCGCTGACCCGTTCGGTGCCGGCGGTGACGGCCAATCCGCTGCTGGAGGGCACGGCGGCCGACCCGACCCGGCCCGGCGGTGGCGCCGCCCGGCCCGGCGACGATGGCGGCTCGGCGGTCGAGTTCGGGGTCACCAACAAAGCCGGCGCCATCGTCCAGGTGGGGCTCTGCCTGGCTGTGCCGATTGTCGCGCTGGTCATCCTGCTGGTGGTGCTGCGGCGTCGCAAGCGGCGTAAGGGGGTGGCCGTCGGCGGTCCGCTTTCCGGCCCCCCGGGGCCGCCGCCGGGTTGGCCCGCGGGTCCGCCCGGTTGGCCGACGTCAGCGGGTCAGGCTCCACCGCAACATCCCGGCCCGGGCTACGGTCCGCCGGCGGGCCAGCCCGCGCCCGGGTATCCGCCGCCGGGCTATCCGCCGGCTCAGACCACGCCGGGTTATCCGCCGCCGGGCCAACCCGCGCCCGGCTACCCGCCGGCTCAGGCCGCGCCGGCACCGCCGTCGGGCGGGCCTGGTTGGCCGGGTGCCGGCCCGGGGCACGCTCCACCGCCAACCGGCCCACAGCAGCAGTGAGCGCGGACCACCAGTCAGGTTTTCGGGGAGGGGACCGATGACGGACGACACGACCAAGCAGCCGGAACGGTTCGAGGCAAACGACATCTACATCCCGGTCCCGGCGGCCGGGGTGATGACGCCGGGTCTGGCAGTGACCGGCTTCGAGATCGACAACGTCAACCACGCCGCGACGCCGAAGGGTCTGGTCACCGCGCCCGGCGAGGCGGGCGTCAAGACCGAGTGGGACGCCACCAGCCTGGACTCGGCCATCGACTGGCTGGAGACCCACGCGGCGTACCTGAACAAGCTCTCCTACGACATGGTCGACATCCAGGACCTGATGGGCGGCGCGGCCGCCGGCGCGGCGACCGGGGCGCCCGGGGGCCCGGCGAGCCCGCTCGGTGGCTTCGACTGGGCCGGTCGCTTGGCCGCCAAGCACCAGGGGCTCTACCAGGGCACCGAGAGCGGCGTCCGGCGGCTCTCCCAGAGCCTGTACGACGCGGCGGAGGCACTGCGTCAGGTCAAGGAGAACTACGAGACGGCGGAGCACGCCAACGCGATGTCCGCCGCCGACATGCAGCGGGTCTTCGGCGACGTGGCCGGCAACGGCGACGGTCGCTAGAACGGGGAGGACGCAGATGGGCCTGAGCTGGGAAGAGATGTGCCAGAAGGTCGTCATCGACGGCCGGCCGGGTGACGTGGAGAGCGCCGCCCTTGGCTGGGAGCAGCTGATCAAGAATCTCGACAACGTCAAGCAGAGTCTCGACACCAACATCAAGGACCTGGGCACGGTCTGGAAGGGCCCCGCGTACGAGGCGTTCAAGGGGCACGTCGAGCAGATCGCCAAGGACACCGGGAACATCGTGGCGGACGCCGAGAAGGGCACCGGCATCGTCCAGTCGCTCAAGAGCGCCGCGGAGAAACTCACCGCCGCCCAGCGGGACTTCCCGGTCCCGGCGACCTGCGTCAACGACGTGCTGGAGGCGCGGAACGCCAAGCTGACCCTCAGCGTGGGCTTCTTCGAGGCCAAGGTGGCGCCGGATTTCCTCGGCTGGTTGGATCCGGTGACCGCGGTCGCCGACTGGATCAACGACCGGTCCGACGAGGCTGCGGGCGTATACCAGCGGGTCAGCGGCGACTACCAGAACATCGCCCCGGGCACCCCGGGTGACGCGAGCGGCTTCCAGAACCAGACACCGAAGACCGAGATTCCGAAGCTGGACAACGGTGGCGGCGGTGGTGGCGGGGTCGGTGGCGTACCGGACATCGGCGGCGGCAAACCGTCCATCGGCGACCTGGGCGCCAGGCCCTCGATCGACGCCAACGGCATGCCGGACACCGGCAACCTGCCCGGCGGTTCCGGCACGCACCCCGACCTCTCCGGTGGGTACGGCACCGGCTCGGGCGCTTACCCCGGCACCGGCGGGGTGCCGGGCACCGGGGGTCTGGAGGACGACTACAGCAGCGGGCTCGCGGGTGCCGGCGGCGGCGGGACGCCCGGTCTCGGCTCCGGCCTGGGGGGCGGCGGCCTGGGCTCCTCCGGTCTCGGCGGTGCCGGTGGGCTCGGCAGCGGCGGCGGCCTGGGTAGCGCCGGAGCCGGCGCTGGCACGGGCGCTCTCGCGGGCGGTGGCGCTCTCGGCCGGGCGGTCTCCCCCAACATGGGCCCGATGATGGGTGGTGGCGCGGCGGGCGCCGGCCGCGGTGGTGGCCGGGGCGGCGGTCGCGTCGGCGCGGGCGGCAAGTTGGGCGCGGGCGGCGGCATGGCACCCGGGATGGGTGGCGCCGCCGGCGGCGGTGCCGGCCGGGGCGGTGCCGGTCGGGGCGCGACGGGTGCCGGGGCCGGCGGCCGCGGCGCGGGTGCGCGAGGCGCGGGTATGGCCGGGATGGGCGCCGGTGCGGGCGCCGGCTACGGCGAGGAGGAGACTCCCCGCAACACTTGGCTGGAGGAGGACGAGGACGTGTGGGGCGCGGACGGGGGCGGCACCTCCGGCATCCTGCGCTGATCGTCAGGACGGCACGGCACCGACGGGGACGACTCGTCGGTGCCGTGGCGGGCACGGCCGCCGGAGACCGTGCCAGGCGCGATCAAGCGGCGCCGGTCAGTTGGTGATCGCTGCGTCGGTGCGCCGTCCCGGGCGCCAGCCGCGTCGGCGGCCTCGATTCATGATCGGCCGGGCGGCCAGCAGCAGCGCGGCGAGCAGCCCGCCGACCGCCGCCGCCCAGATCGCGGCGCTGCGTTGCCAGCCCAGCGGGTCGTCCGACCGGGCGGGCGCGGGGAGCGCACCGGCGGGCGGATCGGTACGAGTGCCCAGCAGGCTCGACACGGCTCGGTACGGGTTGACCACGCCGTAGCCGATCTCGGCGTTGTGCCCGTCCGGCGGGTTGTCCGCGGTCCGTTCCAGCCGGTCGGCGACCTGTTGTGGGTCGAGTTGCGGGTGGGCTGCCCGGACCAGCGCGGCCACTCCCGACACGTACGCGGCGGCGAAGCTGGTGCCGCCGGTCGGCTCGGCGCGGTAGCCGCTCCCGCGCGGGGCCGGGCCGACGATGTTCAACCCCGGTGCGGCGACGTCGACGTAGGCGCCGCTGACCGAGGTGCCCACGTGGCCGCCCTGCTCGTCGACGCCGGCCACCGCGATCACACCCTCGTACGCGGCCGGGTAACCCGTCTTCTCCTGCTGCTGCTCCTGCCGGTTGCCGGCGGCGGCAACCAGCACCACCCGCTTCGCGAGCGCGTTCTTGACCGCCGCCTCCAGTTCGGGGCGGTCCAGGGTCACCAGGGACAGGTTGATCACGTCGGCGCCCTGCCCGACCGCGTAGTCGATGGCCGCGGCGATCTGCCCGGGCAGCGCCTCGTCGTTGGTGCCCTTGGTGTCCGGCAGCACCCGGATCGGCAGGATGCGGGCCGCCGGGGCGATGCCGCTGAACGGCACGCCGGTGCCCTCCTTGCCGGCGATGATGCCGGCCACCATCGTGCCGTGCCCGGCCTCGTCGCACTGGCCCTGCCTGGCCGGCAGGCCGTTGAAGTCCCGGCCCTCAAGCACCTGGCCCTTGAGCAGCGGGTGGACGGCGGAGACCCCGGAGTCGATGACCGCCACCGTCACGCCGGCGCCCCGGGACAGCGGCCACGCCGAGGCCGGGTCCAGCCGGCGCAGTGCCCACGGCATCTCCACCAGGCCGTCCTCGCCACCTGGGCCACAGGTGGGCGGCGCCGCGACCGCCGGGGAGGGGACGACCGCCAGGGCGGCGCCGAGCAGGACCGCCAGCGCTCCACTGAGGACAGCGTGGACGGCACGTCCGGTACGGCGGCGGGACGGGTCGGTCGCGCTCAACGGCAGGCATTCGCGCACCCGCAGAGATTACCGCTGTGTCGCGGTCGGGCAACGGCCCGGCGAGGGCGCTCAGGAGCGGGGGGCGGCCTCCGGGGCGGGTGTCTCGGCGAAGAGCGCGAGCAGAGCACCGACCTGGCGGTCGGCCTCGGCGGGGTGCCGGAAGTGGCCGGCCGGGTTGAGGGTGTACTCGTTGCGCCGCCCGACCCGGGTGCGGCGCAGGTAGCCGCCGGCCTCCAGGTCGGCGACGATCGCCTGCGCGGCCCGCTCGGTCACGCCGACCTCGGCCGCCACGTCGCGCAGCCGGGCGGTGGGGTCGCGGCCGATGGCCAGCAGAACGTGCCCGTGGTTGGTGAGGAACGTCCAGTTCCGGCCGCCGGTGTCGCCAGCCGCCGTCGCCGAGCTCGCCATCGTGGGTCCGCCTCTCCGGTGCTTCGTACCCCCTGGAGCGTCGCCGGAGCGGCGCTCCGAGGGGCAACGTATGAAATCTATATCACGTATAACTTGACGCATCTTGTGGTGCGTGTGACCGTGGAACCCGGACCAGCGCCCGCCGCCGCCCCGCTGATGAGTCGGTTGAGCAGGTCAACGCGTGGAAAGAGGTGCGGGGATGAGCCGTCCCGGTACACCCGGCCAGCAGCCGGGTTCGCAGCGTACTGCCGACCCGACGCCGGCACTCACCGAGCCGGCCCAGGCGTACGCCGAGCTGATCGCCGGGAACCGGCGCTTCGTCCGCGGCGCACCCCGCCACCCCAACCAGGATGCCGGACACCGGGCCGCGGTGGCCGACGGGCAGCACCCCTTCGCGGTGATCGTCGGCTGCTCCGACTCACGGTTGGCCGCCGAGATCATCTTCGATCGTGGGCTGGGCGACCTGTTCGTGGTCCGTACCGCCGGGCACACCACCGGCCCGGAGGTGCTGGGCAGCGTGGAGTACGCGGTGACCGTGCTCGGCACCCCGCTGGTGGTGGTGCTCGGCCACGACTCGTGCGGTGCGGTGCAGGCCGCCCGTGAGTCGGCAGCCACCGGCAACCCGCCCCAGGGGCACCTGGGCGCGGTGGTCGACGCCGTGCTGCCCAGCCTGCGTCGGGCCGAGGCGGAGGGGGTGGACGACATCGGCCGCATCGTCGACATCCACATCGCACAGACCGTCGAGGCGCTGCTCGGGCAGTCGCCCGTGCTGGCCACCGAGGTGGAGCGGGGGCGGTGCGCGGTGGTAGGGGTGTCGTACCGGCTGGCCGCCGGAGTGGTGCGTCCGGTGGCCGCCGTGCCGGCCACGACGCTCGACGGACCGATCGACGCCAGCACGCCGGTCGGTCCGGCCGCGCCCGCCGCCTGAACGCGTCGAGGGCCGCTCCGCGTCACGCGGAACGGCCCTCGACGGAGAGCGTGGGTCAGAGCAGCGACATGTGTACGTGGTCGGTGTGGTTCGACGGCCCGCTGTACGACTTCCAGCCGGTCGCCGGGAACCAGATCTGCCGGTTCCAGATCACGTAGTAGATGCCGAGCCGGTCGGCGTTGCGGATGAGGAACGCGGCGACGTTGTTGCCGTACGTCCGGGTGTCCTCGTTGTGCCACGGGCTGAAGCCGCTCTTCTGCAGAGACCAGTCGCAGGCGCGGCCCTTCGGGTGCTCCCACGGCCCCCCGGATCGGTAGCAGCCGACGAACCGGTTGAATCCGGCCCGCTTGACCTCCTTGTACGCGTGCAGCGTGCGCGGGGTGACGCAGCCGGACGTGGTCGGGTCGTTCTGGCTGCACGACTCGGACTTCCAGTCGCCGTCGGCGGTCCGGCCCGGGCCGAGCCGGGCGACCGGTGAGGTGGCCGACACCAGCCCGCCGGTGAAGCCCTTCCCACCGACCAGGGCGAGGGCCTTGTCCGCTTCGCGCTTCTCCTTGGCCATCAGGGCGGTCTGCTTCTGCTGCTCGCGGACCTCCGCGTCGAGGGCCAGCTTGGCCTGCTCAGCGCGGGTCTTCACCGCGTTGACCTCGGCGAGCTTCTTCTCGTTGACCATGTTCATCTCATCGAGCGCGGCGGCACGTTGGACGAACGAGTCCGGGGCTTCGCTCTCCAGCAGCATCGCCAGCGGGCCGATCCGGCCGGTGCGGTACGACTGGGCGGCGATCTGCCCGACCTGCGGCGCCAGTGCGTTCAGGTCGGCCTTGGCCCGGTCGACCTCCAGCGCCAGCTGCAGCTGCTTCTTCTTCGACGTGTTCAGTTTGGACTTGGCCGCGGAGAATTTGCGGTTGGTCTGCTCGATCACGTCGTTGAGCAACTGGGGCTCGCCGTCCTCCTCGTGCCCGGACGGTGTGGGGGTCGTCGGGGCGGCCTGCGCCGGGAGGGGCCCGGCGAGCACGGTCAGTGCGGCGATCACGGCCACCACGGGTGTCAACCAGCGGCGTAGGGGTGCCGTCACAATGTTCCCTTCCGTCGACCGCCGACCGGGTTAGCTGACGGGTTCGGGGCGGAAGTGGCCCCTACCGCTGTCGCGGATTCACCCCACGTACCTGGGTTCCCGGCTCGCCGGTTGGCGATTGGGCGGTGGCACCGCAGGCGCCGCTTCGCGCCTTCATCGGTAACCGGCAGTGAGGTTACCCGAGAGCCCACCGGCTGAGCTACGCCCTGATACCGACTAAAAGCGTCATTTCGCCATGGCGCTGAGTGACCAGTGATGCGGTTCTCAGGGCGGACGCCCGACGTGGTCACGTTGAGGAGTGTCACCATGCCGTATCCGTGCTCCTGTTCGGCTCTGGCCACCGGTCGGTGGCGGTGGATGAGGGTGTGGTCCGCGTCGGGTCGGGCGACGTGAGGTCGGGCCGATCCGTGCGCGGGGAGCTCAGCGCCGCCAGTGCCTCGGCGCGGTCGGGCTGGGGTCGCGGGGCGGGCGCTTCGGCGGCGGGCGCGGTGGTCTGCCGGCCGGCTGCGGTCACCATCGCGGCCAGCCCGGTGGTCAGCGGTACGGCGGCGATCAGCCCGAGCGTGGCGACCCCGCTGCGGACGATCTCCTGCGCGAGGAACTCGCTGGTCAGGATCTGCCCGATCGGTCGCGAGTCAGCGGTGAGCAGGAGCAGCAGCGGCAACGAGGCGCCCGCGTACGCCAGCACGATGGTGTTGACGGTGGAGGCGATGTGCGCCCGGCCGACCCGGGTCGCCGCCCGGTAGAGCTGCAACCGGGTCAGCCCGGGGTTGGCGTTGGCCAGCTCGGTCACGGTGGCCGCCTGGGTGACGGTCACGTCGTCGAGCACCCCGAGCGAGCCGATGATGATCCCGGCGAGCAGCAGGCCGTGCAGGTCCACGTCGGCCTGGAACATCGACAGGGTGGTGGCGTCCTCGCTGCCGAAGCCGGTGAGGTGCGTGGCGCCGCTGACGATGGTGGCCAGTACGCCGGTGAGGACCAGGCTGCCCAGGGTGCCGAGCACCGCGACCGAGGTCTGCGCGCTGACCCCGTGCGTCAGGTAGAGCACCACGAACATGATCAGCGCGGCACCGACCACCGCTACCAGCAGCGGCGACCGGCCGGCGCCGATTCCGGGCAGCACGAAGGTGAGCAGGATGGCGAAGCTGGCGGCCAACCCGGCCAGAGCGGCCAGGCCCCGCCACCGGCCGAACGCGACGATCGCGGCGGCGAAGATCACCGCCAGCCACAGCAGCGGCGCGCCGCGCTGGTGTTCGGCGATGTTCCAACTGCTGGCGGTCGGATCGGTCGGGTCGGTCAGCTCCACCAGGATGACCTCGTCGTCGACCTCGACCCGGGGCGCGCCGGGTCCGGCGGGCACGGGTGTCTGGATCCGCTGGCCGGAGGCCGGCCCGTCGTTCACCCGGACGTCCACCGTGCCGCACGGCCCGTCCCCGACGCTCGGTGTGCCCTCGGGGTTCGGCGCCGCCGCTGGGCACGGCTCGGTCACCACCCGGGTCACCGTGCCGTGGTAGCGCGGCACGTTCGCACCGCCGTCGGTCCGCGGTGACCCGTCGCGAGGCCAGAGCACGACCGCGGCGAGCACGGTCGCGACGAAGAGGGGCACCACCGTCGCGACGAGGATCCGTCGCACCCGGGGTGGGGCGGACGGAGCGGAGCGGGTGTGGTCGGAACCCAATGCGAGACTCCCAACGATCCGGTGCGGGGTACGTGCCGACGGGCCGGTCGGTTCACCGCCGCCGCGGGAAAGCGGCGACGAGCGCGCCGGATCGCTGGACGGCGACCTCGTGACCACGCAGGGTGAAAGCTCGGCCCGGTCGGCGGGAGGTGACGCCACAACGTGGCGGCACCTCTGCCCAACTGCGTAGCGGGATCCGGAGGGCCATCGTCGGAATGCTAACCAGCCCGACCCGGGGACGCAGGTCGTGCCGGAGTGTCGGGTGGTCGAACCGCTCGCGTGGCGGGTTCCGGACCGGCATGTTGGAGTCATGCCCGCTCCGTCGCCGCCCGACCCCGATCGTCCCGCCGCCGACGAGCGCCACGCCGGGCCCGGTGGCCACCAGCGACACGCCGACGGCGGGCCACATCAGCACGACAAGCACGCCGGGCACGATCCGGCGATGTTCCGCCGCCGGTTCTGGGTCTGCCTCGTGCTCACCGTGCCGGTGGTGTTGACCAGCCACCTGGTGCTGGACCGGCTCGGCCTCGGGCTGGACGTCCCGGGCCGGTCCTGGGTCGGGCCCGTGCTCGGCTCGGTGGTGTTCTGGTGGGGCGGCTGGCCGTTCCTGGTCGGCGCGGTCCGCGAGGTCCGCGATCGGGCGCCGGGCATGATGCTGCTGGTCGCGATGGCCATCACCGTCGCCTACACCGCGTCACTGGCCACCAGCGTGGGCGCCTTCGACCTGGATTTCTGGTGGGAGCTTGCCGCGCTGGTCACCATCATGCTGCTCGGGCACTGGCAGGAGATGAAGGCCATCGGTCAGGCCAGGGGCGCGCTCGCGGCACTGGCCGCGCTGCTGCCCGACGATGCCGAGCGGGTGGCGGCGGACGGGCGGGTCGAGCCGGTGCCGGTGACCGAGCTGCGGGTCGGCGAGGTGGTGCTGGTCCGGCCGGGTGGGCGGGTTCCGGCGGACGGGCGGATCGTCGACGGCGGCGCCGAGCTGGACGAGTCGATGATCACCGGAGAGTCGCGTCCGGTCGCCCGGTCGGCAGGGGACCGGGTGGTGGCCGGCACCGTCGCCACCGACTCGGCGATCCGGGTCCGCGTCGAGGCGCTGGGTGAGCAGACCGCGCTCGCCGGCATCCAGCGGATGGTCGCGCAGGCGCAGCGCTCCGGCGGGCGGGCCCAGCTGCTGGCGGACCGGTTCGCGGCCGCGTTGTTCTACCTGGCCACCGGCACCGCCGTGCTGACCGTGCTGGTCTGGACCGCGCTGGGCCGGCCCGACGAGGCGGTGGTCCGCGCGGTCACCGTCCTCGTGATCGCCTGCCCGCACGCGCTCGGGCTGGCCATTCCGTTGGTCGTCGCGCTCTCCACCGCACTGGCCGCGCGGTCCGGGATCCTGGTCAAGGACCGGTTGGCGCTGGAGCGGATGCGGACCGTCGACGCGGTGCTGTTCGACAAGACCGGCACCCTGACCCGGGGCGAGCACGTGGTCACCGACCTGGCGACGGCACCCGGCGTCGCGCGGGACGAGGTGCTGCGGATCGCGGCCGGCGTGGAGTCCGACAGCGAGCATCCGCTGGCTCGGGCGATCGTGGCGGCGGCCGGGAGCGTCGGACCGGCCCCGGCCGTCGGGTTCCGGTCGCTGCCGGGGCGCGGGGTGCAGGCCACCGTCGACGGTACGCAGTACGCGGTGGGCGGTCCGGCGCTGCTGCGGCAGCTGGGCCTGTCGCTCCCGGCCGAGCTGGAGGCGGCGATCGGCCACTGGTCGGCGCGGGGCGCCGCGGTGCTGTACCTGGTACGGCCGCCGGACGCCGTGCTCGGCGCGTTCGCGCTGACCGACGAGGTACGTCCGGAGGCCCGGGAGGCCATCGTCGAGCTGCGCGCCGCGGGCGTCCGCGCCATCGCCATGATCACCGGTGACGCCCGTCCGGTGGCCGAGGCGGTCGCCGCCGACCTGGGTTTCCGGCGGGGTGTCGACGAGGTCTTCGCCGAGGTGCTGCCGGCGGAGAAGGACGGCCGGGTGGCCGAGCTTCAGCGGCGGGGGTTGACCGTGGCGATGGTCGGCGACGGGGTGAACGACGCGCCGGCGCTGGCGCGGGCGGACGTCGGCATCGCGATCGGCGCGGGCACCGATGTGGCGATCGAGTCCGCCGGGGTGGTGCTGGCCTCGTCGGACCCGCGCGGGGTCGGTGCCGTGGTCCGGCTCTCGCGGGCGTCGTACCGGAAGATGCGGCAGAACCTGGCCTGGGCGGCGGGCTACAACGTGGTGGCGCTGCCGCTGGCGGCCGGGGTGCTGGCGTGGGCCGGGGTGGCGTTGAGCCCGGCGCTGGCCGCGGTGCTGATGTCCGCGTCCACCATCGTGGTGGCGCTCAACGCCCAGTTGCTGCGTGGGGTACGCCTCGACCCGGAGACCGAGTGACGGCCCGGTCCGGTCGGACCGGGCGAGCGTCACCCGGTCTCAGCCGCGCTTCATCAGCCGGCCGACCGCCGCCATCATCTCGGTGGCCATCTCGTCGGCCCGGCCCTCGGCGGCGCCCTCGTGCATGCAGTGCCGCGCGTGCCCGTCGAGCAGCCCCAGCGCCACCTTGTCCAGCGCGGCCTGGATCGCGGAGATTTGGGTGAGCACGTCGATGCAGTAGCGGTCGTCGTCGACCATCTTCTCGATGCCCCGGACCTGCCCCTCGACACGGCGGAGCCGCGCGAGCAGTTGATCCTTGCTGGCGGTGTATCCGCGGATCGGAGTGGGTGCGGTCATGGCGACCAGGGTAGCCTACCCCTGGGGGGTATGGTACTGTCCCTTTCTGTCGGGGATACCCCCACCGGGTACCGGTACAACACAAGGACAGACGTCCGCCTTCGATTTACCCCTGGGGGGTATAGGCTCGGAGGTGGCGGAGGGAGACGGTTCGATGGTCAACACGACGTACCAGGTGCAGGGCATGACCTGTGGGCACTGCGTCAGCTCGGTCAGCGCCGAGGTCGGCGCCATCGCGGGTGTGCGCGAGGTTCAGGTCGACCTGGCCACCGGCCGGGTCACCGTCAGCAGTGACCAGCCGCTGGACGTGGAAGTCGTCCGGACCGCCGTCGACGAGGCCGGCTACGACCTCGTCGACGCCTGATCGAGAGGCCCGGCATGAATACGGTGACCAGACTGGGCGGATTCGCCCTCGGCCTCGCGGCGGTCTTCGGCGCGGCGTACGGGATCGGTCAGGTGGCCGGTCCCGCCGCCCCGGTCGCCGAGAACCGGCACGACGACGGGGCCGCCCACGAGCCGGGCCCGGCCGGCCACGGAGAGCACGATGAGGCGGCCGACCGGCTCCCCGGCGGCCTGCTCGTCGCCGACCGCGGCTACACCCTCGAACCGGTCGCCGCGCCGGCCGGCGAGTTCGCCTTTCGGATCGGCGGCCCGGACGGCCGACCGGTGACCCGGTTCGACGTGGCGCACGACAAGCGGATGCATCTCATCGTCGCTCGGCGGGACCTCTCCGGCTTCCGCCACGTGCATCCCGACCTGGCCCCGGACGGCACGTGGCGCGTCGCCACCCCACTGGCCGGCCCCGGGCAGTGGCGGGCGTTCGCCGACTTCGCCCCGACCGGGGGAGAGCCGCTGACCCTCGGGGTGGACGTGACGGTCCCCGGAACGCTGGCCGAACGGCCGCTGCCCGCGCCGGCGACCAGCACGACCGTCGACGGCTACACGGTCACCCTGGCCGGCGCGGTGCAGCCCGGCCGGACCTCGCCGCTCACACTGACCGTCAGCCGGGACGGGCGGCCGGTGACCGACCTGGAGCCCTACCTGGGCGCGTACGGCCATCTCGTGGCGCTGCGCCGGGGTGACCTGGCATACCTGCACGTGCACCCGGAGGGGACACCCGGCGACGGGCGCACCCCGCCCGGTCCGGCTGTCACCTTCCTCGCCGAGGTGCCCTCGGCCGGCAGCTACCGGCTCTACCTCGACTTCCGGCACGGCGGGTCGGTGCACACCGCCGAGTTCACCGTGGTCGCCGGCACCTCGCCCACCCCGCCCACCGGCGCACCGACGACCGGTGGCGATCCCACCCCGACCGATCCCACCCCGAGCGGACCCGCGCCGACCGGGGACGCCGACCACGGCATCCCCGGGCACGGGCACAACTGACGGGACCAGATGATGAC
Source organism: Micromonospora sp. NPDC005163 (assembly GCF_053599835.1). Lineage (NCBI taxonomy): Bacteria > Bacillati > Actinomycetota > Actinomycetes > Micromonosporales > Micromonosporaceae > Micromonospora > Micromonospora sp. NPDC005163. The sequence continues at coordinate 186,404 of NZ_JBSFYP010000003.1, forward strand.
CACCACCAGCAGACCGCTGCCCGAGGCGCCGAACCGGATCGAGTTGGCGATCGGCGGAATGACCTGCGCCGCCTGCGCCGCCCGGATCGAGAAGAAGCTGAACCGGATGGACGGGGTCAGCGCGACCGTCAACTACGCCACCGAGAAAGCCACTGTCCGGTACGTCGACGGCGTCACGCCGGACGACCTGATCGGCACGGTGCAGAAGACCGGCTACACGGCGTCCCTGCCGTCCCCACCTTCCACCGCCGAGGAGCCGGTGGACGCGCTGCGTGGCCCGCGTACCCGCCTCTGGGTGTCGGTGGCGCTCAGCGTGCCGGTGGTCGTGCTGGCGATGGTGCCGGCCTGGCAGTTCGACTACTGGCAGTGGCTGTCGCTGACGCTCGCCGCCCCGGTGGTGGTCTGGGGCGGGCTGCCGTTCCACCGGGCCGCCTGGACCAACCTGCGGCACGGCGCGGCGACCATGGACACCCTGGTCTCGCTCGGCACCCTCGCCGCGTTCGGTTGGTCGCTCTGGGCGCTCTTCCTCGGCGACGCCGGGATGCCCGGCATGACCCACCCGTTCCGTTTCGACATCACCCGCACCGACGGCGCCGGCAACATCTACCTGGAGGCCGCCGCCGGGGTGACGGTGTTCATCCTCGCCGGCCGTTACTTCGAGGCCCGCTCGAAGCGGACCGCCGGCGCCGCCCTGCGCGCCCTTCTCGAACTGGGCGCCAAGGAGGTGGCGGTGCTCCGCGACGGGGTGGAGACCCTGATCCCGGTGGACCAGCTCGCCGTCGGTGACCGGTTCGTGGTCCGCCCCGGCGAGAAGATCGCCACCGATGGCGTGGTCGACGAGGGCACGTCGGCCGTCGACGCCAGCATGCTCACCGGCGAGTCGGTCCCGGTCGAGGTCGGCCCGGGCGACGGCGTGGTGGGTGCCACGATCAACGCGGGCGGCCGGCTCGTCGTCACCGCCACCCGGGTCGGCGGGGACACCCAGCTCGCCCGGATGGCCGACCTGGTCGAGCAGGCCCAGAGCGGCAAGGCGGCCGTGCAGCGGCTGGCGGACCGGATCTCCGGCGTGTTCGTGCCGATCGTCATCACGCTCGCCGTGGGCACCCTCGGCTGGTGGCTCGGCAGCGGGGCTGGGCCGACCGCCGCGTTCACGGCCGCGGTGGCCGTGCTGATCATCGCCTGCCCCTGCGCGCTCGGCCTGGCCACGCCGACCGCACTCCTGGTCGGCACGGGCCGGGGCGCTCAGCTCGGCGTGCTGATCAAGGGACCGGAGGTGCTGGAGTCGACCCGGCGGGTGGACACCGTGGTGCTGGACAAGACCGGCACCGTGACGACCGGCCGGATGACCCTGGTGAACGTCGTGCCGGCGGCCGGTACGGACCGTGCCGATCTGCTCCGGCTCGCGGGGGCGGTCGAAGCCGCCTCCGAGCACCCGATCGCACGGGCGGTCGCGGCGGGCGCCGCCGAGGCCGGGACGCTGCCCCCGGTGACCGGCTTCGCCAACGTCGAGGGGTTGGGCGTCAGCGCCACGGTGGACGGCCGGAGTGTGCTGATCGGTCGGCTCCGGCTGCTGCGCGAGCGCGGGTTCGACGTACCGCCGGAGGTCCAGCGGGCGGTCGCCGACGCGGAAGCGACCGGTCGGACGGCGATCGTCGCCGGTTGGGACGGGCGGGCCTGCGGTGTGCTCGCGGTCGCCGACGTGGTCCGGCCGACCAGCCGGGCGGCGGTGGCCCGGCTGCGCGCCCTGGGGCTCACCCCGGTCCTGCTGACCGGGGACAACGTCACCGTGGCCCGGGCGGTCGCCGCCGAGGTGGGCGTGGACGAGGTGATCGCCGAGGTCCTGCCGGCCGGCAAGGTCGACGTGGTCAGGCGACTCCAGGCCGAGGGGAGGTCGGTGGCGATGGTCGGCGACGGGGTCAACGACGCCCCGGCGCTGGCGCAGGCCGACCTGGGCCTGGCGATGGGCACCGGCACCGATGTGGCGATCGAGGCGTCGGACCTCACCCTCGTCCGGGGCGACCTGGACGCCGCGGTGGACGCCATCCGGCTGTCCCGGCGCACGCTCGGCATCATCCGGGGCAACCTGTTCTGGGCCTTCGGGTACAACGTGGCGGCCCTGCCGCTGGCCGCTGCCGGGTTGCTCAACCCGATGATCGCCGGCGCCACGATGGCCCTCTCCTCGGTCTTCGTGGTGGCCAACAGCCTGCGCCTGCGCCGGTTCCGCCCGGCCGCCCCCGTCGACGGGGTGTAGTCGGGATGGTTGGACCGGCGATGGCAGGGGTACTGCTGGTGGCGTAGCGACGCTCGCGATGGAGGTTGGCACATGGGTATCGACGACAAGATCAACAACGCCACCGAGGATGCGGCCGGCAAGCTGAAGGAAGGCGCCGGTCGGGCCACCGACAACGAGCAGCTCGAGGCGGAGGGTCGCAACGACCAGGCCGGAGCCAAGCTCAAGCAGGCTGGCGAGAAGATCAAGGACGCCTTCAAGAGCTGACGTACGACGCACTCCGCACGCCGGGCCGGTGATCTCACCGGCCCGGCGTGCTGTCTGTCCGGCCCCTCGGTGGACCCTGAGATCCCCCTGATTCGCTCCCGAACCCCGGTCGCCGCACGTCGGCACCTGCTAACTTCTCTTGGCATGTGCAAGGGCTGCTTATGAGTGCCGCTCCGCCGCCGACCGGTGACGACCTGGTCCGGGTGCTGGCCACGCTGGCCAACCCGCACCGGCTGCGGGTCGTCGCCGCACTGGCCCGCGAGCGCGCCTACGTGAGCCGGCTGGCCCGGCAACTGGGCATCAGCCGGGCGCTGTTGCAGGTCCACCTACGGAAGCTGGCGGCGGCCGGGCTGGTCACCGCACGCCTGGAATTGTCGGAGGACGGGAAAGCCATGAACTACTACGAGGTGGAGCCCTTCGTGCTCACACTCACCCCCGAGATCATCGCGGCGGCGGTCGAGACGCTGACCGTGCCCGACTCGGCCGAGCAGCCCGGAGCGGAGCGATGAGCGAGCACGACTGGACCGAGGTGGTCGGCGCGATCGGCATCTTCGCCCTGCTGATCAGCGTGTTCACGGTGACCATCGTGCAGCTCGCCAAGACCCGACGGGCCCGGCTCGAATCGGCCCGCGCGGACGACTACCGCCGGCTCGCCGAGACCGCCGCTCAGGCCCAGGCGGAGAACGCCCGACTGCTCGCGGCGTTGGACGGCCGGCTAAGCGGGATGGAGACCCGGATGGGCGCGCTGGAACGCGTCCTGCGCGAGGTCGAGTGAACCCGGCGCACGAAAGGACCGGGCCGTCGAGCGGCTACTCGACGGCCCGGTGGAAGCAGCACCACCTCGCCCGGTGGGCGAGTTTCTCCCGTGACGCTCCTTCGAGGAGAGGACAGCACTCCATGCTGCGCGTACGCAAATCCACCGTCGGCTGGGCGGTCGCCCTGGCCCTCACGGTCACCGGCCTGACCCCGGTCGGCCCGGCCGCCGCCCGAGCACAACCGGGCCCCACCATCGACTGGCGGCCCTGCCCCGGGGACGCCACCGCCGAGTGCGGCACGCTGTCCCTGCCGGTGGACTGGCGCCGGCCTCGGGGCGAGAGGTTCGACCTGGCGCTGGCCCGTCGGACGGCCACCGACCCGTCCGCAAGGACCGGCGCACTGGTGTTCGGCCCCGGCGGGCCGGGCGACAGCGGGGTCGACCGGGTGGTGACCGGCAGCTCCCGGTTCAGCGCCGAGCTGCGCCGCCGCTTCGACATCGTCAGCTTCGACCCGCGCGGCACCGGCGGCAGCCACCCGGTGATCTGCTCGACGGACCTGCTCGCCCGGCAACCGCAGCTGATAGCGGACCAGGCTCAGTTCGACGCCACGCTGGCCGGCAACGCGTTGCTGCGGGCCGACTGTCGGGCCCGGACCGGGCCGCTCTACGACCACGTGGACACGACCAGCGCGGCCCGCGACCTCGACGCGGTCCGCGCCGCGCTCGGCGAGCGGCTGCTGACCTTCCACGGCAGCTCGTACGGCACCCTGCTCGGGCAGCGGTACGCGGAGCTGTTCCCGCACCGCGTCCGGGCCATGGTGCTGGAGGCCGCGATGGATCACAGCCTCGACATCCGTGCCTTCCTCGACACCCAGGCCGTCACCGCGGAAGGCGCGTTCGACGAATTCGTCGCCTGGTGTGCCCGGTCCGCCGGCTGCCCGCTCAGGGGGCGGGACGTCCGGGAGGTCTGGGCCGGGCTGCACGGCCGGGCCGCGCGCGGGACGCTGACCGACCCGGACCGGCCCGGTGCGGCGCTCACCCCGTTCGAGCTGAGCCGGCTCGCCCACAAGAAGCTCTACGAGACGCACCGGTGGCCGGAGCTGGCCGGGTGGATCGCCAGAATGGACGCCGTCACCGCGCCGACGACCGCACCCCCGGCCGGCGACACGTCGACGGGCGACGCCGTGGCTCCGTACCCGTTCGCGGTCTTCTGCCAGGACTGGAGCCTGCCCGTCCGCGACTACCGCGAGTACGCCGGACACCTGCGCCGGATGGGCCGGCTCGCGCCCGACCTGCGCTATCCGCCGGCGGTGTTCGCCCCCGTGACCTGCCTGGGAACGCCGGCGCCGGTCGCCAACCCGCAGCACCGGCTGCGGGTCCGCACCGAGGTGCCGCTGCTGCTCGCCGCCACCGTGCACGACCCGGCCAGCGGGTACAACTGGGCCACCAACGTGGCGCGGCAGTTGGGCGAGCACGGCGTGCTGCTCACCTATCAGGGATGGGGGCATGGCAGCTATACCACCAGCCCGTGTGTGGCCGGCGCTGTTGACCGCTACCTGACCAGCGTGGTCGTGCCCCGTCCGGGCACCAGCTGCCCGGCCGTCGACCCGTCGGCGTGACCGACCCGCCGGTGCCGCGATCAGCGCAGGACGCGGTAGCGCAGGTGCGCCACGGTCGGCCCGGCCACCACCGCCACCTGTTCCAGCCGCGGCGCGATCCCGTCGAAGAGCCGTTCACCGGCCCCGAGGAAGATCGGCACCAGGTGCAGATGCAGGGTGTCGATCAGCCCGGCGGGCCAGGTACTGCCGGACCGTGCTCGCGCCGCCCGCGATCGACACCTGCCGGTCACCCGCCGCCTCCCGGGCCTGCCGCAGCGCCGACTCGATGCCGTCGGTGACGAACCGGAACTCGGTGCCGCCCCGCATCACCAGCGGCGCCCGGGAATGGTGGCTGAGCACGAAGACCGGGGTGTGGAACGGCGGATCGTCGCCCCACCAGCCCTGCCAGCTCTCGTCCCAGTCGCCGTCCCCGCCGCCGAACATCCGCCGGCCCATCACGTACGCCCCGATGTCCCGGGTCAGCTCGTCGACCAGGTCGGCGTCGACTCCCCGCTCGCCGCCGGTCAGCCCGTGCTGCGCCCGCCAGCTGTCCAGGCCGAAGAACCACTCGTGCAACCGCAGCCCGCCCCGGCCCAGCGGATCCTGCCGGCTCTGGTCCGGCCCGGCCACGTACCCGTCCAACGAGATCGACAATTGACTGCTCACCATTCCCATGCCACGTCGACTCCCGCGACCGCCGGAACTCATCGCTGGGCGGCCAGTCGGGTTGCCCGCAGCTCCAGGTAACGCCGCTCGGGCAGGCTGGTGGTGCCCCGGGCCGCCGCCCGGTACGCGTCCCGCGCCGCCGGAAGCTGCCCGGCGAGCTCCAGCAGGTGGGCCCGGACCGCGGCGAGCCGGTGATGCCCGGCGGTGCGCTCGTCGGCGTCCAGCGGAGCGAGCAGGGCGAGCCCGGCCTCGGGACCGTCCACCATGGCCACCGCCACCGCCTGGTTGAGGGTGACCATCGGATTCGGCGCGATCCGGGCGAGCAGCCGGTAGAGCGCGGCGATCTGCCGCCAGTCGGTCGCCGCCGCCGTCGGCGCCTCGGCGTGCACCGCGGCGATCGCCGCCTGGAGCTGGTACGGGCCGGGCGGTGACCAGGTCAGCGCCTCGGTGATCAGCGCGACGCCGGCCTTGATGGCCGTCCGGTCCCACCGGTCCCGGTCCTGCTCGGTCAGCGGCACCAGCTCGCCGTCCGGGCCGACCCGGGCGGCCCGGTGCGCATCGGTGAGCAGCATCAGCGCCAGTAGCCCGGTCACCTCGCCGTCTCCGGGCAGCAGCCCGTGCAGGACGCGGGCGAGCCGGATCGCCTCGCCGGTCAGCTCCACCCGGTGCAGGTCCGGCCCGCTGGACGCGGTGTACCCCTCATTGAAGATCAGGTAGAGCACTCGGAGCACCGTCCGCAGCCGCTCGTCGCGCTCACCCGGCGCGGGCATGCTGAACCGGGCGCCGGCGGCCTCGATCCGCTGTTTGGCCCGGCGGATCCGTTGGCTCATCGTGGCCTCCGGCACCAGGTGCGCCCGGGCGATCTGTGCGGTGCTGAGCCCGCCGACGGCGCGCAGGGTCAGCGCCACCTGCGCCGAGGGAGCCAGCGCCGGGTGGCAGCAGAGGAAGAGCAGGGTCAGGGTGTCGTCGGCGTCCGCCACCGAGGGCTCCGCGTCGGCCGCCGGCGCCACCCCGGCGTACGCCGGCTCGCGCAGCGCCACCGCCACCTCGCGGTCCCGGCGGGCGCGCTCGCTGCGCCACTCGTCGGTGAGCCGGCGGTTGGCCACGGTGAGCAGCCAGGCGCGCGGGTTGTCCGGCAAGCCCTGCCCGGGCCACTGCGTCGCGGCGGCGAGCAGCGCCTCCTGCACCGCGTCCTCGCATCGGTCGAACTGCCCGTGCCGGCGGACCAGCAGGCCGAGGACCTGCGGCGCGAGCATACGCAGCAGGTCCTCGACCGTCCGGTCGTCGGTCACATCTCCGTCCCGGCCTCGTCCATGATCGGGCGGACCTCCAGGGCGCCGCCGAAGCGCACGTCCGGCCAGCGGGCGGCGATCTCGGCGGCCCGTTGCGGGGTGTCGCAGTCGACGGCCAGGTAGCCGGCGAACTGCTCCTTGCTCTCCATGAACGGCCCGTCGACGACTTCCGGGTGGCCGCCCGCGAGCCGGACCGTCCGGGTCTGCGACGGGTCGGCCAACGCCTGACCGCCGACCAGCTCACCGGACTCGGTCAGCTCCTTCATGATCTCGTCGACCTCGCCGAACAGGGCGGTGCGCTCCCGCTCGGTCAGCTCCTCGGTGAAGCCGGGCCGGTTCCAGATCAGCAGCATGTACTTCACGGCGATGCTCCTCGGGTCCTGGTCGCGCCCCGGTCGGGACGCGGTTCACCGGAGGGTCGGAGCCGAAGCTCCGTTCCCTACCGCCTACCGAAGAACATCGCAGAATTTTTCGACGGTGGCGGTTCCCACGCTGCCTGGGTCAACGTGGGTCGGGGCGTCCCGGTACCTGTCGGGGCGGTGGCCCCCCGCCGACGTCCAGCGACGCGCGGTCCGCCGCGGAGGTGCCGGACGACCAGCCCTCGGCGTCGCGGACGCTGAGCCGGTGCCGGGTGACGCCCGGGAAGAGGGTGTCGAGCCGCTCCTGGACCGCCTCGCCGCGCGCGGCGAGCACCGGGAGGAGCCGCTCCGGGCCGGCCGTCTCGGCCGCCGCCCGGTCCGCCGCCTCGGTGGTCGCGCGCAGCCGCTCGCCGATCCGCAGCGCGAACGCGTTGAGGAAGGACTCGTCCCAGACGCGGGTCCGCCGCCCGGCCCCCGGTCGCCGCTCGGCCCGCCCGCGCAGCATCGCGGCGGTGGCCTGGACCAGCAGCGAGGTGTAGAGCAGCTCCACCGCCACGAGGTCGGCCGGCCAGCCCAGCACGGTGGCGAAGCCGAGGTCGTCGGACCAGACCGCCGCACAGCGGTTCGCCGCCGCGACCTCCTGCACCAGCAGCGCCTTCGCACCCGCGTACGGGGTGTCGGTGCCGAGCCGCACGCCGCCGGGTAGGTCGCCCCGGTCGGCCCCGGCCGCCAGCAGCGCCTCGTCGATGCTGTGCCGGGCGATCAGCTCTTGCGCCTTGGCGGTCAACGCCTCCGCCTCGGCTGGGAAGGTCGTCGACTCGGCCTTGGCCAGCAGCGCCCGTACCCGTTCGAGCATGCCGGACCCACTGCGGGCCGCGCCGGCCGGGCGGCTCGCTGCCGCCGCCCCGGTCGTGCCGGGTGGCGGACGCAGCACCGCGATCGGCGGCAGGCTCTCCACCAGGACGAGGGTGTCCACGGCCGTGCGCAGGGCGTCGACCCGGTCCAGCCCTTCCCGGGCGGACCAGCCGGCCAGCACGCTCCGGTCGTCGTCCCACCACACCTCGGCGGCCAGCTCGCGCAACTGCTCGTCCCACCAGGCCGGAACCGGCCCGGTCTGCTCGCGCCGTTGGGCGGCCATCGCGTCCCGCACCAGTCGTGCCGACCGGGCGCCGAGCCGCCGGGTGGTGAGCCGGTCCAGGTCGGCCGGCTGCCAGCCGCGCGGCCACAGCCGCGCCACGCCGCGGACCAGGCGACGCAGCAGCGCCGTGTCCACCGCCGCCGTGCCGTCCGTCGCGCCGGTGCCGACCATCAGCTGGTCCAGCTGCCGTTCGGCCTGCCGTACGTCGGTGCCGCGCACCGCCGCGAGCGCCTCGGCGACGAGTTCGTCCGCGTCCGGCACGTGCACCTCCCTCTCCGGGTTCGCTGCCTCTCAGGCTCCATGATCATGCCGTCAGCCGTGCCGGAGGCGCGAAACGGGGATGTCGTCGCCCCGCTGACCGGCGGGGCCTCGATCAACACGAGGTCCGGGAAGTCGCGGTGTCCCATCAGGTCCGACACCCCGACATCGCCAATCTCGTGTCGATCACCGCCGGCTGGACGCGCGTTGCGGCTCGGTGGGCATGTTCCGCCCGGTCTCGGGTAGTTCGACCCTCACCTGAGGCGGATGCGAGGTGTGTGGTGGTCGGTTCGAGCCTGCCGAGTGCGCGCACCGCCGCCGTGCCGGAGGTCCGGTCGTCCATCCTCGCCGGTGTCCTGATCGGGGTCGCGGTGATGGCCGCGGTGGACGAGATCGTCTTCCATCAGTTGCTGGCCTGGCACCACTTCTACGACCGGTCCACCTTGTCGGTGGGTCTGCTCTCCGACGGGCTGCTGCACGCAGCCGAGCTGATCGCCCTGGTCGGTGGTTTCTTCTGGTTCGCCGACCTGCGTCGGCGCGGCGCCCTGGCGGCCCGGTTCGCCTGGGGTGGCGTCCTGCTCGGCGCCGGGGGTTTCCAGCTCTTCGACGGGCTGGTCGACCACAAGGTGCTCCGGCTGCACCAGATCCGCTACGGCGTCCACCTGGTGCCGTACGACGTGGTGTGGAACGTGGGCGGCGCGATACTGCTGCTCGTGGGCGCCGCGCTGGTCTGGCGGGCGCGATCCCGACCGCCAGGCGACGGCCAGCGGTGACGGCGACCCTCGCCCCGGACGCCCCGGGCTGGTTCGCGGCGCCGGTGATGGCGCACGGGGGGCACGCCGCGGATGGCCCGGGCTGGTTTCCGCTGGCGGCGGTCGGTCTGCTGGCCGGTGGCTACCTCGTGGCCGCCGCACGCGATCCAAGGGGCTGGGACCACCGGCGCAGCGGCGCCTGGCTGGCCGGCTGCGCCGTGCTGGCGGTCGCGGTCGGGCCGTTCGCGCAGCTCCCCGACGATCCGCGCGGACATATGACGCAGCACCTGCTGCTCGGCATGGTGGCCCCGCTCGGGCTGGTGCTCGGCGCCCCGGTGACACTGCTGCTGCGGATCGCGTCCACACCACCCGCCGGTTCATCGGCCGGCTGCTGCGCGCCCGCCCGCTGCACCTGATCGCCCACCCGGTCACCGCCGCGCTGTTCAGCACGGGCGGGCTGGCCCTGGTGCTGCTCACCCCCGCTGTACGCGGCGGCGGAGCGCCAGCCCACCCTGCACCACGCCCTGCATCTGCATTACCTGGCCGCCGGATACCTGTTCGCGTGGTCGCTGGTCGGCCTGGACCCGGCACCCCGCCGTCCCGGGCTGGCCGTGCGGCTCGGCGCGCTGCTGGGCGCGGCGGCCGGGCACTCCGCGCTCGCCAAGTACCTCTACGCGCACGCCGGCACCCTGCCGCCCGGGCTGGCCGACCCCGACCCGGCGGCGTTCCGCTCCGCAGCCCAGCTCATGTACTACGGCGGGGACGTGGCCGAGCTGCTGCTCGCCGTCGCCCTCTTCGCCACCTGGTACCACCGCCCCTTGCGCCGCCACCCGGCGCGACCATCTCGGTCGACCAGGTTCCCCGAACGAGAGGTCAGGTCCCGGGCGGGAACCTCCTGATCGACACGGAGGCCCGGGGGGTCAGCCGCGGGTTGAGAGGGCGGTGGAGAGTCGGCCGAGGAACGCCCGGATGTTCTCCTCGCTGTGGTGCGTCTCGGCCTGGTCGTTGAGGGGGCCCGAGTAGCGCAGCGCCTGATCGAGCGCGTCCAGCGTCTCGGCCCGGTCACCCGGGTAGAGCCCGCCGACCACGCCGTCGGCGACCCGCGTCACCACGGTGTCGTCGAGCGCCCGGTCGAACTGGATCCCGTAGAGGATCCCGTTGACGTGGCCCTTCCAACTGTCCGTACCCATGATTGTGAACTCCCCTAGAAGATCTGTCTGCCGTCCCAGCCCATGATCGGGACGTCACTGAGGCCGTTGCGCTTGAACTCGGCATCGAGGTTGCCCATGTGGCTCACGTCGGGCTGGTAGTGACCGCTGCGCGCCGTCGCGTGCTGGACCATACCGTCCTTGACGACCAGCTCGCCCGCCGCCGCGACCGGTTGCCCGTTACCCAGCGTCGAGTGGTGGAAGTCGCCCACCTTCTGGTAGTTGGACGCGTAGAGGTTGCCGTTCCGGTCCATCACGAAGATCGCCTGGCCGTTGCCGCTGAACACGGTCTGGGCGCTCGAGGTGTCGAACGGCTCGCCGTTCTTCGCGCTGCGCAGGACGCCGTTGCTGTCGAAGAACACCCGGTGCTGTTCGAGTTCCTCCGGACTGAGTCGGCGCACCGCCGTCGGGAAGTGCCCTCCCGGCAGGTGCTCGTTCCGGTACTTGTCGAGCATCGGCTTGGTGTTGTGGTAACGGGGCGTGGTGTGCGGGCCGGGCACCGGGGTTCGTCCCGGGCCGCCGCGCTTCGGGCCCTTGCGCGCGAAACGGCGCAGCAGCGTCTTCGCCCGCTTCAGCAACCGCGGAATGATCTCCTTGACGACCCGTTCGATGACCTCCTTGATGATCCGTTGGATCGCCATCCGGGCCAGGCCGATCGAGACGGGGATCTGAGCCAGCGAGGCGCCGAGGGTGGGCGCGGCCGCCGCCAGCGCGATCGCCACCTGCACGACGAGGATCGTCAGCTGGACGATGACGAGGATCTTCTGCGTCAAAGTGATGATGGCCATCACCAGCAACGCCATGCCGATCAGCTCGGCCGCCTGCGCGCCGTCCTCCATCCGGCGCGGCGCGCCCTCCTCGCCCTGCCATGCCTGCTCGAACGCCCGGACGTCGTCCCCGATGTTGGTCGCCCCGACCTTCGCAGCGCCCGCCTCCGCCTCCCCGACCGCCGTACGCAGTCGGCCGGCGAACGCGAACCACAGCTGCGACGCCTCGAACAGCAGCTCCTCGTCGGCGGTCGGCCAGGTGAAGCCGACCCAGCCCAGAGCCTCGACGAGCTCAGGAGGTAGCTGCATACCCACCGGGCAGCTCCATCCTCGTGAAGAGTTCCGCGTTGGCGATGTCGGTCGCCTCGTGCGCGTCGGCGCCGAGGTCGAGGTTCGCGGCGGCCTCCAGCAACTGGTCAGCCATCGACCGGTACACGTCGAGCGCATGCGTGAGCACCTCGACGTACACGGCTCCGAAGAGGGAGCCCGCCTCGTCGGCGCCCCACGGATTACCCGCGCCGTTCACCGTCGACTCGAGGCTGCTGACCTCTGCACCGAGCTGCTGGCCGGTGGTCGTGAGCGAGCCCGCCGCGGCGTGGAGGGCGTCGACGTCGACCTGAATCCCGTCGGACATGGGCTCAGCGTCGATCCATCCGGCGGGTGACCGCGTCCAGGTCGCCGATCATCTGCTCGAACCCGCGGAACGCGTCCTCCGAGACACGTTCGAGCTGCCGGGTCAGGGCCGCGCTGTCGGCACCGACAGCGGCCGTCAGCTCGGCGCGCCGGGCGCGTTCGTCGGCCTGTGCCGCCTTGACCGCCTCCAGGACGTACTCGGCGATGGCGCTGGTGCCAGCACGGGACAGGCTCGGGTCGATCACCAGAGTTTCCAGGCCGCCAAAGGCGGACACCTCCGCCTCGACGAGACCGTCACCGCCGGTGCCCCGCCCCACCATCTGCTCGGCAGCTGGCACAGGCCCGTCGCCCTGCTCGTCGGCCCCGCCCGGCTGTGCCGAGGCGGAATCCGTGGCCCGGCTCAGCAGGCGCATCGCCTCTTCGAGTGAGCGACTCAGGCCGGACGGATCGATTCCGCTCGCCATGCTCGTCCCCCTACGACTCGCAGTCCTTGTCCGGGGAGCGACAGTACCAACGCGACGCCTGCCCTCGCGGCCTGAAGTCCTTTGTGGATTCCACAGATGGCCGGTGACCTGCTGGTCGTCGCGTCCCTCTGGTCCGTCAGGGCCCCGAGGAGGCCAGGGCGGCGGCGAGGAGGGGCGCAAGTTTGGCGGCGCGGGTGGGACTGTCGTGACCGACCCACGCGACCCGGCCCGCCAGGTGCTCGGCGAAGGCCGGGTGGCCGGCGTGGTTCTGGGCGGCCAGGCCGGTGCGGGCGGCATTGTGCAGGATCGCGCGCAGCCGGTCGTACTCGTCGCGCGGCACCGCCGGCCGTTCGTTGACCACCAGCCCGGCGAGGAGCTGCCGGTCGGCCCGGCCACGGACCCGGGTCTTGCCCGGGTGCACCCGGAAGCCCTCGTTTCGGGTCACCTCGGTCACCGCGGCGAGCAGGTCGGCGACCCGCCGGGGCGGCAGCTCGCCGGAGAAGGCGAGGTCGTTGGCGTACCGCTGGTAGTCGAGGTCGAAGGCGGCGGCCAGCCCGGTCAACCGGCGATCGAGCCGGAACGCACAGAGATTGGCCAGCGCAGGCGAGGTGGGCGCGCCCTGCGGCAGGTGCCCGCCGCGCAGCACGCTCAGCCGCCACGGCCGTTCGGGCAGGTCGGCCGGCGCGGCACGGAGCACCGCCGGTGGAGTTCGGGTGGTGCAGATCGCGGCGAGCGTATGTGCAACCGGCTCCGGATAGCCGGCGGTCCGGAGAAACCCGTACACCCGTCGGGCCGGCACGCTGCTGAAGAACGCGGCCAGGTCGACGCGGACCACCACCGCCCGCCCAGCGTGCGCCGTGGCGAAGGTGTGCGCCGAACGGCCGGGCACGAACCCGTGCGCCGCCGGATGCACCGGCAGCGGGCCCAGCACCTCGGCGAGCAGCCGCCGGTGCAGCGCGCGCAACCGTGGCTTCGGCGCCTCGATCAACCGGCCGCCGGCGGCCCAGCGATACCGGTAGTGGTGCAGACGCTGATTGTCGGCGCGACGGTTCATCGCCCGGCGGTCGGCGTACCAGTCGAGCTGCTCCGGAGCCAGGTCGAGCAGCCGGGCCAGGTCGGCCAGGTCGTCCAGGACCGGGGTCGACCAGGGCCGGCGGACCGTGCGGGTCGGCGTCACCGGCCGGGCGCGGACCGCGACGGGTCGGCCGCGCTGCCGCGCCGCGCCGACCACCTCGCCCAGCAGCGCCAGGTTGGCCAGGAAGGCGGCCAGCTCCCGGGGCCGGTCACGCGGGGCCCGGGGGTACGCGGCGAGCGCGGCGTCCGCGACCGGCCACAGCCAACGGCGGCGTACGCTCAGCACCCGCCCGCCGGACGCGACCAGGTCGCCGCGCTGCCAGCGGTCGGCCGCCAGGAACGCGTCGGCGAGCGCGACGGCCAGCGAGCCGACTGTCGTCACGGCCGGCCCGGGGTGGATGACAGCGTGCCCCGACGAATCCCGGTCGTACGGGTGCACAGGCTCGCGGAGCGTGCCGACGCACCTGTGGTGTGGTGCCCAGGTGGATGTGACGCCCCCGGGGTTGCCCCGGAGAGACTCCGACCGCGTCCCCGGTGGGGGCGCGGCCAGGTCAGCTCGGGGCACGCTGCCATCCGGGCAGCGTATCCCCGGTCGCCCGGTGCCAGGCGGGTCCGTGGCCGGCCCGCCGCGCGGGTCACGGCCAGTCGGCGAGGATCGTGTCGACGGGTAGGACGTCGTGCTCCGGGTCCGGTGCCGGGGCAGGCTGGCCGGTCGGTGTCCGGTCGAAGCGGGGTGCCGGGGCCGGCTGGATCTCGCCACCGACCTCGACGAAGGTGCCCCGGGCGGCGTTGTGCGGATGCCGGTGCGCCTCGCGGGGGGCGAGCACCGGCGCGACGCACGCGTCCAGGTCGGCGAAGACCGCCGTCCACTCGTTCCGGGTCCGCTCGGCGAACCGCTCGGTGAACCGCCGGCGCAGCTCGTCCCAGCCGCTCGGGTCGTACTGGGCGGGCAGGTCCGGCTCGTCGGCGAGGCCGAGGCCGGTCAGCAGCTCGGCGTAGAAGGCCGGTTCCATCGCGCCGACGGCCATGAAGCCGTCGTCGGCGGTGCGGTACGTGTCGTAGAACGGTGCCCCGCCGTCGAACATGTTGCGCCCACGCGGTGCGGCCCACAAGCCGGTGCCGAGCAACCCGTGCAGGAACGCGGTGAGCAGTGCGGAACCGTCCACCATCGCCGCGTCGACCACCTGGCCCGAGCCGGAGCGTTCCCGTTCCAGCAGCGCGGCCAGCACGCCCACGGCGAGCAGCATGCCGCCTCCACCGAAGTCGCCGAGCAGGTTCATCGGGGCGTACGGACGCTCGCCGGCCCGACCCAGTGGCTCCAGCGCCCCGGCCACCGCGATGTAGTCGATGTCGTGTCCGGCTCGGGGCGCCAGCGGGCCGTCCTGACCCCAGCCGGTCATCCGCGCGTACACGAGCCGGGAGTTGCGGGCCCGGCAGGTCTCCGGCCCGAAGCCCAGCCGCTCGGCCACCCCCGGCCGGTACGCCTCGACCAGCACGTCGGCCCGATCCACCAGGCGCAGCAGGTCCGCCACTCCGGCCGGAGACTTCAGATCGAGCGTGGTCACCCGCCGGCCGCGTTGCAGCGGCCCGCCGGTCGGCGCCGCCAGCCGTCCTGCGGCCGGGCCGCCCGGCCGGTCCACCCGCACCACGTCCGCGCCGAGGTCGGCGAGCACCATGCAGCCGAACGGCGCCGGAGCGAGGCTGGCCAGCTCGACAACCCGTACCCCGGCCAGCGGCCCACCGCGCCCCGGCCCGTCCGGCCTGCCGCCCGCCGGCACGTCGGTGGCCGTCACGTTGCGCTCACCGCTTCGGTGGGGCGGGTGGCCGAGGAGGCGAGCCGGTCGACCAGGTCGGCGGGGGGCGCGAACCGGCCGCCGTAGCGGTCGGCCAGCTCGTTGGCACGGGCCGCGAAGCCCGCGGGGCCACCCGCGTACTGCCGGACGTAGCGGATCACCCCGCCGGTCCAGGCCGGGAAGCCGATGCCGAGGATCGAGCCGATGTTGGCGTCGGTCTCGGTCCGCAGCACCCCCTCGTCCAGGCAGCGCAGCGCGTCGAGCGCCTCGGCGAAGAGCATCCGCTCCTGGAGGTCGGTGAACGGCACCGCCCGGCCCGCGTCGGTGGTCAGCTCGGCGAGACCGCTCCACAACCGGCCCCGCGTGCCGTCGGCGTACCCGTAGAAGCCGCGCCCGGCGGCGCGCCCCGGCCGGTCGTACGCGTCCACCAGTTCGTCCACCAGCCGGTGCGCCGGCAGCGGTAGGAAGCCTTCGCCGGCCGCCTCGAACTGCCGGCGGATCCGCTGGATCAGGGTGAGGCTCACCTCGTCGGCCAGCGCCAGCGGCCCGGTCGGGTAGCCGGCCTGCAGGGCGGCCTGCTCCACCGAGGCGGCCGGCACCCCCTCGGCGATCATGCCGACCGCCTCGTCGATGAACCGGCCGATGACCCGGCTGGTGAAGAAGCCCCGGCCGTCGTTGACCACGATCGGGGTCTTGCCGATCCGCCGGCCCAGGTCGAACGCCCGGGCCAGCGCCGCGTCGCCGGTCCGCTCGCCGACGACGATCTCCAGCAGTGGCATCCGATCCACGGGCGAGAAGAAGTGCATGCCGATGAAGTCGGCCGGGCGGTCCACCCCGGCGGCCAGTCCGGTGATCGGCAGGGTGGAGGTGTTGGAGGCGAGCAGGGCGTCCGGCGCCAGCACCGGCAGCACCTCGGCGAAGACCGACCGTTTCAGCTTCGGGTCCTCGAAGACCGCCTCGATCACCGCGTCGCAGCCGGTCAGCGCGTCCACCCGGTCGGTGGTGGTGATCCGGTCCAGCACGGCTCGGGCGTCCGCCTCGGTCGCGCGGCCCTTGCGGACCTTCCGCGCCAGCAGCCTCTCGGCGTGCTCCCGGGCGCGGCCCGCGGCCTCCGGCGAGACGTCCTTCACCACCACGTCGAGGCCGGCGCTGGCGCAGGCGTACGCGATGCCAGCGCCCATCATGCCGGCGCCCAGCACCGCGACCCGGCGCACGGGTGCGGCGTCCACTCCGGACGGTCGGGCCGCGCCGCCGTTGACCGCCTTCAGGTCGAAGAAGAACGCGCCGATCATGTTCTTGGCGACCTGCCCGGTGAGCAGCCCGATCAGTTGCCGGGTCTCCACGGTGAACGCGGTCTCCAGGTCGACCTGGGCGCCCTCGACGGCGGTGGCCAGGATCGCCTCCGGCGCGGGCAGCCGGGCCCCCTTGAGCTGCTTGCGCAGGGTGGCCGGGAAGGCCGGCAGTTGCGCGGCCAGCGACCGGCTGGCCGGGGTCCCCCCGGGCATCCGGTAGTCCGGACGGTCCCACGGCTGGCTCGGCCGGGGGTTGGCGGCGATCCAGGCCCGCGCCCGGTCCAGCAGCTCCGCCGGGGTGGACACCACCTCGTCGACCAGGCCGACAGCCAGGGCGTCGGTCGGGCGCATCCGCCGGCCGGTGAGCAGCACCGTGGTCAGCGCCCCGGCCAGGCCGAGCATCCGCACCGTCCGGGTGACGCCACCGGCGCCGGGCAGCAGGCCCAGGGTCACCTCGGGCAACCCGAGCCGGCTGCCGGGCGCGTCCAGCGCGACCCGGTGGTGGCAGGCGAGCGCGATCTCCAGGCCGCCGCCGAGCGCCGAGCCGTTGACGGCCGCGACCACCGGCCGGCCCAGCGTCTCCAGCCGGCGCAGGTCCCGCTTGATGGTGCCGAGCAGTTCGGCCAGCGCGGGCGCGTCGGCGCGCGTCGCCCGGACCATCTCCGGCAGGTCACCGCCGGCGAAGAAGGTGGACTTCGCGCTGGTCACGATGACCCCGGTCAGCTCGTCCCGCTCGGCCTCCAGCCGGTCCAGCACCGCGCTCATCGACGCGGCGTACGCCCGGTTCATCGTGTTGGCGGACTGGTCGGGATCGTCCAGGGTGAGCGTGACGATGCCGTCCGCGCCGCGGTCGTACCGGATGGTGTCGGTCATGGTCGTCCTCCGGGTCAGCAGCGCTCGATGACGGTGGCGACGCCCATGCCGCCGCCGATGCAGAGGGTCACCACGGCGCGGCGCAGGTCGCGGCGCTCCAACTCGTCCAACGCGGTGCCGAGCAGCATCGCTCCGGTCGCGCCGAGTGGGTGGCCGAGTGCGATCGCGCCGCCGTTGACGTTCACCCGGTCCGGGTCCAGGCCCAGGTCGCGGACGTACTTGAGCACCACCGCCGCGAACGCCTCGTTGATCTCGAACAGGTCGATGTCGGCGACGGTCAGCCCGGCGGCGGCGAGCGCCTTGTGGGTGGCCGGGATCGGGCCGGTCAGCATCAGCGTCGGATCGGCGCCGCTGACCGCCGCGCCGACGATGCGGGCGCGCGGGGTGAGGCCGAGGTCCCGGCCGACCTCCGCCGAGCCGATCAGGGCCAGCGCCGCGCCGTCCACGATGCCGGAGGAGTTGCCGGCGTGGTGGACGTGCTCGATCGCCTCCAGCCAGTGGAACTTCTGCAACGCGACCGCGTCGAAGCCGGCCGCCTCGCCCATGGTGGCGAAGGACGGGGTGAGCCGGGCCAGCGCCTCCCGGGTGGTCTCCGGGCGGGGGTGCTCGTCCACGGTGAGGATGTCCAGCCCGTTGCCGTCGCGGACCGGCACCACCGAGCGGGCGAAGTGGCCACCTGCCCACGCCTTGGCGGCCCGCTCCTGCGAACGCAGCGCGTAGCCGTCCACGTCGTCGCGGGTGAAGCCCTCCAGGGTGGCGATCAGGTCGGCGCTGACGCCCTGCGGCACGAACGAGGTGGCCAGCGCGGTCTGCGGGTCGGTGGCCCAGGCCGCGCCGTCGGAGCCCATCGGCACCCGGGACATCGACTCGACCCCGCCGGCGAGCAGCAGATGCTCCCAGCCGGAGCGGATCCGCGCCGCGGCGGAGTTGACCGCCTCCAGCCCGGAGGCACAGAACCGGTTGAGCTGCACCCCGCCGACCTGGTCGGGCAGCCCGGCCAGGAGCGCCGCGGCCCGGGCGAGATCGCCGCCCTGCTCGCCGATCGGGGTGACGATGCCGAGCAGCAGGTCCTCCAGCCGGTCGACGTCCAGGCCGGGGTTGCGCTCGCGCAGCGCGTCGATCAGGCCGACCACCAGGGAGATCGGCTTGACCCCGTGCAGCGCGCCGGTGTCCCGGCCGCGTCCGCGCGGGGTGCGGACCGCGTCATAGACGTACGCCTCAGAGGGCACGGGCGATCAACTCCTTCATGATCTCGTTGGTGCCGCCGTAGATCTTCTGAACGCGGGCGTCGGCGTACATCCGGGCGATCGGGTATTCCGTGGTGTAGCCGTAGCCGCCGAAGAGTTGCAGGCACCGGTCGATGACCTCGCACTGGCCGTCGGTCAGCCAGAACTTCGCCATCGCGGCCGTGGCCACGTCCAACTCGCCGCGGGTGTGCCGGACGATGCAGTCGTCCAGGAAGACCCGGCTGACCCGGGTGCGGGTGGCGCACTCGGCGAGCACCATCCGGGTGTTCTGATGGCCCATCAGCGGCTTGCCGAAGGCGGCCCGCTCCTTCGTGTACGCGACGGTCAGCTCAATCGCACGCTCCATCGCGGCGACCGCGCCGACGCCGATCACCAGTCGCTCCTGCGGGAGCTGCTGCATGAGCTGGATGAAGCCCAGCCCTTCGGCGCCGCCGAGCAGGTTGGCCGCCGGCACCCGGAACTCGTCGAAGAACAGCTCGGCGGTGTCGTTGGCGTGCAGCCCGATCTTGGAGAGCAGCCGACCCCGGCGGAAGCCCGCCGGGTCGCCACCGACCTCGCAGACCAGTAGCGAGACACCGGCGGCCCGCTGCTCGGGGTCGGTCTTCACGGCCACGATGATCAGGTCGGCCAGGCCGCCGTTGGTGATGAACGTCTTCGCCCCGGTGACCAGGTAGTCGTCGCCGTCGCGGACGGCCCGGGTACGCATCGCCTGGAGGTCGGAGCCGCCGTCCGGCTCGGTCATCGCGATCGCGCCGATCAGGTCGCCGCGGCACAGGCCGGGCAGCCAGCGCCGCTTCTGCTCCTCGCTGCCGTACGCCGCCAGGTAGCCGGTGACGATCCCACTGTGGACGGCCAGCCCGAGGCTGTTCTCCCCGGTGTACGCCTGCTCGTGCAGCATGACCGCCTCGTGGGTGAAGCCGCCGCCCCCGCCGCCGTACTCCTCCGGGACGGACAGGCCGAGCAGCCCCAGCTCGCCGGCGCGCCGGTAGTGCTCGCGGTCCGGATGGCCCTGCGCCAGCAGGCGTTCGGCGTGCGGCAGCACCTCCTTGGTGAAGAAGGTGCGGGCGAGATCGGCCAGGTCGTCGTGCTCCGCCTCACGCCAGGGTGAGGAGGAACCGTCGGATGTGAGCGTCGGCATGTGCAACACCCTCGCGCCCTGTTGGCGGCATGTCAATAACTCTCGATCATCGGGCGGACGCCGCGACTGCCGATGGCTCGACGAGGGTCGGCGGCGGGCGGTTGCGGCACTACTCAGCGCCCCCATGTCCCGTGACCCAACGTGACGGGTCCCTGAGCTGGGCGCTCCCACCCTGCACCCTTTGCTCTGCTTCAACGGGCGCAACAGTTACCGTGCGCTCATTCTGGCAATCGCGCGGTCGCACGGCGACCGGGGCGTACCTGCTGCTCACAGCCTGTGTTGCGTGGAGTGAAGCAGAGCAAAGGGAAGATGGAGGCCAGGGGCTCCCGGCGCAGAGGCGACCCACCGTGAGGACGCCGGTCCACTGACTCTGCGTGTGGAGGGCGTGGCCCCACCTGTGCCCTCCGCGTGAGCCCGAACCTAGGCCGGAACAGTGAGCCGCCGATAGGGTCGGGCAGATGAGTGTCGAGACGGCTCCGCGCCGCCGCCGGTTGGAGCCGGACGCCCGGCGCGGGCAGATCCTGGCCTGCGCGGTCCGGCTGTTCGGTGAGCGCGCGTACCCGGATGTGTCGACCACCGACATCGCCCGGGAGGCCGGTGTCGCGCGCGGCCTGGTCAACCACTACTTCGGCACGAAGAAAGAGCTCTACCTGGAGGTCGTCCGGGTCATGGTGACCATCCCCGAGGTGGCCCTGGAGCGGCTGCCCAAGGGGGACCTGAGGTCCCGGGTCGACGCCAGCGTCTCCTGGTTCCTCGACGTGGTCTCCCGGCACAGCACCTCCTGGCTGGCCGCCGTGACCGCCCGGGGGATGGGCGGCGACGCCGACGTGGAGCGGGTGCTCGCCGAGGCCGAGGAGGTCGCCGCGGACCGGATCCTGGTCGCGGTCGGCCTGGCCCACGAGGCGGAGCACCGCGAGGAGTTGCGCGGGATGGTTCGGGCCTACGGCGGGCTGGCTACCTCGACCGCGCGGGAATGGCTCCAGCGCGGCGCGCTGACCCGAGCCCAGGTGCACGTGCTGCTCACCATCACGCTGCTGACCATCGTCGAGCAGGTCATCCCGGAGGTCATCGTGGGTGGCAGCGGCCAGGCCGGCGCGAGCTGACCGGCCCGCGCCTCCGGCGCTCAGGCTGCGCGACGGTCACCGGCCTGACCAGCTCGTTTGGCCGGGGTGGCGTGGCGGTCGGCGGCCTGCGCCGGGTAGGACTCCGAGCGGACCACCCGCAGCGGCCGGTCGACCTCGTCCGCCCGGAACCGCCAATGTGACGGCGCCGGCTGCCGCTGCGGCGCGGGGCCTCCGGGTCGCAGTCCGGGCCGGGACAGCAGCACGGTGATCAGGTAACCGCCCACCAGGAAACCGTGGCTGACCAGCCGCTGCGCACCCACCGTGCCGGTGGCCAGGTCGTTGACCGAGAGCAGCAGCAGCGTGCCGACGAACGCGCTGAGCATCGGCACCAGGCCGGCCGGTGGGCTCCGGCGTACCGCCACGAAGAGGAAGCCGGCGCCCACCGCCACGTTCCAGGCGGCCGACTCGTGCCACAGGTGCTGGCCGGTCGGGTGCAGGTGGTCGGCGGCCGCACCACGGCCCACCTGGGCCAGGCCGAGCACCAGCTGCACCGCGCCGAGCAGCCCGAGCGCCGCCCGCAGCCCGGCGACCAGCCGGCCGCGCCAGGCCGCGCCGGGTCGCCACCGCGACCGCCACCGCGACCGTCGCGCCGGTGGCACCGCGACGGCCAGGATCGCGTCGGTCCGGTCGGGCGCTTGGGTGACCAGACGGGTACGGACCCGACGGGTCAACGCCGCCGCAGCCGTCAACCAGACCCGGCACTCGGCGCACCCGTCGAGGTGCCGCTGTGCCGCCGACCGTTCCGCGGCGGTCTCCTCGCCGTCCAACTGCGCCGACAGGACCTCCCGCCACTGCTCACACCCCATGTACGGGTAGTCGGTCCGGCCCCCGCTCCAGTTCCCGGGCACCCTGGCTGCCTGTGGAATACTCGCCGGACCATGACGCGCTACGGCCTGCTGATCCTGCCCTCGACCAACCGGGTGTACGCCCGCTCCGCCATCGACCTCACCCGGGCCGAGCTGGAGATCTTCGGCCGGTCGGCGCTCGATGGCCGGATCGGCGACGTGGACACGACGACGGTCGGCGGGGCCACGTACCTCACCTTCGCCGGCGACGGGTTGACCGAGCGCGACCTGGCCATGCTGGGCAACCTCTCCGCGGGGTACGCGCTGTTCGAGGTCGTCGGCGAGCTGCTGCGCCCGATCGAGTGGAGCCGGCTGGACCGCTACGACGACGACCTGATCACCATCCAGAAGTACGCGGGCAAGACCAACGAGCAGTTCACCAAGCTGCTGCTCAACGTCACCCTGCTCGCCTCGGACTGGGCCGGTGAGCTGACCACCCGGCGGTTCCGGGTGCTCGACCCGCTCTGCGGTCGCGGCACCACCCTCAACCAGGCGCTGATGTACGGCTTCGACGCCGCCGGGGTGGAGCGCGATCAGAAGGACGTCGAGGCCTACCGGGCGTTCATCACCACCTGGCTGAAGCAGAAGCGGATCAAGCATCGGGTGCTGGAGTCCGGGCCGGTGCGACGGGAGCGCAAGGTCGTCGGTCGCCGGGTGCGGATCGAGCTGGCGCCCACCCGCGAGGAGCACAAGGCCGGCCAGCTCCACCTGCTGGACGTGGTCAACGCCGACACCACCAGGGCCGCCGAGTTCTTCCGGCCGGAGACCTTCGACCTTGTCGTGGCGGACGCACCGTACGGCGTCCAGCACGGCAGCCGTACCGCCGAGCACGGGTTGACCCGGGACCCGCTGGCGTTGCTCGCGGACGCCGCGCCGGTCTGGGCCCGGTTGCTGCGCCCCGGCGGGGCGCTCGGCATCTCCTGGAACACCCACGTCGCAGGCCGGGACGACGCGGCGGCGGCGCTGGCCGCCGCCGGCCTGACTGTGGTCGACGCGGAGCCCTACCTGGCGCTGCGGCACCGGGTGGACCAGTCGATCATGCGCGACGTGCTGGTGGCCCGCCGGCCGGCCTGACCCGGCGCGCGCCTCCTCTCCTCTCCTTCCGCCCGCGCACGGGCGCTGCCGCACCCCGCCGTACCTGAGCGATTCGTGCCGCATTTCACCTGTTGAGGGTGCGGTTGTGAAAACCGCGTCAAGAAAAAGTCCACCGCCGTCATGGTCGCGTTATGGCCCCTGTCGTCGGGGAGGTGGTGGGGCTTTGATTGCCCGGCGCGACCGGGAGGCGGTCGCGACGAACCTTTCCGGTATGAGGAGTCAGCGTGTCTGACGTGGTGTTCGTGGTCCTGACGGTGGCGCTGTTCGCAGTGCTCGCCCTGGTCGTGCGGGCGGTGGAAAAGCTGTGAGTGCCGTCAACGCCGTGGGCCTGGTGCTCGCGATCGTCCTGGGCGCGTTCCTGGTGTTCGCCCTGTTGTTCCCGGAGCGCTTCTGATGACGATGACCACAGCAGGCGTCATCTTCGTGTTGGCGCTGGTGGCGGCCCTGGTCGCCGTCTACAAGCCGTTCGGCGACTACATGTTCCGGGCGGTCTCCGGCACCCGGCAGTCCCGGGTCGAGCGGGGGATCTTCCGCCTGGTCGGGGTCAACCCGGCCGCCGAGCAGACCTGGGGTGTGTACGCCCGCAGCGTGCTGGCGTTCTCCGCGGTCTCGATCCTGTTCCTTTACCTGTTCCAGCGGGTGCAGAACCACCTGTGGCTGTCGCTGGGTTTCGACCCGGTGGTGCCGCACGGCGCCTGGAACACTGCCGTCTCGTTCGTGACCAACACCAACTGGCAGTCGTACTCGGGTGAGTCGACGATGGGTCACCTGGTGCAGATGGCCGGCCTGGCGGTGCAGAACTTCGTCTCGGCGGCGGTCGGCATCGCGGTCGCGGTGGCGTTGGTACGGGGCTTCGCCCGCAGCCGCACCGGGCAGCTCGGCAACTTCTGGGTCGACCTGACCCGGATCACGCTGCGGATCCTGCTGCCGGTCGCGGTGCTCGGCGCCATCCTCCTGATGATCGGCGGAGCGGTGCAGAACCTCTCCGCCGGCACCGACGTGAGCACCCTGACCGGCGGCACCCAGACCATCACGGGTGGTCCGGTCGCCAGCCAGGAGGTGATCAAGGAGCTGGGCACCAACGGTGGCGGCTTCTACAACGTCAACAGCGCCCACCCGTTCGAGAACCCCACCTCGTGGACGAACTGGCTGGAGATCTTCCTGATCCTCCTGATCCCGTTCAGCCTGCCCCGGGTCTTCGGCCGGATGGTCGGACAGAACCGCCAGGGCTACGCCATCGCCGCGGTGATGGGCATCCTCGCGCTCGCCTCCGTGGCCATCACCAACGTCTTCGAGCTGGCCGGCCACGGCACGGTGCCGCAGGCGGTCGGCGCGGCGCTGGAGGGCAAGGAGGTGCGGTTCGACGTGTCGAACTCGGCCACCTTCGCCGCCGCCACCACGCTGACCTCGACCGGTGCGGTGAACTCGTTCCACGACTCGTACACCTCGCTCGGCGGCATGATGCCGATGGTCAACATGATGCTCGGCGAGGTCGCCCCGGGAGGCACCGGTTCCGGTCTCTACGGCCTGCTCATCCTCGCGGTGATCACCGTCTTCGTGGCCGGCCTGATGGTGGGCCGCACCCCGGAGTACCTGGGCAAGAAGATCGGCTCGCGGGAGATCAAGTTCGCCTCGCTCTACTTCCTGATCACGCCGATCCTGGTGCTGGTCGGTACGGCGGCCGCGTTCGCCACCGGCAACAACTCCACCGCGCTCAACGTCGGCCCGCACGCCCTCTCCGAGGTGCTGTACGCGTTCACCTCGGCCAGCAACAACAACGGCTCCGCGTTCGGCGGCATCACCGTCAACACCACCTGGTGGGACACCGCGCTCGGGTTGTGCATGCTGCTGGGCCGGTTCCTACCACTCATCTTCGTGCTCGCGTTGGCCGGCTCGCTGGCCCGCCAGGCACCCACCCCCGCGTCCGAGGGCACCCTGCCGACCCACCGACCGCTGTTCATCGGGATGGTCGTCGGCGTCACCGTGGTCCTCGTCGCGCTGACCTTCCTTCCCGCACTCGCGCTCGGCCCGCTGGCTGAGGGGCTGTGACCATCATGAGGAACGAGGACATGTCCGTCACCCCTGTGAAATCGGGGACCGGCGAGCAACCGACGCCCGGCACCCCGGCGACCCAGGGCAACCGGGTCGGTGGGGGTCTGCTCGACCCCCAGCAGCTGATCCGGTCCCTGCCGGACGCTGTGCGCAAACTCAACCCGGGCACGCTGTGGCGCAACCCGGTGATGCTGATCGTCGAGGTCGGCGCGGCCTTCACCACCGTCCTGGCGGTGACCGACCCGTCGGTGTTCGCCTGGGCGATCACCATCTGGCTCTGGCTGACCGTGCTCTTCGCCAACCTGGCCGAGGCGGTTGCCGAGGGCCGGGGCAAGGCCCAGGCCGCCACGCTGCGGCAGGCCAAGCGGGACACCATCGCCACCCGGCTGATCAACTGGACGCCGGGCGCCCGGGCGAACGCCTACTCCGACGAGGCGGTGCCCGCGCCGGAACTGCGCCAGGGCGACATCGTGCTGGTCGATGCGGGCGGGATCATCCCCGGTGACGGCGACATCGTCGAGGGCATCGCCAGCGTCGACGAGTCGGCAATCACCGGCGAGTCGGCCCCGGTCATCCGGGAGTCCGGCGGGGACCGCAGCGCGGTCACCGGCGGCACCAGGGTGC
Organism: Micromonospora sp. NPDC005163; assembly: GCF_053599835.1. Lineage (NCBI taxonomy): Bacteria > Bacillati > Actinomycetota > Actinomycetes > Micromonosporales > Micromonosporaceae > Micromonospora > Micromonospora sp. NPDC005163. The sequence goes on from NZ_JBSFYP010000003.1 coordinate 211,947, forward strand.
TCTCCGACCGGATCGTCGTGAAAATCACCCAGAAGCCGGGGGAGAGCTTCATCGACCGGATGATCGCCCTGGTCGAGGGGGCCAACCGGCAGAAGACGCCGAACGAGATCGCGCTGAACATCCTGCTCGCCGCGCTCACGATCATCTTCCTGCTGGCCGTGGTCACCCTTCAGCCGTTGGCCATCTTCTCCAAGGCGTACCAGGCGGCCGCGCCGGACAGCGGCGCGATCACCGACTCCGGTGTCACCGGGGTGGTGCTGATCTCGCTGCTCGTCTGCCTGATCCCCACCACCATCGGCGCCCTGCTCTCCGCCATCGGCATCGCCGGCATGGACCGACTGGTGCAGCGCAACGTGCTGGCCATGAGCGGCCGGGCCGTCGAGGCGGCCGGCGACGTCAACACCCTGCTGCTGGACAAGACCGGCACGATCACGCTGGGCAACCGGCAGGCCGCCGAGTTCGTACCGGTCGAGGGGGTGACGGCCGCAACGCTGGCCGACGCCGCGCAACTGTCCAGCCTGGCCGACGAGACCCCCGAGGGCCGTTCGGTGGTGGTGCTGGCGAAGAACGAGTTCGGGCTGCGCGAGCGCGAGCCCGGCGTGATGCCGCACGCCACCTTCGTACCGTTCACCGCCCAGACCCGGATGAGCGGCGTCGACCTGACGCCGGACGCCAGCGTGGACGGCGGCGCGGTCGGGACGGCGCGTCGGGTCCGCAAGGGCGCCGCCGCCGCGGTGATGAAGTGGGTCCGGGAGAACGGCGGGCACCCGACCGAGCAGGTCGGCGAGATCGTGGACGCGATCAGCGGCACCGGCGGCACTCCGCTGGTCGTCGCCGAGCAGGTCGACGGCGAGCCCGCCCGCGCGCTGGGCGTCATCCACCTCAAGGACGTCGTCAAGTCCGGTATGCGGGAGCGTTTCGACGAGATGCGTCGGATGGGCATCCGGACCGTGATGATCACCGGCGACAACCCGCGCACCGCGAAGGCGATCGCCGACGAGGCCGGGGTGGACGACTTCCTGGCCGAGGCGACGCCCGAGGACAAGCTCGCGCTGATCAAGCGGGAGCAGGAGGGTGGCCGGCTGGTCGCGATGACCGGTGACGGCACCAACGACGCGCCGGCGCTCGCCCAGGCCGACGTCGGGGTGGCGATGAACACCGGCACGTCGGCCGCCAAGGAGGCCGGCAACATGGTCGACCTCGACTCCGACCCGACCAAGCTGATCGAGATCGTGGAGATCGGCAAGCAGTTGCTGATCACCCGGGGCGCGCTGACCACGTTCAGCATCGCCAACGACATCGCGAAGTACTTCGCGATCATCCCGGCCATGTTCGCCGGCCTCTACCCGAGCCTGGACGCGCTGAACATCATGCGGCTGTCCAGCCCGGAGTCGGCGATCCTGTCCGCGGTCATCTTCAACGCCCTGGTGATCATCGCGCTGATCCCGCTCGCCCTGCGTGGCGTGCGGTACCGGCCGGCCGCCGCGTCGAAGCTGCTCAGCCGCAACCTGTTGCTGTACGGACTGGGCGGCATCATCGTGCCGTTCATCGGGATCAAGCTCATCGACCTGCTCATCCAGTTCATCCCGGGGATTTCGTGATGCGCCTACCCACCTGGCTCGCCCAACACCTCGCCGCCCTGCGCGCCCTGCTCGTCTTCACGGTGCTGCTCGGGCTGGTCTACCCGCTGGCTCTGGTCGCGGTCGGCCAGTTGCCCGGCCTCAACCACAAGGCCGACGGGTCGCTCATCGACGCCGGAGGCAAGACGGTCGGCAGCTCGCTGATCGGCCAGTCCTTCACCGACGGCGACGGCAACCCCGTCCCGCGGTACTTCCAGTCCCGCCCGTCGGCCGCTGGCGACGGCTACGACCCGACCGCCACCTCGGCCAGCAACCTGGGCCCGGAGAGCGTGGTCGACACCATCGCCACCGACCCGGAGGAGTCCAGCGAGAGCCTGCTCACCCAGGTCTGCGGGCGCAGCAAGGAGGTCGGCGAGCTCAACGGCGTCGACGGCGGGCGCCCGTTCTGCACCGCCGAAGGGGTGGGCGCGGTGCTCGCCGTCTTCCGTGCCGACGGTCTGACCGGCCCGGTCATCCGGGTGGTCAGCGTCAACCAGACCGCCCCGGCCACCCCGTTCGTCCCCTCGTACCAGGGGGTGCAGGTGGAGCTGGCCCAGCCCGGCGAGGACTACGTGGCCGCCGGTGGGGTGGTCACCCCGATCCGTGGCGACGCTTCCGCCGACCCGGCGGTGCCCGCCGACGCGGTCACCGCCAGCGCCAGCGGCCTCGACCCGCAGATCAGCCCGGCGTACACCGAGCTGCAGGTGAACCGGGTCGCGCGTGAGCGCGGCGCGGACCCGGAGGCGGTCCGCCGGCTGGTGGCTGAGCACACCACCCGGCGGGCGCTCGGCTTCATGGGCGAACCGGGCGTCAACGTGCTGGAGCTCAACATCGCGCTCGACAAGCAGTTCCCCGCTCGCTGACCGCGTTGGGAAGGGCCCCTTCTTATCGCCAGGCGTTAAGAAGGGGCCCTTCCTTCTGATCGGAGAGGATGGTTTCGTGCCACGCGGAGAACTGCGCATCTATCTCGGAGCCGCCCCCGGCGTCGGCAAGACGTACGCGATGTTGGAGGAGGCCCAGCGGCGGGCCGCGCGCGGCACCGACGTGGTGATCGGCTTCGTGGAGACCCACGGCCGCCAGCGCACCGCGGCCATGCTCGGCGACCTGGAGCAGGTGCCCCGCCGCACGATGAACTACCGGGGCGCCGAGTTCACCGAGATGGACCTGGACGCGGTGCTGGCCCGCCGGCCGGAGATCGCGGTGGTCGACGAGCTGGCGCACACCAACGTGCCCGGCTCCCGGCACGACAAGCGCTGGCAGGACGTCCAGGAGCTGCTCGACGCGGGGATCGACGTGCTCTCCACGGTCAACGTGCAGCACCTGGAGTCGGTCAACGACGTCGTCGCCCAGATCACCGGCACCGTTCAGCGGGAGACCCTGCCGGATGAGATCGTCCGCGCCGCCGAGCAGGTCGAGCTGGTCGACATGACCCCCGAGGCGCTGCGCCGGCGGATGGCGCACGGCAACATCTACCGCCCCGACAAGATCGACGCCGCGCTGGGCAACTACTTCCGGGTCGGCAACCTCACCGCGCTGCGCGAGCTGGCGCTGCTCTGGCTGGCCGACAAGGTCGACGAGCAGCTCGACCGGTACCGCAGTCAGCAGGGCATCGAAACCACCTGGGAGGCCCGGGAACGCGTGGTGGTAGCGCTGACCGGCGGCCCGGAGGGCGAGACGCTGATCCGGCGGGCCGCCCGGGTCGCCGCCCGCAGCAAGGGCGCCGACCTGCTCGCCGTGCACGTGGCCCGCAGCGACGGCCTCGCCGGCGCCGACCCGGCGCAGCTGGCCCGGCAGCGGGTGCTGGTGGAGAGCCTCGGCGGCACCTACCACCAGGTACTCGGCACCGACGTGCCGGCCGCGCTGCTGGACTTCGCCCGCGGCGTGAACGCCACCCAGCTGGTGCTCGGCGCCAGCCGCCGGGGCCGCTTCGCGCAGCTGTTCGCCAGGGGCGTCGGCGTGACCACCACCGCGCTCTCCGGCTCGATCGACGTGCACCTGGTCACCCACACCGAGGCCGGCAGGGGACGCCGGGCGGGGGCCGTGCCGGCGGCGCTGTCCCGGCGCCGCCGGTTGCTCGGCTTCGCCCTGGCCGTGCTCGGCGTGCCGCTGCTCACCCTGCTGCTGAGGTCGCTGCCCGACCTGACTCTGACCAACGACATCCTGCTCTTCCTGGTGGCCGTGGTGGCGGTCGCCCTGGTCGGCGGGCTGTGGCCGGCCCTGGTCGCCGCGCTCGGCGGCTCGCTGCTGCTCAACTGGTTCTTCACCCCGCCGTACCGCACGCTGACCATCGCCGAGGCGGACAACCTGCTCGCCCTGGCCGTCTTCGTCGGCGTGGCGCTGGCGGTGAGCTGGATCGTCGACGTGGCGGCGCGGCGGACCCGCGAGGCGGCGCGGGCGGCCGCCGACGCGCAGACCCTCGCCGCCGTCGCCGGTGGTGTGCTGCGCGGCGAACGCCCGCTGCCCGCGCTGCTGGATCAGCTTCGGGAGACCTTCGGGCTGCGCGCCGTGAGCGTGCTGGAGCTGGCCGAGGAGGCCGGTGGTCGCCCGGAACGCGCCCGCGAGGAGCGCGCCTGGTGCGTGGTGGCCAGCGTCGGCGAGCGGCCGGCCTGCACGCCGGACGGCGGTGAGACGGCGGTGCCGGTGGACGAGCGGATCACCGTTGTGTTGAGTGGCCGGCGGCTGGAGGCGGCCGACCGGCGGATCGTCGAGGCGTTCGCCGCCCAGGCCGCCGTAGCGCTGCGCCAGGAACGGCTGGCCGAGGAGGCGGCCACCGCCCGGCCGCTGGCCGCGGCGGACCGGATGCGTACCGCGCTGCTCGCCGCGGTGAGCCACGACCTGCGTACGCCGCTGGCGTCGGCGAAGGCGGCCGTGACCAGCCTGCGCAGCCCCGACATCGAGTTCGACGAGCAGGACCGCGCGGAACTGCTGGAGACCGCCGAGGAGTCGCTGGACCGGCTCGCCCGGCTGGTCGGCAACCTGCTGGACATGAGCCGGCTCCAGGCCGGTGTCCTCGGCATCACGGCGAGCGCGATCGGCCTGGAGGACGCCGTACCCCGGGCGCTGGACGAACTCGGCCCACCCGCCGCCGCCGTCGTGACCGACATCCCGGCCGACCTGCCCGCGGCCACCGCCGATCCCGGCCTGCTGGAGCGGGTGCTGGTCAACGTCATCGCGAACGCGCTGCGGTACAGCCCGTCCGGGCAGCCGCCCACCGTGACCGCGAGCGCGCACGCCGGCCAGGTGGAACTGCGGATCATCGACCGTGGGCCGGGCATCCCGGAGGACCAGTGGGAGCACGTCTTCCTGCCGTTCCAGCGCCTCGGTGACCGGGACAACCAGACCGGCGTCGGCCTCGGGCTTGCCCTGTCCCGGGGTCTGGCCGAGGCGATGGGTGGCAGCATCAGCCCCGAGACCACCCCTGGCGGTGGGCTCACCATGGTGCTGCGGCTGCCCGCCGCCGCGCAGACCAGCTCGGAGGGGCCGCAGGAATGACGCGCATCCTGGTCGTCGACGACGAACCGCAGATCCTGCGGGCCCTGCGGATCAACCTGCGCGCCCGCCGGTACGACGTGGACGTCGCCGGCACCGGGGCGGCCGCGCTGAAGTCCGCCGCCAGCCACCCGCCCGACCTGGTGGTGCTCGACCTCGGGCTGCCCGACATCGACGGGGTCGAGGTGATTCGCGGGCTGCGGGGCTGGACCGCCGTACCCATCATCGTGCTCTCCGGGCGGGCCGGCAGCGAGGACAAGGTCGCGGCGCTCGACGCCGGCGCGGACGACTACGTCACCAAGCCGTTCGGGGTGGAGGAGCTGCTGGCCCGCATCCGCGCGGTGACCCGGCGGCTCGGCGCGTCAAGTGAGGCGGTACCCGCGCTGCGGATCGGCCAACACACCGTCGACCTCGCCGACCACTCCGTCCGGCGGGACGACGGCACCGAGGTGAAGCTGACCCCCATCCAGTGGAGTGTGCTGGAGAAGCTGCTGCGCCACCCCGGCAAGCTGGTCAGCCAGCGCCAGCTGCTCCAGGACGTGTGGGGGCCGGAGTACCAGAACGAGACCAACTACCTGCGGCAGTACCTGGCCCAGCTGCGGCGCAAGCTGGAGGACGACCCGGCCCGGCCCCGGCATCTCATCACCGAGCCCGGGATGGGCTACCGCTACCGCCCCTGACCGGCGCCCGATCCGGTGCCGACCGGGACCGGGTCGATCATGTCGCGTGGGCCGACAAGGGTGGCTGGTCCCCGGGCCGGCACGGTCGGAGCTGCCCGATCGCCGATGCTCGGGTCCAGCGGCGGCGCCACCAGCAGCGGGTCGACCTGGATCCGGTCGATGCCGAGCGGACGCAGCATGCCGCGCAGCGCCGACTCGCAGAGCTCCTGCCACGGCTGATCGGCGCCCATCGCGGTGACCAGCAACTCGGACCGGGTGAAGGCGATGCCCACCCGCTGACCCTGCGGTGACCGGCCGGTTCGCACCGTCCGCACCATCCGTCCCGGCAGATCCCGCACCGGAACGGCATAGATTATCGGGGCCTCGTCCATGGTCGGGGCGATCCTTTCCGTTCGTGCCGTCGCTCTGGCGACGGTCATCGGCTGAAACGTTCGAGGTCGCGGGCGAAGCGGCGGATCGTCGCGGCCCGCGCCCAGGCCGGCGCGGGGACCGCGATGACCGGCACGGCGGCCCGTTCCACGCAGTACCGGGTGACGTGCCCGCGCGACCGGCCCAACCGTCCCCGTTCTGGGCTGCCGAGGACGGGCAGGTCGGACTCCCGGTGCGCGTGGTCGACCAGCACCTGCCCGGCGTACCCCTGTGCCGCCACCAGTCGCACGGCCACGTCCCGGGGCATGCCGCCCAGTGCGGTGTCGAAGACGGTCCGCAGGTATGCCAGGGCCGCCCGGTCGCACTCGTCCTGCCAGCGCCAGGTCAGCGTGCCGGGCCGCCACGTCGGGGCGAAGACCCACGCCCGCACCGCGTCCAGCTGAGTGCCGTCGCGGCGGGCCAGCTGCACCGCGCGGCGCAGCGCCTGCATCCCGGCGAACGACCTGTCGACGCCCACCACGATCCGCGGGGCGATGGCTGTGCGGCTCATGCTGCGGGCACCGCCCAGGCCGGAGCGTCGCGTACGACGCGCGGGTCCGCCGGCGTGGCCAGGTCGAGCGCGCGGAGGATGAAATGCGCCACCACGACCTCCACCCCGGCGCGACGTCGCAGGTCGGCCACGGCCCGGTGCAGCACGGTGATGCTGTCGGCGGAGAGCCGCACCACGGCGTCCACGTCGGCCGCGATCCACCACGCGGCGACCACGCACGGCTCGTGCCGCAGGTACTCCACCAGGTGACTGCCGGGCGCGGACGAGCCGAGTCGGACGCTGACCAGCGCCTCGTGCCGACGTTCGGGCTCGTCCGACCCGGTCGTGCGAGGTTCCGCCAGCGGGCCGGGGCGGTCGTCACGTGGTGTGCCGTCCCGGGCCGACGGTGTCTCGGTGCCGGCCGGCAGGTGTCCCCGTTCCCAGCGCGTCATCCGCCAAGGGCTCATGGACCCATCGTCACCAGTCGGCGACGGCGGACCGCCCGTCGATACGCCGTTCTGACGGGCCACCGCCAATCCTTGACGCCCTGTTCACGCCGACTGCCGGTGGGGCGACCTGACCTGACGGGTAGCGTTCCTGACGGACCGACGGTGGGCGTACGAGGAGGACCCGGTGCAGACGACGACGGTGGACATCCCGACCGGCGAAGGGGTGGCGGACGCCTGCCTCACCCGGCCGGACGGGGGCGGCCCGTTCCCGGCGGTGCTGCTCTTCCAGGACGCGTTCGGCCCGCGCCCGCGCCTGGTGGAGATGGCGGAGCGGATCGCCGCCCGGGGCTACCTGGTGCTGACGCCCCACCTGTTCCACCGTGCCGGCCGCGCGCCGCTGTTCGACCTGTCCCGCCTCGGCGAGGCGGACCAGCGCGGCGCGATCTTGGAGAAGATCATGCCGCTGGTCAGGGGGTTGACCGCCGACGTGATCAGCCGGGACACGGCGGCCTACCTCGACTTCCTGGCGGCCCGGGACGACGTGCGGCCCGGCCCCGTGGCGGTCACCGGCTACTGCATGGGCGGCACGAACGCGCTGCGGGCCATCGAGGCGCACCCGGACCGGATCGCCGCGGCGGCGAGCTTCCACGGCGGACGGATCGTCACCGACGCGCCGGACAGCCCCCACCTGGGCGTCGGTTCGATCACCGGCGAGGTGTACTTCGGGCACGCCGACGAGGATCAGTCGATGACGCCCGAGCAGATCGCGACGCTGGAGAAGGCGCTCGACGCGGCCGGCGTCCGGTACCGCTCCGAGGTGTACGCGGGCGCGCACCACGGCTACACCATGGCGGACAGCGCCGCGTACGACGAGCCGGCCACCGAGCGGCACTGGGTGGCCCTGTTCGACCTGCTGGACCGGGCGCTGCCGATCGGCTGACCCGGTCAGCGGAGCAGGAGCACCGGCCCGGCGTCGATCCGGGTGCGGAACAGCGCGTACGGCCGGCGCCGCAGGTCCTGCCCCCGCTGGTACTGCGGTTGCCGATGCAGCTGGTTGGCGGTCACGTAGAGGTACCCGTCGCCGGCCACCGACATGGTGTCCGGCCAGAGCAGTCGAGGGTCGTGGACCACGGTCTCGTACTCGCCGTCCGGCCGCCGGCGCAGCACCGCGTTGTGCTCGTACGAGGTCAGGTAGAGCCGCCCGGCGTCGTCGGTCTCCAGCCCGTCCGACGCGGTGCCCTTGTCACCCTCGTCGACCACGGTCGCCGCGACCGCCTCCTGGGTGACCCCGGGGTCGGCCAGGGCCTCGTTGGACACGCTGTACCAGCGCCGGGACGCCAGTGGGCAGTAGTGCAGCCGGGTGCCGTCGGCCGAGATGGCGATGCCGTCGGCGCCCATGCCCACCGCGTTCGGCGGCCCGTCCGCCGGCCGCTCGAGGAAGGGCCGGCCCTCGACCACCGGGCGGAACGTCGTCAGCGGCTCCGCTTTGGTGGACGGGTGGTCGTGCAGCCGTCGCCAGGAGGCCCCACTGGCCAGGTCCACCACGATGATCCCGTTCGGCCCGGTGCTCGCCGAGTCGGTGATGTACGCGACCCCCGACTCGCCCCGCCGCAGATCGAATCGAACGTCGTTGAGGTACGTCGTGGGCAGCGCCACGTCCGGCGGGAACGTGATCACCTGGGCCACCCGGTCGGTGTCCAGGTCGATCCGGACCATTTTCGGCCCGCCCGGCTTCGTCGGCTGGAACATCGGGCTGCCGGTGTCCAGCACCCAGAGTCGGTCGGCCGGGTCCACCACGATGCTCTGCACCGAGACGAACGCGCCCGCGTCGTCATCCCCCGACGGGTCGTTCCACGGCTGGTCGGGGTAGGGCGCCTCCCGGCCGTCGCGCAGCTCGACGACGGTGGCCGGCACCTCGTCGCCCCACTTGGGGAAGTTGACGAAGATCCGGCCCCGGTGCGAGACGCTCACGCCGGTCGGCATCGGGCCGGTGAAGGTGTGCACCAGCTCCAGCTCGCCGAGCGGCTCGTCGCCGACCGGCCCGTTCATGACGCCCGCCGCGCGGATCTCATCGCCTCGCCCCCTGCCGGTCGGTCGGGCCCACGCCGACCGAGGGTGGTCATTCCCGCCCCGGCGTCCGATATGCCTCCGGTCAGCCGTCGCCCGGCGTGGCGGCGAGCGCGGTGGGCAGGCCGGGGACCGGGACGTCGACCGCGAGCAGCGCGCCGTCCAGTGGTCCGGCCGGCGCGAGCCCGTACCGGGCGGTGCCGATGAAGAGCCGGCGCAGGTCGGGGCCGCCCAGGCAGATGCCGGCCGGCTGGCTCGCCGGGAGTCGGATCTCCCGGTCCAGCGTGCCGTCCGGTCGGTAGCGGCGCACCGCCGAGCCGCCCCACAGCGCGACCCAGAGGTGACCCGCCGCGTCGACCGTCATCCCGTCCGGGCCGCCTTCGGAGGTGGTCAGCCGCAGGAACGGCTCCCGCCCGTGCAGGGCACCGGTGTCCGGGTCGACGCTGAACCGGTCGACTTCGCCGCGCGGCGAGTCGGCCAGGTACATGGTGGTGCCGGCGGCGTCGAAGGCCGGACCGTTCGGCACCGTCAACCCGGTGACGGCCGGCACCGGCGCCGCGCCGGGAGCCAGCCGGTACAGCGTGCCCCCACCGGGCACCCCGGCGTACGTCATGCTGCCCGCCCAGAACCGGCCGTGCGGGTCGGCGACCGCGTCGTTCATCCGGGCCGGCTCGGGCCCGCCGGCGACCAGGTCGGCGACCGGCCGGGGGTCACCGGTGGCGGGCAGCAGCGCGACGCCGGTGCCGGCGGCGGCGAGCCAGGCGCCGGGGCTGCCGGCCACCGGGGCGACCGCGCCCAGTGGGACGTCCAGCCGGCGCAGCTCCCGCAGCGGGCCCGGCCGGTCGCCGTCGGTCTCCAGCAGCCGCCCGGCCAGCAGGTCGACCAGGACCAGGCGGCCGGCCACCCAGCGCAGCCCCTCGCCCAGCTCCAACCGGTCCGTGCTCCACGCGGTCGGTTCGGTCAGCTCCATCTCGCTCCTCCAACGAATCTTCTCCGGCGGTCGGCCGTACCGGCGCTCAACGCACGGTGCCGCCGGGCCCGTGGTCGAGCAGCGCCAGCTCGGCCCGGTCGGGCAGGCCCTCCCAGTCACCCCGGGTGGCCACCGCGAACGCGCCGGTGGTGACCGCCCGGTGCAGCCGGGCCGGTGCGTCGGCCCCGTCCAGCCAGGCGGAGAGCAGCCCGGCCACGAAGGCGTCGCCGGCGCCGACGGTGTCCACCACCGGCACCACGCGGGCGGGGCGGTGCACGGTGCCGAGCGCACTGTGGCTGGTGGCCCCGTCGGCGCCGTGCTTCACCACGACCTCGGTCACGCCGGCCGCCCGGAGCGCCGCGACCGGGTCGGCGGCGTCGGTCAGCACGGCCAGTTCGTCGTCGGAGGCGACCACCAGGTCGATCGAGGGCAGCAGCGGCCGTAGCGCGGCGGCGGCCTCGGCGATGGACCAGAGCCGGTGCCGGTGGTTGACGTCCAGGCAGACGGTGCTGCCCGCCGCGCGGGCGAGCCGCACGGCCGCCACGACGGCCTGGTACGGCTCGGCGCCCAGCGCGCAGGTGATGCCGGTGACGTGCAGCAGCCGGGGCGGTGGCCGGGGCGGGTCGAAGGCGGGGGTGACGTCGGCGGGGCGCAGCCGGGAACCGGCCGACCCGGTGCGGTGGTAGGTGACCCGGTTGATGTCGGCGACCCGGGACTCGAAGAGGATCAGCCCGGTGGGGGCCGTCGGGTCCACCCGGGACCAGGTCAGGTCGACGCCCTCGGCGCGCAGTGTGCGGCGGACCAGCTCGCCGGGCTCGTCGGCGCCGGTGACCCCGACCCAGGCGGCCCGGTGGCCGAGCCGGGCCAGGCCGATGGCCACGGTCGACTCGGACCCGGCGACCGAGATCCCGGCGGTGCCACCCAGCCGCAGGGGGCCGGTGGCGCGGAAGGCCGCCATCGTCTCGCCGAGGGTGAGCAGGTCGGTCACGCTCGGACCGCAGCCAGGAAGACGGCGGCGCGCTCGCGCAGCGCCGCCGGGTCGCCGCCGCGGACGGCGTCGCCGAGCAGCGGGGAGCCGACGCCGACCGCGACGGCCCCCCGGTCGAGGTAGCGCCGCGCGCCGTCGGCGTCAACCCCGCCGACCGGCACGAACGCGATGCCGGGGAACGGGTCGCGCAGCGCGCCGAGGTAGTCGGGCCCGCCCAGCGAGGCCGCCGGGAAGAGCTTGATCGCGGTGGCTCCGCCGCTGCTGGCCTGCACCACCTCGCTGGGGGTGAGCGCGCCGGCCAGCACCGGCAGTCCGAGCCGGCCGCCCTCGGCGAGGCTCGGCGCCAACGCCGGGGTGACCAGGAAGCCGGCGCCGGCGTCGGCCGCCGCGCGGGCGTCCTCGGCGCTAAGCACGGTGCCCGCGCCCAGGGCGAAGTCCGGCCCGAGGGCGGCTCGGGCCCGCCGGATGGTGCCGAGCGCGTCGGCCCCGGTCAGCGAGACCTCGACCAGCGCGACGCCGCTCTCGGCCAGGGTGAGCACCCCCGACAGCGCGGCGGCCGGGTCGGGGCCGCGGACGATGGCCAGCAGTCGGTGGGTACGCAGTTCGTCGAGCAGGTTCATCGCGGGCGTCCTTACCGGAAGCGGTGGGCGGAGAGGGTGAGCCGCCAGGCGACCTCACCGGCGGGCGGAACGACCGCCGCGTCGGACGGACCGGCATCGGCCAGGTCGAAGGCGGCGCCGAGCATCGGTTCGACACCGATGCTGCGGTAGGGCGTGGTGGCGGGCCAGCCGCCCAGGTTGCGCCAGAGCGCGGTGCTGCGGGGTTGGTCGGCGCACTCCAGCTCCAGGGTCAGCCGGTCGGCGCCGTCGGTCACCTGAACCCGGGGGCAGTCGAGTAGCACCGCACCGAGCGCGGTGCCGTCGTCCGGGCCGAGGGTGTCCAGCGCCAGCCCGGCCGGCGCGGGCCAGGGCCCGGTCAGCCAGGGGCTGCCGGCGGGCCAGGTGCCCGGGGACAGCAGAGCGGCGGCCTCCGGGTGCAGCCGGGTCGGAGTGCCGGCCGGCGCGTCGAGACGGGCCTCGGGGGAGAGGTCGAGCAGGGCGTGCGCCGCCCACACGAACCGGTGGCCGGGCTCAGCGGCCAGCCGGTAGTCGGCCACCACCACGCCGTCCCGGTCGGTGATCCGGCGGGTCAACGTGAACGTGGGGCGTTCGATGACCACCGTTCCGGGACCGGCTGTCCGCCACGGCCGGGACCACACCTCGCCGTGGTCGGGCCGGCCGCGCACGGTGGGCAGGCACTCCTCCAGCCCGCCGGCGTCGATGAACGCGGCGTCGGGGCGTACCTCGTGCCGGCCGGTTTCCGGCCCCCGCCAGAGCCACTCCCGGCCGCCGCCGCGCAGGCTGGTCCACCGGCCGCCTCGTGCCGCGTCGTACGCCACCCGCAGCGGCACCGGCGCGGGCCCGGCACCCCCGGTCACCATTCGGCGAACGACCCGTCGCGGTGCTGCCAGACCGGGTTCCGCCAGGCGTGTGGGGTACGCGCGGCCTGCCGCACCGCCGCCTCGTCCACCGTGATGCCCAGACCGGGCCGGTCCAACCGGCCGATGTGCCCGTCCACGAACCGGAACGGCTCCGGGTCGACCAGGTAGTCCAGCAGCTCGGAGCCGGAGTGGTAGTGGATGCCGATGCTCTGCTCCTGGATCAGGAAATTCGGCGTCGCGAAGGCCACCTGGAGGCTGGCCGCCAGGGAGATCGGGCCGAGCGGGCAGTGCGGGGCCAGCAACGCGCCGTACGTCTCGGCCAGCGCGGCGATCCGGCGCACCTCGGAGATCCCGCCGGCGTGTGACAGGTCCGGCTGGACCACGGCGACCCCGGCCTGCAACGGGCCGAGGAACTCGGAGCGGCCGTAGAGCCGTTCCCCGGTGGCCACCGGGATCGGCGTACCGGCGACGATGTCGCGCAGGTGGTGGGCCTGGTCGGGCAGGACCGGTTCCTCCACGAAGAACGGACGCAGGGGGGCCAGCTCGGGCAGGATCCGGCGAATCGCGGCCAGCCCGGCCCGGCCGTGGAAGTCCAGTGCGATGTCCCGGTCGGGGCCGAGCACCTCCCGGGCTGCGGCGACCCGGCCGATCACCGCGTCCACCTCGGCGGAGGTGGGGATGGCAGACAGTCTCCCGCAGGCGTTCATCTTGACCCCGGTGAGACCGGCGGCGGCCTGCGCGGCGGCGGCGTCGGCCACCTCGTCGGGCTCGTCCCCGCCGATCCAGGAGTAGATGCGCACCCGGTCCCGGACGGCCCCACCGAGCAGGGCGTGCACCGGTGCGCCGTACGCCTGCCCGGCGATGTCCCAGAGCGCCTGGTCGAGGCCGGCGACCGCGCTGGAGAGGATCGGGCCGCCGCGGTAGAAGCCGCCCTTGGTGAGCACCTGCCAGTGCTGCTCGATCCGGAGTGGATCCTCGCCGATCAGGTATTCGGAGAGCACCTCGACCGCGCTGCGCACCACCTCGGCGCGCCCCTCGACCACGGGCTCACCCCACCCGACCAGCCCGTCGTCGGTCTCCACCCGGCAGAACAACCACCGTGGCGCGACCAGGAAGGTCTCGATCCGCTCGATCTTCACTGACTGCCCCTCTGTCCCCGTGCCTTCTCGACGTCGCGGACAGCCTTGTCCAGCAACTCACGCATGGCGGTCTCGGTCGCCGTCTCGTCGCGTGCCCGCAGCGCGTCGACCACGGCGCGGTGGCTGGGCACCGGGTCGTCGTGCGGCGCGCCGCCGTGCACCAGCCGGTCCCGCTCGGCGAGCCCGGTCTCCATCACCACCTCCATGCGCTCCAGCAGCTCGTTGTGGGTGGCGGCGAGCAGCGCGCGGTGGAAGGAGAGGTCCGCGGCGACGGCGGCGGCGGGGTCGCCGTTGGCCTCGGCCATCTCGACCAGCGCCCGGTCGAGCGCGGCGATGTCGTCCTCGGTGGCCCGGGTGGCGGCCAGCCGCGCGGCGGCCGGCTCGATGATGGCGCGGACCTCGTGCAACTGGTCGAGCAGGCGCTCGTGGGGGCCTTCGGCGAACTGCCAGCGGATCACGTCACCGTCGAGCAGGTTCCAGTCCGCCCGCGGCCGGACGAACGTGCCGCGCTTCTGCCGGGCGTCGACGATGCCCTTGGCCGAGAGAACCTTCAGCGCCTCGCGCAGCGCCGTCAGGCTGACGTCGAACTCCTCCTGCAGCGCGACGATGTTCAGGGTCGCCCCGGCGGGGATCTCACCGGTGAGGATGCGGCGGGCGATGGCTTCGACGGTCTGCCCGTGGACGCCGCGGCGTGCGTACTGTGCCAATGCTCTCCTGGCCTTCTCGCTGGTCGGTATCGATCTCTCAGGCCGAGGCTTTCACCGCGGTCCAGCCACCGTCCACCACCAGGCTCGCGCCGGTGACGTAGGCGGCGTCCGGTGAGGCGAGGAAGGCCACCGTCGCGGCCACCTCGTCCGGCGTGCCGAACCGCTTCGCCACGGTCTCCGCGACGCTGCGTCGACGGTCCTCTTCGGACACTTCGGCCCAGGCGTCGGTGAGGATCGGCCCGGGGAGCACGGTGTTGACCCGCACCTGTGGGCCGTACTCCACGGCGAGCTGGCGGCCGAGCGCGACGAGGCCGCCCTTGGCCGCGGCGTACGCGGGTCGCCCGGGCAGCCCGACCAGCGCGTGCACCGAGGAGATCAGCACCACCGAGCCCGCGCGTGCCCGCAGATCGTCCAGACAGGCGCGTACGCCGAGGAACGAGCCGGTGAGGCTGACCCCGAGCTGGTGGTCCCAGGACTGTCGGCTGGTCTCGTGTGCCGGGGCGACCTGCACGGCGTACGCGGTGCTGACCAGGATGTCCACCGGGCCGAGGCTGCCGTGCACCGCCGCCACGGCGGCCGACCAGTCGGCCTCATCGCTGACATCGCCCATTACGGACAGTGCTCGGTCGCCCCGGGCGGTCAGCTCGCCGGCCAGCGGGGTCGAGTCGGCCACGTCGAGCAGCGCGACTGCCGCTCCCTCGGCGGCGAGTCGTCGGGCGATGGCTGCGCCGATCCCGCCCATCGCGCCGGTGACCAGCGCGTTCTTACCCTCAAGCCGGCGCATAAGCTGATCCACCTGACCCTCGCCTTGGTCTCATCTAATCATTAATTACGAAGATATCTTGACAGCCGCCGAGGGTCGATGCAACCTTCTGGTCACACCATTCACATGGCCGACACATTGCGCCGTGACGCTACGTGTCGTAGAGGAAGGACACCCCCGTGAGCGACTTCGACCCCGGTCGCCGGCGATTCCTTGGCCACCTCGGGCTCGCCGGCCTGGGCGCCCTCGGCGCCAGCTCGTTCCTCAGCGCGTGCGCCAGCTCCGCGAGCGGGCCGACGGCGGGCAACGGCTCCGGCGCGGTCACCATCCAGTCCAACCTCTCCTCGCCGCAGGCCAAGGCGGCGATGGAGAAGCTGATCGCGAACTTCAACGCGCAGGGCAAGGGCACGGCGAGCCTCAACACGATCGCCTCGGAGACCTTCCGGACCCAGCTGCCGACGTACCTGACCTCGGCCAACCCGCCGGACCTCTACACCTGGTACGCGGGCTCGGTCGCCAACGACTACGCCAGCCGCAACCTCCTGCTGGACGTCTCCGACGTCTGGAAGTCGCTGGGCGACTACCCCCAGTCGCTACGCACCCTCTCCACCGACGCCAGCGGCAAGCAGGTCTTCGTGCCGATGAACAACTACTGGTGGGGCTTCTTCTACCGCAAGTCCAACTTCGCCAAGTGGGGCGTGCGGGAGCCGAAGACCTGGACCGAGTTCCTGGCGCTGTGCGAGACGCTGAAGAGCAAGGGCATCCCGCCCATCGGCATCGGTCTCGGCGACACCCCGTGGGTGGCGTCCGCCTGGTTCGACTACCTCAACATCCGGATCAACGGCGCCCCGTTCCACCGCGAACTGCTCGCCGGCAAGCAGCGCTTCGACGACCCCAGGGTCAAGGCTGTCTTCACCCGCTGGCGCGAGGCCCTGCCCTACTTCGACCCCAAGGGCAAGGCCTACCCGTTCCAGGAGGCGACCACTGCCCTGCTGGCCGGCAAGACCGGCATGTTCCTGATCGGCACCTTCTTCGCCGATGCGGCGCCCAAGGATGCTCTCGGCGACCTGGACTTCTTCCAGTTCCCGATCATCGACCCGGCGGTGCCGGTGGCCGAGGAGGCCCCGACCGACGGCTTCTTCGCCAGCGCCAAGACCGCCAACTCCACCGGCACCAAGGCTCTGCTCACCTACCTGGCCGGCGTCGAGGCGCAGGAGGCGTACGTCAAGGCCAGCTCCGGAATCGTGCTGCCGGCCAACCCGAAGGCCAAGGCGTCCGACTCGCCGCTCGTGGTCAAGGGCAAGGCGATGCTCGACGGCGCCAAGGAGCTGACCCAGTTCTTCAACCGCGACTCCAGCGACGCGCTCCAGCCGACCGCGGACACCGCGCTGACCAAGTTCATGGACAAGCCGGACCAGATCGACGCGATCCTGCGGGAGTGGCAGAGCGGCGCCGAGAAGGTCTTCAAGGGCTGACGTGACAGCAACGATCTCCACGACTTCGGTCACCCCCACCCGGCGGCGGCGACGGTCGGCTCGACTGTCGCCGCTGCTGGTGGCGTTCGTCCTCGTACCGTTCCTGGTCGAGAGCGTCTGGGTCTTCTGGCCGGCGATCCAGGGCTTCTGGTTCTCCCTCACCCGCTGGGACGGCATGTCGCCGCCCACCTTCGTCGGCGTCGACAACTACGTGGAGATGGCCGGCGACGCCACCTTCCGGGGCGCGCTGCTCAACACGGTGATCTGGCTGGTCCTCTTCGGCGGCCTCTCCGTGCTGGGCGGCTTCGGCATGGCGCTGGTCCTGCAACGGGAACGGCGCGGGGTCGGCTTCTACCGGGCCGCGCTGTTCACCCCGGTGGTCTTCTCGCTAGTGGTGACCGCGCTGGTCTGGCGGGTCTTCTACCAACCCGACGGGCTGCTCGACTCGTTCCTGCGGTCGGTCGGCCTGGAGCAGCTGATCCGACCCTGGCTCGCCGACCCGCAGACCGCGCTGTACGCGGTGATCCTGCCCGCGCTGTGGCGGCAGATCGGGTACGTGATGGTGCTGTTCCTGGCCGGGCTGAAGGCGATCGACCCGGCGCTGCACGAGGCGGCCCGGATGGACGGCGCCAACGCCTGGCAGCGGCTGCGGCACGTGACCATCCCCCAGCTCAAGGGGGTCAACGCCGTCGTGCTCTCGGTCATCGTGATCGACTCGCTGCGGTCGTTCGACATCGTCTGGTCGCTGACCAAGGGCGGGCCGTACCACTCGTCGGAGCTGCTCAGCACCTACATGTACTCGACCGCGTTCCAGAGCCTGCGCCTGGGCTACGCCTCCGCGATCGCCGTCGTGATCTTCGTGCTGGCGCTGGCGGTCATCCTCGGCTACCTGATCCGCGCGTTCCGGGAGGAAGCGTGATGAACAAGCTCCGCACCGGGGCCTTCCACACCGGCATGATTCTGCTCTCGCTGCTCTGGCTGGGCCCGGTGCTCTGGGTCGTGGTGATGTCCACCCGGTCGTTCGACGACATCGCCGCGCACGGGGTCGGCAGCCTGCCCCGCTCGTTCACCCTGGACACCTACCGGCAGGCGTGGACCGACGGCGGCGAGCTGCGCGCGCTCATCAACAGCATGCTGGTCACCATCCCGTCGGTGGCGCTGAGCCTGGGGCTGGCCGCGATGGCCGCGTTCGCGCTGAGCCGCTTCCGGATCCCCGGCCGCCGGACCATCCTGCTGCTGATGCTCGCCGGCAACCTCCTGCCACCGCAGATCCTGCTCATCCCGGTGGCCAAGTTCAGCGAGCTGACCGGCCTGTACGACACGCTGTGGGCGCTGATCGCGGTGCAGGTCGGCTTCGGGCTCGGCTTCTACACCTTCGTCCTGCACGGCTTCATGCGGGACCTGCCGGGTGAGATCCAGGAGGCGGCCACGATCGACAGTGCCGGCACGGCGCAGATCTTCACCCGGGTGATGCTGCCGCTGACCAGGCCCGCGCTGGCCGCGCTCGGGGCGCTCTCCTTCACCTGGATCTTCAACGACCTGCTCTGGGCGATCACCGTGCTGCGCACCGACGACAACATGCCGGTCACCCCGGCACTGCTCGGCCTCCAGGGTCAGTTCGTCTCGTCCTGGAACGTCATCGCCGCCGGCACGGTCATCGCGGCCGTACCCACCGTCGCGGTCTTCCTGCGCTTCCAGCGGCACTTCGTCTCCGGCCTGGCGCTCGGGGCGGTCAAGTGACCGCCCCCGCGCCGGGCGGGCAGCGCTGGACGCTGCGCGGCGCGCACACCGAGTACACCGTGACCGTGCCGGCGCACGGCCGCTGGCTGGAGCTTGTCGCGTGGGGTCCGCACGGCGTCTCCGACGGCCCGTCCCCGGTCGCCTACGACGGCCCGGTGCCGTTCCTCACCGCCGGGGACGCCGCCCCGATCGAGTACGCGACCGACGCCGACCGGCCGTTCACCGGCGCCGACCTGGTGGTGGAGACGGCCAGCGGGGAGCGCCGGGTGGGCTTCGGCCACACCGACGTGCGGGTCGACGCCGACCAGCGGGAGCTGGCGGTCGGTTTCGCCGACCCGGTGACCGGGCTACGGGTCACCGTGCACTACCGGGTGCCCGCCGGCACCGACGTGGTGCAGCGGTGGGTCGAGCTGACCAACGAGGGCAGCGGTCCGCTGCGGGTCGTGCGGGCCGGGTCGGCCGGGTTCTGTGTGCCGACGCCGCACGGCGCGCTGCTCAGCCACCAGTGGGGGCAGTGGGCGCAGGAGTTCCAGCTCTCCCACGTCGAGCTGGGCCACGGCACGTTCACCATCGGCAGCTCGCAGGGCGTACCCGGGCACCTGCACGTTCCCTGGCTGGCCGTGCGGGACACCGCCGAGCCGGCCGGCCCCACCTGGGGGACGGCGCTGGCCTGGACCGGCTCGTGGGAGATCAGCGCCGAGCGGGACACCGGTGGCCTGACCCGGGTCCGCGCCGGCCGCCAGTTGGTCGACGGCCCGCTGGAGCTGGCCCCCGGCGACCGGCTGACCCTGCCGATGGTTACCGGGGCGTACAGCCCGGACGGCCTGGACGGCCTGGCCCGGGTCTGGCACACCCACCAGCGGCTGCTCGCCGGGGAGCGGCTGACGCCGCGCCCGGTGCTCTACAACTCGTGGGAGGCCACCTACTTCGCGGTCGAGGCGAAGAGCCAGTTGGCGCTCGCCGAGATCGCCGCCGAGCTGGGCGTGGAGACGTTCGTGGTGGACGACGGCTGGTTCGTCGGCCGCGACGACGACACCACCGGGCTGGGCGACTGGACGCCGGATCCGGCGAAGTTCCCGGCCGGGTTCGACGCGTTCATCGCCGACGTCCGCGCGCTCGGGCTGAACTTCGGGCTCTGGGTCGAGCCGGAGTGCGTCAACCCACGGTCCCGGCTCTACGCCGAGCACCCGGAGTGGGTCTACTCCGTCCACGGCCGTCCGCTCACCCCCGTACGCAACCAGTACCTGCTCGACCTGGGCCGGCCGGAGGTCGCCGAGTTCGTCCACTCCACCGTGGACGGTCTGCTCCGCCGGTACGAGATCGACTACCTGAAGTGGGACTTCAACCGGCCGCGTACCGAGCCGGGGCGCCCGGGCGGGGTCGGCCCGCTCGACCTGGACGGCGCGCACGTGACCAACCTGCACCGGATCTACGAGCGGTTGCGCCGGAACCACCCCGGCGTGCTGATCGAGGCGTGTGCCGGCGGGGGCGCGCGGACCGACCTGGCGATGGCCGCCCGCGCCGACGTGTTCTGGCCCAGCGACAACACCGGCCCGCTGGACCGGCTGGCCATCCAGTACGGCTTCCTGCACGCCAACGCCCCGCACCTGCTCAGCTCCTGGGTCACCGACGCGCCCGGCCTCTTCGATCCGCGTCCGCGCTCGCTGGCGTTCCGGTTCGTGCTCGCGATGGCCGGCGTGCTCGGCATCGGCGCGGACATCCGGGCCTGGAGCGCCGCCGAGCGGGCCGAGGCGGCCGGCTGGATCGCCCGGTACAAGGAGATCCGGGACGTCGTCACGTACGGCGAGGCGCACCTGATCGGCGGCCCCGACCAGGCTCGCTGTGCGGTGCAGTACACCGCGCCGGACGAGCGCCGGGTGGTCGTGCTGGCCTGGCACACCGGCCGGCTCGACGGCGCTGGCCTGCTCCCGTCCCGCCCGGTCCGGCTGCCATTGCGGGGCCTCGACCCGGCCGCCCACTACCGGCACGGCGACAAGCACTACTCCGGCAGCCACCTCAGCTCGGTCGGCCTGCCGGTGAACTGGAGCGCGACCCACGACGCCGACCTCATCGTGCTGCGCCGCGACTGAGGCCGGGGCACCACCGCACCCCACCCCCGAGGGACAGGAGTACCCCCCATGCGCCTGATCCGACCGCTGACCGTCGCCCTGGCCGTGCTCGGCCTGGGCCTGGTCGGCCCACTGCCGGCCACGGCCGGCCCACCGCACAGCGATCCGTCCCCGGCCCACGGCCACGGCCGGCCCGGCCACGCCCCCGCCGCCACCGGCGCCGAGGACCAGGGCGCCCCGACCTTCTTCAACAGCGGGCTGGCCCCGACGCCCTACCAGGGCTGGAACACCTACTTCGGCCTCGGTGGCGATCCCACCGAGGCCGAGGTCCGATCGGTCACCGACTTCATGGTCAGCAGCGGCCTGCGGGACGCCGGCTACACCTACGTCTGGATCGACGGCAACTGGGCCGCGCCCACCCCCCGTGACGAGGCCGGCCGGCTGGTCGCCGACCCGGCCCGGTTTCCCGGCGGGATGGGCGCGCTGGCCGCGTACATCCACAGCAAGGGCATGAAGGCCGGCATCTACACCGACGCCGGGCCGTACCTGCCCGGGCAGTGCGGGCTGGGCAGCAACGGCCACTACCGGGCCGACGTGGCCCAGTTCGCCGGCTGGGGGTTCGACGCGCTCAAGGCCGACTGGCTCTGCGGCCGCGCCGCGGGCCTCGACCCGGAGGCGACCTTCCGCGAGCTCGCCGACGCGGTACGCCAGTCGCCCCGGCCGATGCTGCTGAACATCTGCAACCCGGTCAGCTCCGACTGGGGCGGCGGCCCGTACACCCCGGAGCAGCTCTCCACCTGGACCTACACGTACGCGCCCACCGTCGCCGACTCCTGGCGAACCTACACGGACGTGGGGCTCACCGACCCGACGCCGCAGTGGGCGTTCCCGTGGGTGCTGCGCAACATGGACGTCAACGCGTACCACCCGGCGGCCACCGGGCCGGGGCACTACAACGACCCGGACTACCTGCTGCCGATGCGTCCGCTGCCCGGCGGCGGATACGAGCTGAGCCTGGAGGAGTCCAAGACGCAGCTCGGCATGTGGTCCATCATGGCCGCCCCGCTGGTCATCGGCTCCGACCCGCGCGGCCTGCCCAGCGAGATGATCTCTGCCCTGACCAACCCGGAGATCATCGCGGTGAACCAGGACCGGCTGGTCCGGCAGGGCGTCAAGGTCGCCGACACCGGGGTCGACGCGCAGGTCTGGAGCAAGGTGCTCACCGGCTCCGGCCGGCGGGCGGTCGCGCTGCTGAACCGGCACGACACCGCCCAGGAAATCACCGTCAACTTCGCTGACGTCGCGCTCGGCGGGCCGGTCGCGGTCCGCGACCTGTGGGCCCGCAACACCGTCGACGCCGAGCCCGGCACGGCCGGGGTCCAGCCGTTCACCGGCTCGTACACCGTCCAGGTCCCGGCGCACGGGGTGGCCATGCTCGGCCTGACCGGCGCCGACCAGGTCGCCGGTGCCAGCCTCGGCGGCACCGCCAGCGCCAGCCCCGCGCTGGTCCGGGTGGACGACACGCACGCCACCGCCTTCGTCCGGACGGCGCAGGGCGCGTTGGCGGTGAACACCCGCTCGGGTGCGACCTGGGGGACCCGGTGGACGTCCCTCGGCGGCCCGGTCGGCGGCCGGATCCTCGGCCAGCCGGCCGCGTACGGCTCCGCCGGCGGCCGGATCGACGTCTTCGTACGGGGCACCGACAACGCGGCCTGGCAGCGCAGTTACGTCGCCGGCAAGTGGGGGCCGTGGCGGAGCCTCGGCGGCACGGTGACCGACGGGCCCACGGTGGCCTGGACCAGCCCGACCCAGTGGACGCTGATCGTCCGCGGTGCCGACGGCATGCTCTTCTCGCGTACCCCGAGCAGCGGCTGGACGGGCATCGGCGCGCCCGACGACCGGCCGATCTACGGCCGGCCGAGTGCCGTCGTCGACGATGCCGGCGTGCTGCACGTCGCGGTCCGCAGCCGCACCGACGAGGTGTGGTGGCGCAGCCGGACCGGCACCACCTGGTCGGCCTGGACCAGCCTGGGCGGCACCACCAGCGGCAGCCCGACCCTGCTGGCCACCGAGGGGCGGGTCTACCTCTTCGCGCTGGCCGCCGACAACCGGCTCTGGCAGCGCAACCTGGTCGACGGGGCGTGGGGCGGCTGGTTCCGTCGTGGCGAGTTCGCCACCGACGCGTTCCGGGGCGCACCGGGGGCCGCCGCAGGCGCCGACGGCAGCGCCTGGCTGGCGGTACGCGGCGTCGACGACCGGGTGCATCAGATCGTTCTCTGATCCATTGTGGTGTGCCGTCGGCGGCTCCTCCGTCGGCGGCACACCACGCGTCAGTCCGGAACGAGCTCCCGGCACCGGCGCAGGACGGCCAGGGCGAGTGGCGCGCCGCGGCCCTCGATGCCGGCCTCCAGCTCGGCCATCGCCCCCGCGGCCCGCGCCGGTTCACCCGCCGCCGTCCGTCCGGTCCGATGTGCGTTCGGTTGTGGCACGTCGTTGCCTCCACGTTCGGTGCCGGCCGCCACGACTGATGACGGTGGCCGAAACGTAGGAGCGGTATCGATCGTCGAGAAGCGCTCGTAACCGGCCGGAAACCTTGGAAACAAGCGTAACGTCACGGGTACTTTGCGCGTCATTTTGGGCTCCGCCTCGCCGCCTGGCAGCAACCCGGCTGAACCACCGCCGCCGCGCCGGCCCGCCGCTAGCGTCGGACCGGGCGGTGAGACGGCAGGGCCGACAGGAGGGGCGGCGGTGAAGGCACTGGTGTGGCAGGGCGCCGACGAGCTGGCGGTGACCCAGGTGCCGGAGCCGCAGCTGCGCAACGAGCAGGACGCGATCATCAAGGTACGCAAGACGGTGACCTGCGGCTCCGACCTGCACCTGCTGGGCGGCTACCTCCCCTTCATGGAGCGCGGCGACGTCCTCGGCCACGAGTTCCTGGGTGAGGTGGTCGAGGTCGGCCCGCAGGTGCGTAGGCACCGGGTGGGGGACCGGGTGGTGGTCTGCTCGTTCATCTCGTGCGGTCGCTGTTGGTACTGCCAGCAGCAGCAGTTCTCGCTGTGCGACAACGGCAACACCAACCCGGCGGTCATCGAGAGCCCCCGGGGCCCAATGCCCGGCGGCTGCTACGGCTACTCGCACGCCCTCGGCGGCTTCGCGGGCAGTCACGCGGAGTACATCCGGGTCCCGTACGCGGACCAGGGGGCGTTCCCGGTTCCGGACGGGGTGAGCGACGAGCGTGCGCTGTTCGCCTCCGACGCCGCTCCCACCGGGTGGATGGGCGCCGACCTGGGCGGTGTCCGGCCCGGTGACGTGGTGGCGGTGTGGGGCGCCGGCGGGGTGGGCCAGATGGCGGCGCGGGCAGCGGTGCTGCTGGGCGCCGAACGGGTGATCGTGATCGACCGCTTCGACGACCGGCTACGGATGGCGGAGACGCACCTGGGGGTGGAGACCCTCAACTACCAGAGCCACGATGTGGGCGGCGAGCTGCTGGAACGCAGCGGCGGGCGGGGGCCGGACGTGTGCATCGAGGCGGTCGGGATGGAGTCGCACAGCACCGGCCCGCAGTCCTGGTACGACCAGATCAAGCAGCAGTTGCGGCTGGAGCCGGACGCGCCGGTAGCCGCCCGGGACGCCATCCACAACTGCCGCAAGGGTGGCAGCGTGTTCCTGCTCGGTGTCTACGCCGGTCTGGTGGACAGGTTCCCGCTCGGCGCGGTGATGAACAAGGGCCTCACGCTGCGCGGCGCCCAGCAGCACGGCCACCGCTACATTCCGATGCTGCTCGAACGGATGGCGCGCGACGAACTGGTCACCGAGCACCTGGCGACCCACACCATGCCGCTCGACCAGGCTCCGCAGGGCTACAGCATGTTCAAGAACAGGATCGACGGCTGCGTACGGGCCGTCTTCGAACCGGCCGGATGACGCCTGCGGTCACCCGCGCCGGATCAGGCCCGGCCCGGCGAGGATGTCGGTCTCGTCATCTTTGACGTCGTGGCCAGCTTCGCAGCGGAGCACCGCGCGGATCGGCTTGCCGCAACCGTGGTGGGTGACGAGGAGGCCGGGGCCGGTTTCGTCGGCGGCCCAGGTGTCACCCCAGTTGCGCAGGGCGGTGACCACCGGCAGCAGTTCACGGCCCTTGGGGGTGAGCTGGTATTCGTGGCGGGTGCGCTGCCCCGGCTCCCGGTAGGGGATCCGTTCGAGCAGGCCGGCGCCGACCAGTTCCTTGAGCCGGGCGGCCATGGCCGGCTCGCCGACCCCGACCCGACGGACGAAGTCGTCGAAACGGCGCGTACCGAGTAATGCCTCCCGCATGATCAACATGGTCGATCTGCTGCCGACGATGTCCATCGCGCGGGCGACCGAGCAGTTCGCCATCGACCAGGAGTCGCGGTCGTCACGTAGATCCGCCATGCCACCAGCGTACGGCCTGACTTGCGCAACCGCTAGTCAGGTGCTTGACTGGGCTCTGGCTTCGCTATGCGCAAGTCAGCCCACGTCAGTCGGCGCTGCCTGACCGGCGCCGTCCGCCTCCCCGCCGTCGCCGTCGACCCCGGCACCCGCGTGGACCGAACCTTAGGACCCCCTGTGACCGACCAGCGCACCACGGCCCCGATCGGATCAGCACGCCCGCCGCACGCGAGCGCACCCGCACCGACCGCCACCGCGCGTCCATCCGTTCGCGGCTCCCGCGCGGTGACCCTGATCGCCATGTGCCTGGGCGCGATGATCACGTTTCTCCAGATCACCGCGACGGTCTCCGCCCTGACCACCATCCAGCGCGACCTGGGCGTCGACCCGACCACCCTGATCTGGATCCCCAGCGCCTACACCCTGGTGGTGGCGAGCCTGGTCCTGTCCGCCGCCACACTGGGCAACCGGTACGGGCGCAGGCGGATGTTCGCCGCTGGCGTCATCGCCATGATCGTTGGTGGCGCCGTCGTCGCCGCGGCCCCCACCGCGGCCTGGGTGATCGCCGGGCAGTTGGTGGCGGGCCTCGGCGGGGCCTTGATCCTGCCGAACAGCCTGGCGATCCTCGGCGCGACCTTCACCGACCCGCACCGACGCACCGAGGTCATCACCGCCTGGTCGGCCGCCTCCGGCATCGGCCTGGCGGTCGGGCCGCTGATCGCCGGCACCCTGCTGCGGCACTTTCACTGGCACAGCGTCTTCCTGTCGACGATCGTGCTGGGTGTGGTCACCCTCGTCGTGGCCGCGATCGGGGTGGCCGAGTCCCGGCAGGGCGCGGGCCGCCTGGACGTGCCGGGTCTGCTGCTCGGCACCATCGCCATCGCCGCCGCCGTCTACGCCATGATCAGGGGCGGGCGGGACGGCTACACCAGCCCGGTCGTGGCGACGACCTGGATCGTCTCCGCCGCCGCGCTGGTCGGGTTCGTGCTGGTCGAGCTGCGTACCAGCGCGCCGATGCTCGACGTACGGCTGTTCCGGTCCGCGTCGTTCAGCGCCGTCATGGTCGTCGCGGCGGTGTCGCTGTTCGGCTTCACCGGTGTGGCGATCCTGCTCGTCCTGTTCCACGAGCGTGCTCAGGCGCTCAGCCCGCTGGACACCGGCTGGCGGATGCTGGTGCTCTTCGGTGTCTACGCGGTCGCCGCCTTCGCCGCCGGGCGTGCGATCCGCCGCACCGGGTTCAAGGCCCCCCTCACCGCCGGTCTCGTCCTCGGTGCCCTGGCCAGCTTCGGTCTGGCCGCCCAGGGCCCGACCACCCCGTTCGACCACCGCTGGCCGCTGCTGGCCCTGTTCGGCGCCGCCAGCGCCCTGGTGGTGGCCCCGGCGACCGCGGCGGCGCTGGCCAGCGTCGCGCCCGCCCAGGCCGGGATGGCCTCCGGTGCGGTCAACGCCGCCCGCCAGGTCGGCTCGGTGCTCGGCTCGTCCCTGCTGGGCACGCTGCTCACCACCACGATGCTGGCCGACCTGCCCGACCGGCTCGCCGCTCACCAGGTGGGCGAGCCGACCCGGACGGCGGTGCGGACGGCGGTGGCCGGCGGCGCCACCGGTGACCCGGCGCTGCCCGAACCGGTCCGGTCCGCGCTCGCCGAGGCACTGACCGCCGGTGTGCAGGCCGGCCTGCGGGTCAACGGCGTCGTCTTCCTCGCGACCGCCGTGCTCGCTCTCGCCCTCGTCCGAAACCGGCCGCACCAGCACTAAGTGGTCTGAGGTGTAAATCCTTCGGGGGTCATGCGGCGGGGTCCAGTACGGCAGGGCCCGCATCCCTGGCCACGGTCTCACACGGGTGATCCAGGGTGTCTGGGGCGAGTAGACGCGGCCCGCGCGCATGATCAATCATGGGGCAATGTCGCTCCGCACGCACGAGGCCGATCTGTTCGAGAGCTCCAGGGGCCGCTTGGAGGCGATCGCCTATCGGCTGCTGGGATCGGCCGGTGATGCGGAGGACGCGGTACAGGATACGTACCTGCGCTGGCATGCGGCGGACCGGGAACGGATCGAGACGCCCGAAGCGTGGCTGACGAAGGTGGTCACCAATCTCTGCCTCAACCAGCTCACCTCGGCGCGGGCCAGGCGGGAGACGTACGTGGGGCAGTGGCTCCCTGAGCCGGTGCTGGACGGAGATCGGATACTCGGCCCCGCCGACACCCTCGAGCAGCGCGAGTCGGTCTCCATGGCGATGCTCACCCTGATGGAGCGGCTGTCCCCCAATGAGCGCGTGGTGTATGTGCTGCGCGAGGCGTTCGGGTACGCGCACCGCGAGATCGCGGAGATTCTGGACATCACCGAGTCGAACTGCCAGCAGATCTACCGGCGTGCCAGGCAGCATCTGGCTGTCGAACGATCCCGCACGGAGATCGATGCGGTCGCCGCCCGGAAGATCGTCGAGGAGTTTCTCGCCGCGGCCCTCAGTGGCGACACCAAGCCGCTGATCCGGCTGCTCGTCGACGACGCGGTCAGCATGGCCGACGGCGGCGGCAAGGTTCATGCCCGCAGGACCCCGGTCATCGGAGCGATGGACATCGCGAAGTACCTGCGTGCTCTGTTCCAGCCGAGCGATGCCAAGCGAGCCCTCGTCGGTGGCACTCCCGCCTTCTACGCCGTCGTCGTCAACGGCGGTCCTGCCGTGCTGGCGGAGGTCGACGAGCAGGTCATCGGCGTGTTCTGCCTCGATGCGACCCCCGACGGTCTGGCGTCGATCCACATCCAGGTCAACCCGGACAAACTTCAGCGCGTCGCGCGCCAGTGGGCGGCCGCTGGACCCCATCGCCCACTGGTGGTCAATTGGTGACCCAGTTCACACTCGTCCCCTGTCAGGGATCGCGCGCCTGTCCGGTTCAGGAGGTGAAAGCAACCAGATAGGAGCGAGCCATGAAGCACCGCATCGTCGTCCTGGGAGCCGGATACGCCGGAGCCAACACCGCCGGGCGCCTCGCCAAGCGGCTGCACCGCGACGACATCGAGATCACCCTGGTCAACGGCGACCCGGAGTTCGTCGAACGGGTACGCATGCACCAGCTCGCGAGCGGGCAAGATCTGCAGCCTCGCCCACTGCGCGACGTCTACGCGGGCACCGGCGTACAGGTCCGGACCGCGCGGGTCGCCGCTGTCGATGTGGAAGGCAAGACCGTCGATCTCGGCGGTGAGACCCTCGTCTATGACACTCTCGTGTACGCCCTGGGCAGCGCCATCACCGATCACGGCGTCCCCGGTGTCGCAGAGCACGCCTACGACGTGGCCGGCAAGCAGGCCGCTCTCCGGCTGCGGGCGCGCCTGAGCGAGGTGAAGCGCGGTGGGACCGTGCTGATCGTGGGCGGCGGCCTGACCAGCATCGAGGCAGCCACCGAGATCGCCGAAGCCCACCCGGACCTTGAGGTCGCGATCGCCGCCCGTGGCCGCGTCGGCGGCTTGCTCAGCGACAAGGCCCAGCGCCACTTGCGCGGCGCCCTGGACCGGCTTGGCATCACGGTCCACGACCATGCCGACATCGCGCGCGTCGAAGCGAACGGCGTGGTCACCGGTGCAGGCAGAAAGATCGAGGCTCAGGTGACCGTGTGGACCGCGGGTTTCACCGTGCACCCGATCGCGGCCGCCACCACCCTTGAGGTGTCCGACAGTGGCCGGATCGTCGTCGACGCCAGTATGCGATCGGTCTCGCACCCCGATGTGTACGCCGTCGGCGACGCCGCGCTCGCCGAAGGAGCGGGCGGCAAGCCACTGCGGATGTCCTGCGCCTCGGCAAACCCGATGGCGTGGCTGGCAGCCGACGTCATCGCCGCGCGCTTGACCGGTCGCAAGGTTCCCGAGACCACGATCGGCTACTCCTTGCAGTGCATCAGCCTCGGACGCCGCGATGGAATCATCCAGCGCGTGACCCCCGAGGATCAGGTCACGCCCACCGTCATCACGGGTCGGACCGCCGCCCGCATCAAGGAGATGATCTGCGCTAGCGCGGCCTGGAGCATCTCCCACCCGACCATGATGATGCCGAGCCGCCGCCGGCACCTCGCGGTCACCGACGCAGTGGAGACCCGACTCCTCGCCCGGTCATGACGAAAGAGCGTTGCCGGCGTGAAGAACTTACGACTGCGGCCACCAAGGCGTGCTTCAGAGAGGTGCCGACTGGGTCGGGATGTGCTCGTAGCGCCTGCGCATGATCTCGCTGGCGGCCGGGCCGGCGGCGAAGACGAAGTCGCCGTCGTCGAGCGGACGACCGGTGATCCGGTCGACGATGACCGGATCGGCTTCCACGCCGGTGTTCCGGTCGACCAGGATCATGCTGCGTTCGCTCGGGTCCAGGCGGGAGTTGCCCCACGCGGCCAGGGCGACCACGACGGGCCGCAGGCTGCGGCCGAGGTCGGTGAGGACGTACTCGTAGCGGTCCGGCCTGGTCTGGTAGCGACGTCGTTCGAGCAGCCCCTGGCCCGTGAGGGTCTTGAGCCGGCTGGTCAGGATGCTGGACGAGACGCCCAGGTTGGCCTGGAACTGGTCGAACCGGGTGTACCCGTCGAAGGCGTCGTGCAGGATCAAGAGTGTCCACCACTCGCCCACGTAGCCCAGCGCGCTGGACAGCGGGCACTCGCGGTCCTCCAAGCGGATCTTTCCTGCCACGGATGTGCCCTCTTTCGAGTCGGTGCTACTGTCGAAGTCAGTAGGTTCTGTTTCAAAAGCAACTATACGGCGTCCCGACGACGCCCGCTTCATGCTGCGCAGACAGGGGTGTCCGATGTCCGAAACGGTGTCCGCACGGGACTCGCTCCAGGGCCGCCGCGCCCTGGTGACCGGCGGCACGAAGGGTGCCGGCGCGGCGATCGCCGCCCGGCTGCGCGAGGTCGGCGCGGACGTGTGGGTCAGTGCCCGCAGTGAGCCCGAGGAGTTCGAGTTCACCGACCGGTTCATCGCCGCCGACACGTCGAGCGTCGACGGCGCGCAGGCGGTGGCCGAACGCCTGCTCGGCGAGGGTGGCGCCGACATCGTCGTGCACGTCGTCGGCGGGTCGCACGCCCCGGCGGGTGGCTTCGCCGCGCTGACCGAGCAGGCCTGGGCCGACGAGTTGAATCTCAACCTCCTCGGCGCGGTACGCCTCGACCGGTGCCTCGTTCCATCCATGATCGAGAAGCGCGCCGGTGCCATCGTGCACCTCTCCTCGATCCAGCGCCGCAAGCCGATGTACGAGGCCACCCTCGGGTACGCGGCCGCCAAGGCGGCGCTGACCGCGTACAGCAAGGGCCTGGCCAACGAGGTGGCGCCGTACGGCGTCCGGGTCAACAGCGTGGCACCCGGCTTCATTCAGACCACCGCCGCCGACGCCCTGGTCGACCGCCTCGCCGCCGGGAACGGCGTCGACCGCGACACCGCCCTCGGGCAGTTGATGGACTCCCTGGGCGGTATCCCGCTGGGCCGCCCGGCACGCCCGGACGAGGTGGCCGACCTGGTGGCCTTCCTGGTCTCCGACCGCGCCTCGTCGATCGTCGGCGCGGAGCACGTGATCGACGGCGGCACCATTCCGACGGTCTGACCCGACCCGACCCGCACCGTCCAGAAGGGACACCGAACAATGACCGCCAACCAGGCGACGCCGGACATCATTCGCCGCTACTTCGAACTCGCCGGCCAGCCGGATTCCGAGGACTACTTCGCCCTGTTCGCGCAGGACGCCGTCGTCGAGGACGAGTCGACCGAGTACCGCGGCATCGAGGCGATCCGTGAGTGGCGCCGCGAGGTGCCGCTGGTGTCGTACGAGATCACCGACGTCGACAGCACTCCCGCCGGCACCATCGTGACCACGACGATCACCGGGGACTTTCCCGGCAGCCCGTTCGCCGGGCTCAGGTACCGCTTCAGCGATCACGACGACAGCGCGATCCGGGTCCTCCGCATCGCACCCTGACGGCCAGCGCCGGATTGTGCGTTTCCACAGGGCGAGGGCGTACGGTGGGCATGTCGCCCGGGATCCCGGTGGCCGGCAGTCGCTGTCGCCACCAGCCCACGAGGGGCGTTAACGATTGTCATCTTCATCGCCGCGAGTGCTGGTCGTGTTGGTTGATCACCGACCACGTCCGGCTGTCGGATCAACCGGTCACCGCACATTCGGGTTCGGCGCGATGGCCGGTGGTGGAGTCCGACCCGTTCACACCGCCGTCCGGCGAGCATGACCGTTGGGGACGGCTCAACCAGGGAGCACCAGATGAAGATCGCCAGGGACCGGATCGTCAACGCACTTCGTGATCGGGGCCAGCAGGCCAGAGCCGACTGGGTCGAGCGCGAGCTCCCGGAGCAGGTTGACCCGGCCAAGCACTCCGGCCTGCTCGCCACCCTGCACCTCGACCCGGCCGACCTGGCCGACGCGCCCTCCCCGTGAGCGGGATTTTGCATTGAGAGTGCACTTGTCTCCGTTTCCGGGACTGTCTAGCTTCAGACCATGCCTGCCTCATGGACATTCGCCGTGGCCCGTGATGACCTCGGCCGGACCACCATCGTCGATGGCGCGACCTCCGCTCTGTCCGACGGTGAGGCGCTGCTCCGGGTGGACCGTGTCGGCCTGACCGCCAACAACGTGACCTACGCGGTGCTCGGTGACTCGATGCGCTACTGGCAGTTCTTCCCGCCGGACGCCCGTGGGCTCGGGTCGCAGTGGGGGCTCCCGCCGCTGTGGGGCTTCGCCGAGGTGATCGCGTCGACGGTTTCGGAGGTCGCGGAGGGGCAGCGGGTCTACGGCTACCTCCCGCCCGCGGGTCACCTCGTGGTGCGGCCACACCGGGTGGACGCGTCCGGGTTCCGTGACGCGAGCACGCACCGGGCCGGGCTGCCCTCGCCGTACAACGCCTACCGGTCGACCACCGGCGACCCGGCGTACCGGCCCGAGCAGGAGGATCTGCTGGTCCTGTTCCGGCCGCTGTTCTTCACCTCCTTCATGCTGGCCGACCAGGTCGTCGACAACGGCTTCCACGGCGCAACCTCGCTGGTGCTGTCGTCGGCGTCCAGCAAGACCGCCTACGCCACGGCGTTCGAACTGCACGGCCGTGGCCCGCGCCTGGTCGGGCTCACCGCACCGGGCAACGTCGCCTTCACACGGTCGCTCGGCTGCTACGACGAGGTCCACTCCTACGACGACATCGGCGTCCTCGACGTGGTTCCGACCGTCTATCTCGATCTGTCCGGAGCGCCATCGACCCGTACCGCTCTGCGACGACACCTCGGTGACCAACTCGTCCGGGACATCGCGGTCGGGCTCACCAACCAGACCCCGAACGCCGACGCGGCCGAGGAGGTGTTCTTCGCGCCGGTCCAGATGCGCAAGCGCAGTCTGGACTGGGGCCGCGAAGGGCTGGACCAACGGTTCAGCGAGGCCTGGCAAGGGTTCACCGCGGTGGTGAGCGGTTGGCTCGACGTCCGGGTCGGCGTGGGGCCGGAAGCCCTGCGGCACGCGTGGCTCGAGGTCCTCGGCGGCCGTACGCCACCACGGGTGGGTCACATCGTCCAGCTCTGAGTGGTGATGTCAGTCGGAACGCCTACGGGATGATCGCGTCGACGTAGCCGCCGTCGACCCGGACCGCGGCGCCGGTCGTCGCGGAGGCGAGGGGAGAGGCGAGGTAGGTGACCATGTTGGCGATCTCCTCGGGCTCGATCAGCCGCTGAAGCAGGGACTGCGGCCGGTGCTGCCGCATGAACTCCCGCTGCGCCTCGTCCCACGGCAGGCTGTCGCCCATGAGGTCGGAGATGAAGCCCTCGACGCCGCCGGTGTGGGTGGGCCCGGCGAGCACGGAGTTGACGGTCACGCCCGTGCCGGCGGCAGCCTTCGCGAACCCGCGTGAGACGCCGAGCAGTGCCGTCTTGGAGACACCGTAGTGGATCATTTCGGCCGGGATCGCGACCGCCGAGTCGCTGGCGATGTACTGCACGCGTCCCCAGCCGCGCTCCATCATCCCGGGCAGGTAGGCCCGGGTCAGTCGGACGCCGGCCAGCACGTTCACCTCGAAGTAGCGACGCCACTCGTCATCCGAGATCTCCAGCGCGGGAGTGGGGCCGAAGATGCCCAGATTGTTGATGAGAATGTCGACGGTCGGCAGCAGGTCGAGGGTCCGGGCGGTGCCCTCGTCGCTGGCCACGTCGGCATCGACCTCGATCACGTCGGCACCGGGGACCTCGCTCCGCAACGCCACCGCCGCCTTCTGGACACTGGCGGCGGTACGGCCGTTGACCGCCACCCGGGCCCCCGCGCGAGCGAGGCCGGCCGCGATGGCCGCGCCGATCCCCTGGGTCGAACCGGTGACCAGCGCGGTCCTGCCGGCGAGATCGATGTGAACCGTCATGGCTGTCCTGTTCGTCGGCGTTTCCCCGGCCACCCCCGGGTCGGGGGACCGCTTCCGGCAACCTCGACCGTAACGGCGCCGGCCGGACCCGGCAGCGTGAGTGGTGCTGTCAGGAGGGTCTCGTCGCCTACCGCCCGCCGGATCGGCGCTGGATCCTGCCGCCGAGGCTGGCCCCGGCCGGCCCAGAAAATCTATGCCGGAACAGGTCCGGGCGCGGTCGTCGGACAGGTGGCCGCGCAGCCCGGCCAACGATTGGGTGATCAGCCCGGAGGCGTGCAGTCGCGAGATGCCGACCTGGGCCTGGGCCAGGCTGCCGTGGAAGCGCGGCTCAGGATCCTGCGCCCGGTTTCCGGCAGCGTGGCGAGGGCAGGATGCTCGTGAGTGGGGAGCCCGTGGTGGGGCAGATGGAGTGGAGCCTCAAATCAGTCGCGCTGCTCCGGGTTGTCGCCCGCCGTCGCAGTAGGCCGGGCCGGCTTCACCGCGAACGGATGGCGTAGGCGCCGCATGGCCTCCTCGCTGCCGTCGACGGTCACGCCCGAGCTGTCCAGCCCGTCGGCGGCCGCGTTGGCGAGAAACAACACGGGTCGATCAGTTCCGTTCGATGTCATGCACGGGTCCTTTGTTCAACAAGGAGTGAGTCTGGGCCGTCGGCAACTCCTGCCGCACAACCTCGTGACAAACGCGGCGCTCGCACTGGCGCCAGAGCGCGGTGTCTGGATCCCGGGGAAGGCCCGGCGACACCAATACACCGCACCATACCCGGCATCGCCGTTCGTCATGCGCCAGCGCATGACCTCAGTGCGCGAGCACCCTCCGCTGCCGACCGAGTCGGCGGTCAGGCCGGGGTCGGGTGGTCCGACTCGAACCGCGCGCGCGTGAGGAAAGCGAGCTGGGCGCGCTTGTCCGGCATCTCGATCTCGGCCCCGAAGGTGAAGCCCTCGACCTCCAGTCGGCGTAGCGCGAGGTGGTTGCGCACGTCCGGCTCGACGACGATCCGCTGGGCGGCCGGGTCGCGGAACAGGAAGCGCGCGAGGGCGGGACCGGCGGCGGCGGTGAGGCCCTGGGCGAGGCGCCGGTCGGGGCTGAGCAGCAGGTGCATCCCGACGTCGCCGGGCTGGACGGGGTAGCGCTCGCCGACCGGGTCCGCCTCGGGCTGGTAGGTCTGGAAGAGGCCGACCGGCTCCTCGTCGATCATGATCAGGTACGCGTGGTGCGTCGGCAGGCTGTCGACGAAGGCGTAGATCTCGCGTACCTGCTCCAGCGTGTGGGACCCCATGCCCCAGAAGGAGTTGCGGGGGCGGGTGACCCAGACGTGCAGGAGTTCGGCGTGCCGGTCGGGGTCGACGGTCACCAGCGACAACTCGCCGAGGCCGGGGATCTTCTCCTGGTATGTCATGTCGCGCTGTCCTTTGCTGAGGGGCGGTGAGGTGGGCCGTGACCGGGCGAGTGCGTCGATGCCCGTCCGCCCACAACTGGCGCTCGTCGCGGTCGGCGTGGCTCATTCAGGCACTGCGCCGAAGCGAGGGGGACACGTGTTCCGTCCGGTGTCAGGTTAGGTTACCCTCCCCTAACGAAGGCTCACCTTACCTGGAGGGGTGCGTGAAACGGAACTGGGAGGCCCTGGTCCTCAAAGCCATGGGAGGCCGGGACTTTCGGTTGACCGTGCTGGGCGCCGAATCGATCGACGGGCACTACCAGCGGCTGCTCCTGGACGGCGGCGGCCTGCTGGAGGCGTGCGGGGTCCACCCCACGATGTGGGTCCGGCTGTGGTTCGACAATGACGGCCGCGCACACCAGCGCGCGTACACGCTGGTGGACCCCGACCCGGCGACGGGCCGGTTCAGCCTCGAATTCGCCATCCACGACGGTTGCGCCGCACGCTGGGCCACCACGGCACGGGTCGGCGACACCATCGGCGCCACCGTCCAGGGCAGCGCGTTCCAGCTGCCAGACCCCGCACCCGGGCACCTCTACCTCGTTGGCGACGCGGCCTCCCTGCCGGCGGTGAACAGCCTGCTCGACGCCGGCGCCGGCCTCCCGGCGACGGTCTGGCTGGAGTACGCCCACGAGGGCGAGAAGGCGCTCACGCCACGGGCCCGGGCGCACCACGACGTCACCTGGGTGCCTCGGCGCGACGCCGGGCAGCACCTGGTCGACACGGTCTGCGCCGCCCTGCCCGCCAGCGACGCGGCCCACTACTGGGTGGCCTGCGAGGCGGCCAGCACCCGCACCATCGTCCGGCACGTCCGGCGCACCCTGAGCGTCGACAAGGGTCAGCTGACGTCTCTCGCGTACTGGAAAGCCGCATGACGGGTCGCCTCGGCACCCTGACCGCGCTGTACGTCACGCAGTATCTCGGCATCGGCTTCATCACCGTCGGGCTGACCGCCATCCTGCGGGACGGCGGCACCTCACTGGACACCCTGGCCCTGCTGCAGATCGTCGGTCTGATCTGGCCCGTCAAGTTCCTCTGGGCGCCGATCCTCGACCGGTACGGCTCCCGTCGCCGTGGCCACTACCGATCCTGGCTGCTCGTGCTCCAGAGCGCCCTGGTCATCGCCCTGCTGGCGCTGCTGCCGTTCTCCCGCCCGGCAGACGCGCTCGGCCCGGTCATCGCCATCTGCGCGCTGTACGTCCTCTTCTCCGCCACGCAGGACATCGCCGTGGACGCGGTCGCCGTGCGGATGCTCACCGAGTCGGCCCGTGGGACCGGCAACGGCATCCAGGTGGCGGCGAGCTACCTCGGCAACCTGCTCGGCGGCGGCGCCTGCGTGGTGGTCTACGACCGGTTCGGCTGGGTGCCGGCGATCAGCTTGCTGGCCGCGCTGACAGCCGTCGGCCTGCTGGTGGTGTGGCGGTTCCGTGAGCCGGCCCGTACCGACCGGGTGGCCGGGGTCGGCACGGCCTACCGGGCGCTGCTGTCGGTGTTCGGCCAGCCGGGGTGCCGGTGGTGGACGTTCGGCGTGGTGCCCCTGGTCTACGTCGGCGCCGGCATGGCGTACGCCCTCGTGACGCCGGCCCTGGTCGACGCGGGATGGTCGTTGGGCCGGATCGGCGTGGTGACGGGTGTGGTGATCAGCGCGCCGGCCATCGTGGCCGGTCTGCTCGCGGGCCTCGGCATCGGTCGGTTCGGGCGCGGCGGTGTGCTGGTGGTCGGGGGACTGGCCCTGGTGGTGTCGACGATGATGCTGCTGCCGTTGATGAACGGCCGCGCGCCGCTGGCCGGGACGGTCGTCGCGCTCTGCTGTTTCATGGTCGCCTACACGATCGCCAACGTCGTGCTCTACACGGTCAACATGGACTACTCCCGGCCGGGCACCGGCGGCACCGACTTCACCGTGCTGTCGTCGTTCGGGCTGGTCTGCTCGTTCGTGGCCGCCTCCGTCGGCCTCGCGGCGGCCGATCGGGTCGGCTATCCGGCCGTCGCGGTCGCCGCCATCCTGCTGGTGGTCGCCGGGGTCGCCCTGGGCCTCGCGCACCAGCGACGGTTCCCCCGCGCGCCCCTCCCCGGGTCGGCCACGGAGCCCACACCGGACGCTGTGAAGGCAGTGGCGTGACATCAGGTGGCGGACACGGGGCGGCTGTGGACGCGCCGACCGCCGGTCGGACGGCGGTTCGGTCAGCCACCCTGACCACCGCGTCGGCCCGGCTGCCCCACCGGTGGCTCATCCTGGCCGTGCTCTGTGCCGCCCAGCTCGTCGTGGTGCTGGACAACACGGTGCTGACCGTGGCGGTGCCGGTGCTCACCACCGAGCTGGGCGCCAGCACCGCCGACGTGCAATGGATGATCAACGCGTACGCGCTGGTTCTGTCGGGTCTGCTGCTCACCGCCGGCAGCGCCGCCGATCGGTACGGGCGCCGTCGGATGCTGCTCGCCGGGCTGGTCCTGTTCGGGCTCGGCTCGCTGGCCGCCGGCCTCGCCAGCACCAGCGGGCAGCTGATCGCCGCGCGGGCCGGGATGGGCATCGGTGGTGCGTTGCTGGTCACCGCCACCCTCGCGGTCGCGATGCAGGTGTTCGACGGTGCCGAACGTTCCCGGGCCATCGGCATCTGGGCTGCCACCAGCGCGTTGGGCTTCGCTGTCGGACCACCGATCGGTGGCACCATCCTCGCCCACCTGCCGTGGGGCGCCATCTTCCTGATGAACGTCCCCGTCGTGCTGGTCTGCCTGGTGGTCGGCCGTGCGCTGATACCCGAGTCCCGGAATGCGGCCGGTGGCCGCCTCGACGTGGTCGGCGCGGTGCTCTCCACCGCCGGGCTGACCGCCGTCGTCTGGTCGATCATCTCCGGGCCGGAGCGGGGTTGGGTGTCGGCCGGGGTGCTCGGCACGGCGGCCGTCGGTGTACTCCTGCTCGGGCTCTTCGTCCACTGGGAGCGGCGGACCACCGACCCCATGCTGGACATGCACTTCTTCCGGGACCGGCGTTTCGTCGGAGCGATCTCCGGCGTCGTCCTGATCACGTTCGGGGCCACCGGCGCGCTGTTCCTGCTCACCCAGCACCTGCAGTTCGTCCGCGGCTACCCGGCCTGGGAGGCCGGCCTGCGGATGGCGCCCTTCGCCCTGTCCATTGTGCTGCTGAACGTCAGCGGCGTCGCCGCGGCCCTGATCGGTCGGCTCGGGTTGGCGGCTGCCATCGCCGTGGGCATGACGCTGCTCGCGGGTGGTCTCGCGGTGGTCACCCTGCTCCCCTCCGACGGCTACGGAGTGCTGCTGGGTGGGCTGCTCGTCATGGGTGTCGGCTGCGCTCTGGCCAATCCGGCGATCGTCGAGGCGGTGATGAGCGCGATCCCGGCGGAGAAGGCCGGCGCCGGCGCGGGGGTCGACGGCACCATGACCGAGGTCGGCGGCAGCCTCGGCATCGCCGTGCTGGGCGCCGTGCTGAACGCCCGGTTCGCCGCCCTGCTGCCGGCCACCCTGGCCGGTGCCGGATCGTTCCCGGCGGCTCTCGCCGCGGCCCGTGAAGGGCCGGAACGGGAGGCGGTCACCGTCGCCTTCGCCTCGGCGCTGGAGACCGGGCAGACGGTGGGCGCCGTCGCAGTCCTGGTCGGTGGCCTGGTGGCCGCCGGGCTGCTGCACCGGGCGCACCGGTCGGAGTCTGAGCCCGTCGGGGGGTAGGCAGCAGAGCCACCCAGACCGCGCATACCTCCACAATAAGGATAGGCTAGCCTAATGACGGCGATAGTCCTAGTCGACGGAGGCGGTATGCGGCTCTACATCACCGCGCTCAACCCCACCGACGCCGTCCTGGAGGGCTTCCTCCCGGCGGCGGCATCGCTCGGTCTGCCGGTCACCGTGCTGACCGATCGACCCGGGGAGTGGCCGGCCGGCTCGCCGGTGGCGCGGTGTGCGATCCGGGACGCGGCAGCGGTGGTCGCGGCGACAGCACCCGACCGACCGGTGGCGCTGTTGTCCAACAGCGACCACCTTCAGGAGGTGACCGCCGTCGCCGCCCGCAAGCTCGGTCTTCCCGGCAAGGATCCCGACGCGGCACGTCTCTGCAAGGACAAGGCTGCGGCCCGCGGGGCGATTGAGGCGGCCGGGCTCGACCTGGTCCGCTCCGTCGCCGTCGGCCCCGGTGTCCCGCCCGCCGTGTCGGAGGAGATGTTCCCGGCGGTGGTCAAACCCCGCGAGGGGGTGGCCAGCGAGGATGCCTACCTCGTGGCCGACCACCGGGAGCTGGGCGCCCGGGTCGCCGAGATCCGCGGCCGGCGGCCGGACGTCGCCCTGGTGGTCGAGGAGTACCTCGCGGGAGAGCTGCGGACCTACGACACCCTCGGCGACGGTACGGCGCTGGCCGACCTCGGCGGGTGGCGCACCCACCTCGGGCCGCCGCCTACCTTCACCGAGGAGAGCCTCGACTGGTCACCCCCGGCGCAGCCGACCAGCACCCAGCTTCGAGCGCGGCTCGACGCGCTCGGGGTCGGCCTCGGCGCCTGCCACACCGAGTACGTGGTCCAGGACGGCCGGGTCCGCCTCATCGAGGTCAACTACCGCCTCATCGGTGATCGGATGGACCTGATCCTCGCCGAATTGCTCGGCGTGCCGCTGTTCGAGTACGTCATCCGGCTGCACCTCGGCGAACCGCTGGCCGCCCTCGACCTGCCCGCCACCGTCGACCGGTACGCCCGGGTCGAGTACGTCTGCGCGGACCGGACGGGCCGGCTCGCCGCCGCACCCGGCCGGCTGGACACGACCCGGGGCGACGTCCGGCTGAGCTGCCGACCCCTACGCGAGGTGGGCCGCACCGCCGCCCGCACCGGCACCAACCGCGACTACCTCGCTGTGCTGCACGCGATCGGCCCCGACCAGGACAGCGTCCGAGCGTCCCTGGCCACCTTCCGCCGCGACCTCCAGTGGACGATTGTCGAGTGAGCGACGACTGCGAGCGGGAGGTGTTCCTCCGGGTGCTCGACGCGCTGCTGCGCGAGGACCACCTCGGCCTGCTCAGCGGAGGCAGACTGGCGGCTCCCGACTGGTGGGAGGTCCCGCACGACGCCGGGATGCTCCGGATTCCGGTTCGCGCGGACGGCTTCCAGCAGGTCCTGCGCAGCGCCGCACCGGTGGTGCACGTCGTCATCGACGGGGACACCCGGCGGACGGACACACTGGACGGTCTGCTGACGTTGCTCGCTCCGCACGGGGACGTCGAGGCCGAGGCGGGCTGGCGGGACTTCGGTGCCGAGTGCCGAGGCGACCTGCGGGCCCGGCGGCTCGCCGCCCGTGCCCGGCCACGCGTGCTCGCCGACGTGGCGGCCCAGCGTGCGATCACCCCGACCGGCATGGCGGCGGCGCTCCTGGACGACGTGCTCGCCGCGCACCACGGTCATCCGGTCTACCCCACCGATCGGTGCCGGCACGGACTCGACGACGACGACCTTCTCCGGTACGCGCCTGAGCACGCGCCGCGCTTCCCCCTGCGCTGGTACGCCGTTCCCGTCGAGGACGTGACCAGCACCGGCGACCTTCCGTCTTGGTGGCCGTCGGCTCCCCGCCCGGATCAGGTGCTGATGCCGGCGCATCCGCTCACCGCGGCACGCGACGCGATACCGACGGCGGACCTGCCGATGATCTCCGCGCGGCCCACCCTCTCCATGCGGACCGTCGCGCTCGACCACGACCCGTACCTGCACCTGAAGGTGCCGCTGCCGACCGCGAGCCTCGGGGCCCGCAACCGGCGGACACTGCACCCGGGCTCGCTGGTCGACGGTGCGACGGTTGCCGGGCTGCTCGACCGGATCGCCACTGCGGAACCGGCCTTCGCCGGCCGGATCCGTCATGCCGACGAGAGCACCTACGCGTACGTCGACGGCGACGAACGTCGCGGTTTCCTGCTGCGCCGGTATCCGCGCGATCTGGATGGGGTGCAGGTGGTGCCGGTCGCCGCCCTCGCCGCACCCGATCCGGTCGCGGGCACCGTCCTCGAACGGGTCAGCCGCGGACGGCCCGAGACGCTGCTCGACTCCTACCTGGATCTGCTGCTCGACTGGCACGTCTGCCTCTGGCTACGGCACGGGGTGGCCCTCGAGGCGCACCCGCAGAACATCCACCTGCTGGTGCACCCGGACGGGTCGGTCGGCCTGCTCTACAAGGACAACGACGGCGCCCGACTGGACCTCCGGCATGGTGGCCCGGCGGGGCTCCCGCTGCGGGACGAGCGGATGTGGGCACGCGACCCGCAGGAGTTGGCCGACGTGTTCATCACCATCACCCTGCACCTGGCCGCGGCGGCGCCCTTGATCGCCCTGGCCGACAGAGGGCTGCCGGTGCCCGCACCGGCCGCCGCGCTCGCGCCCCGGCTGGCGGCGGCGCGGGACCGTTGGGGCGACGGGCCGGCGGTGCGATCCTTCACCGAGCGGGTCCTGCGGGCCGCCCACCTACCCATCAAGGCGATGCTCACCGCCGGCACCCTGCTGCCCAAGCAGCGGCTCGGCTGCTCTGACGTCAACAAGTACTACCGGCGCACCGGCCCGAACTACCTCCGGGAGACACGATGACGAGCGCACAGCTGCGCTCCCGGCCCGGCGTCGGCGCCAGCCACCTCGCCGACCTGGCCGCGGCCCACACCGTCTTCGGCTGCCTGCTGCGCGAGATCGCCCTGCCCGACGGCGACGCCACCGTGGTCGGCGGGGCCGCCCGCCTGCTGCTGCGGCACCTCGGCGTGACACTGCGCTGCGCCGTCGTGCGAACCTCGCCGCTCGGCGCGCACCGGTACGTCGGGCCGGTGCAGCGGAACACCGACGACGGCCGGTGGGAGGACCTGGACGCTGCCGGCCTGGCCGCCCTGGTCGCGGCGGAACTCGCCGCTCGTACCGGCCAGGTGAACGACGAGTTCCTCGGGCAGGTCCAGGCCAGCCGGGACACGGTGGCCCGGCTGCTCGCCGAGCGTCCGGCGCAGGATCCCACCCCCACCGGCGAGCCGGCGATCGACGCGTACGTCGATTCCGAACAGTCGCTGATCTTCGGCCACCCCCACCACCCCACGCCGAAGTGGCGCAGCGGTGATCCGGACAGCTGGCGGGCCTACGCGCCGGAGCTGCGCACCGCGTTCCGGCTGCACTGGCTCGCCGTACCGGACGACCTCGTCGCCGGCGCCGGGCCCTTCGACCCGCTGATCACCGCCCTCGACCCGCCGCGGCCCCCGGCCGGGCACCGGGTGCTGCCGGTGCACCCCTGGCAGCTGTCGCTGATTCCGCCAGCGGACCCGCGGCTTCGCCACCTCGGCGCGGCCGGTGTTCCGGTGCGACCGACAGCGAGCGTCCGCACCCTCTACGCCCCCGACGCCGATCTGTTCGTCAAGACCAGCCTGCACGTACGGATCACCAACTGCCTGCGCAAGAACGCACGGTACGAACTCACCGGCGCGGTCGCCCTGACCGAGCTGCTGGCCCGGGTGCCGATGCCGGCCGGGGTCGGGGTGCTCGCCGAGCCCGCCTACCGCACGGTCGGCGTCCCGGGCGCGGACGAGGCGTACGGGACGATCCTGCGCACCGGCCTGCGTCCGCACCTGCGACCCGGGGACACCCCGGTGCTGGCGGCGGCGCTGGCCGCCACGCCGCTGGCGGTACCGGATCCGGTGCCCTGGTGGCGCGCGTACATCGGGCTGCTGGTGCCGGCGGTGCTGCGCTGCTGGCTCAGCCACGGCGTCGTGCATGAGGCGCATCTGCAGAACGTGGTCGTGGTCCTCGACCGGGAGCGTCACCCGGTGCGGATGCTGCTGCGGGACCTGGAGGGGGTGAAGCTGGACACCGACCGGTGGGCCAGCTGGCCGGACGGCGTCCCGCCGCAGGTCGGCTACGGTCCGCGGGACGCCCGCCGCCGGATTGTCTACTGCCTGTTCGTCAACCACCTGGGCGGGGTCTGCGGCGCTCTCGCCGACGGGCGACCGGGGATCGAGCCGCGGCTGTGGCAGGAGCTCCGTACGGTCGTCGAGGCGGTGTCGGCCGACCTCGGCGATCCGCCCGAGCTGCGTGTGCTGTTGAGTGGGGAGCCGCTGGTGGCCAAGGCGAACCTGCTGGTCCGGTGGCGACGCGACGCCGACCGTGCCGCCCCGTTCGTGCGGGTGCCGAATCCGATGGGCGGGCCACGGTGACCCGACCGGTCTACGTTCACGACCTCGACGGGCTGGCCGCGCATGCCCGGTCCGTCCGCGCGGCGCTGCCGCAGGGGATCGAGCTGCTGTACGCGGTCAAGGCGAACCCGGACCCGGGGGTGCTGCGGACCCTCGCCCCGGTCGTCGACGGGTTCGAGGCCGCCAGCCGTGGCGAGCTGCGCAGGCTGGCCGAGGTGCTGCCGGGCCGGGCGCCGGGCGCGTACGCCGGGCCCGGCAAGACCGACGAGGATCTTGCCGCGGCCCTCGCCGCCGGAGTGCACCGCATCCACGTCGAGTCGCCGGCCGAGCTGCGGCGTATCGGCGCGCTGGCCGCCGCCTCGGGCCGGTCGGCCCAGGTGCTGCTGCGGGTGAACCTGCCGGTGGCCGCGCCCGGCGCGAGCCTGATCATGGGCGGTGGGCCCAGCCCGTTCGGCATGGATCCGGCCGACGCGGTGGAGTGTGCCCGCCGGCCGCCCGCCGGCGTCGAGGTGCGCGGAATCCACGCCCACCTGGCCAGCGGACTGGACGCCCCGCTCGCCGGCGCGGTCGCCGCCGCCGTGGTCCGCTGGTCCGTCGCCGAGGTCGGTGCCGCCGAGGTCGATGTCGGGGGAGGAATGGCCGTCGACTACGGCGACCCGACGGCGCGATTCGACTGGGTGAGCTACGGCCGCGCCCTGGCCGACGTCCTCGACGCGTACCCCGGCCTGCGGCTGCGCATCGAGCCGGGCCGGTCGGTCACCGCCTACTGCGGGGCGTACCTCACCGAGGTGGTCGACGTGAAGCGCTCCTACGGCGAGTGGTTCGTGGTGGTGGCGGGCGGCACCCATCACCTGCGTACACCCGCGGCGAAGGGCCACCCGCAACCGTTCAGCGTGCACCGGCGGCGCGGTGCCGACGGCCCGCGCACGGACGGCGGCCCGGTCACCGTGGTCGGGCAGCTCTGCACCCCGAAGGACGTGCTGTCCCGCTCGGCCACCGCGGGGCCGATCGGCGTGGGGGACGTGCTGGCCTTCGCCATGGCCGGCGCGTACGCCTGGAACATCAGCCACCGCGACTTCCTGCTGCACGAGCCGCCGCTGTTCCGGACCGGTGATCCGGATGAGCTCGCCGCCGACTGGGCGGCCCGGCCGTTGCGTCCGTGACCCACGATGCCGGTGGGCCGTCGGGGCGGATCGCGCCCAGACGGCCCGTTGTCGTCAGCCGTCGTCAGCCGTTGTCGATCAGACTGGCGATCTCGTTGTAGATGAGGTGTGCCTTCGCGCCCTGGTTCGACGGGCAACCGCCGAGGTGGTGCAGGGCGATCACCCGGTGGCTGGCGTTCAGCACCGGCGAGCCCGAGTTGCCGCCGGAGGTGTCACAGCTGTAGCTGATGTTCCAGGTGTTGTAGTTCGCGTTCCGCACGGTGCACGTCGCGCCGTTCTGGGTGTCCTCGAAGATCGACAGCCGCTTCGGGCTGCCGTCGCCGTGCCCCGGGACGTACATCCGCGTGCCGGTGGTGGTGGCGGTCGTCGCCAGGTACAGGGTGCCGAACGACTGGATGTTGGCGAAGTTGTTCACCGAGTAAAGGGTGTAGTCCAGTTGGTTGGAGCCGCCGCTGCTCACCTTGTAGAGGGTGGCGCCGCTGACCTTGGTGCCGGCGCCGGGGTTGGAGCCGTCGCAGGTGGCGCACTGGTAGTTGAACTGCATCTCGCTGCCGCTGACGGCGGACTGCGTCGAGAAGCAGTGCTTGTTCGTCAGCATGCGGTTGGTGTTGCCGACCCGCCAGGTGGTGCACATCCCGCCGCCGCTGATCAGCAGCCGCGCCACCGCCCTGCCCCGGGCGTACTCGTTGGGGTGGCTGGTCTGGTAGCAGACCACGTCGCGGCGGGCGTCGGTGCTGCAGACCGATTGCGTGGTGAAGTTGTGCTGCGTGATC
This sequence comes from Micromonospora sp. NPDC005163, assembly GCF_053599835.1. Classification (NCBI taxonomy): domain Bacteria; kingdom Bacillati; phylum Actinomycetota; class Actinomycetes; order Micromonosporales; family Micromonosporaceae; genus Micromonospora; species Micromonospora sp. NPDC005163. The sequence goes on from NZ_JBSFYP010000003.1 coordinate 256,761, forward strand.
TCCGTGCGGTCGTAGCCGCGCCAGAACCGGTCGATGGTCGCGGCGCTGCTGCGGGAGGCACGGCTGCTGTGCAGTGTCACCACCGCGGTGTCGCCCTCCACCGACATCGCCCAGAAGCCCGGTTGCCCGTCGGTGGTGTAGTCGGCGCCGGTCGCCCGGTTCAGGTAGCGGTCGTACCGGTAGCTCTCCCGGCCGTCGGGGCTCGACACGGTCACGTAGTCGCCGTGGGCCAGGCGCAGGGAGCTGAAGTAAACCTTGACGTACGACGCACCGGGGTGCCGAATGATCTGCGTCCCGCCGTCCTGCGCGTAGGACAGCGAGCCGGTGGTGGTCCCTAGTTCACCGACCGTGGTGACGCCCTCGGCGGAGAACTGCTCGGATTCGGGTGCACGCTCGGAGTGCGGTGCGAGAGGTTGAACCGAGTACGCCTCGGCGGCGGGTACGGACAGCAGGCTCAGCCCGAGTGTGCCGGCGCTGAGCGCGATCGCCACCGTTCGTAGGCGGCGCAGGGCATGCTTCATCGTCGCTCCTCCCACGGACAGCACCCAGACGTGCTTGCAGACTTCATACCCGAGGCCAACGAGATATGTAAATTTAACTATCTAATGTTGATCTACGCACCGCCGCGCCAACTCTTCCCCGGGCATCGGGCTGCTGCTGGCGCACGTGTGGTCGCCGCCTGGGCCCGCCGGCCGGGGAAACGCAGGTCAAAGCGGGTGGCTCCCTGCCAACGCAGGCCGCCACGCAGGTCGCTAAACTGAGCGCTCGCGCCCTCGTAGCTCAGGGGATAGAGCATCGGTTTCCTAAACCGTGTGTCGCAGGTTCGAATCCTGCCGGGGGCACCTCGATGATCAGCCAGAAAGCTACCTGAGCAGGAAACACGCACCGGCTCCGCAAGGAGCCGGCCTGCGGTGGCAGCCCAGCAACGGCTCAGCTATTCGTGATGACGGAGCCCTCGCGGGTCGCGCTGCCGACCGGACGGGTGGAAGCGCCGGTGCACCGCCGGGACAAACAGCAGGATCACGACGACGGTTGCCGCGCCCACAAGCAGGGGTAGCACCAGCGCATCGCCAACGCGAACCCAGGTCGGCGCCCAGATATGCCCCGGGTTTTCAGCGGATGAGCCTGGATCGTTGATGAACGTCAGGCCACAGCAAAGAGCGAATGGAGCGGTCAGGATGCAGGTCGTCACATGTGCCCACGTCCTGCCGCGCACGAGCCCCGCTATGGACAGGAGCAGGCCAGCCACGGCCAGGCCGGACAGAACCAAGGCCAGTTGATTGACGACTTGGATGCCGAGGTCTGCAGAACCACTCCGGTTGGACGCCTCCCCGGGCGGCACGTAGTACACGGCGTCGTAACGCGTAAGGTCGTAAATGATCGTTGCGGCGTTGAGCGCCAGGCCGAGCACCAGCACCCCGACCGCGACTGCCGGCGCGAGCACCGGCCACCGCGATATCGGCGTCACGGCAAGCCACGCCGGCAACAGGATCTCCCCAAGACCACCGACGGACCATACACAAACCCCACCGTGTGGACAGCAACACCGTGAGGTTTGGCCGGTCAGAGGGCGGGGATGCGCAATCGTGCGCATCGACGTAGACGAACCAAGGGCCGCCGAACAGTTCTGGGAAGGGATGCGGGCGGTGGCCGCTGCCGCTGCACGGCACCAGGACTACGACCTTTACAGGGCGATCGTCAAGATCGGCCGAGCGGCCCTGGCTCAAGGTGTCGAACTGGTGCCATCCGGCGGGATGTTCCTTCAATGTCCGGTTTGCGATGCCCTGGCAGCCCAACGCTGTGTCAACGTGCCTGGCCACCCTCTGAGCGACGACGCGCTCCACCGCCAGCGCATCGAGTTGGCTGAGAAGGCGCTGAGCGGAGAAGTGCCTCTCCCCACTCCACTCCGCTGATGACCTCTGGGGCAAGATCCAGGTAGGCGAGGCGAGGCGAAGGCGCTCCCGGCCGTGGCGACGGGGGCTTCGGCTCTGGATGCCTCCCGCCGTGCCTCTCGCCGGGACGACCCGCAGACCCCCACAGGCAGGGCTGATATCCGGACGCCTATCGGACCGACAGACGTGCGGTCTTGGACAGTGGCCGTCAGCGGGTGATTGGGTTCCCGAAGCAGTCGACCGTTCGACTGCTGACAGGACCTGGGCTGAGTCACCGCGCCGCCCGCTCGGCGCCGTGACGACCCCGCGAGACCAAGGACGGCGCCATGCTTTTTCTCGTGTTGCTCCTCGCCGCGCTCGGCGGCGCCGTCACTACGGTGGTCCTCACCGTTCGGGGGCTCGTCGCGGTGTTTCGTAGAGGCGGGCGCTCCCGGCCGGCGCGGCTGCGGGCGGCGGCGCTCCTCGTCGGCGCCGCCGCCGTCGCCATGTACGCGTGGGGACTGCTCCACGTCGGCGTCGCGGTGATGCAGGCGGAGGACGGGGGAGCTGGCTCCTTCCCGATCCAGCCGTGTCGGGAAGCCGGGACGCAACTGGCGAGCCAGGTCACCGGGTACGGGGTCAGCTACCTGCCGCTCCGTTTCGAATGCCACCTCGACGGTGGCGACACGTACGTCACGTCGTCCGTGCCGGGGTACGTCAACCCGGCCGCGGTCGCCCTCGGACTGGCCACCGCCGTGTGCGGGCTCCTCGCCACGACGACGGCAAAGAGCGCCCAACCGCCGGCCTCGTACGCGGCCGATCGCGATGGCTGATCGCGGCGGTGGTGTTCCCGCAGAAACGGTCGGTGCCCTCCGGACCATCCGGAGGGCACCGCGTTCTATCGGGAATCAGAGGAACTTGTACATCTCCGCGGAGGCGGGCTCGGTCTCGTTGGCGGGCGGTACGGTCACCGAGACCTTCTCGCCGAAGTCGCTCATGCGCATGTCGGTGACCAGGTCGCCCACCGTCTTCGTGGCGATCGTGTAGGACAGCGCGGTGAGGCGGCCATCGGCGTCGACAGTCGCTTCGAACGGGATCGCCGTCGGGTCCTTCGCCAGCTTCGCGGACGACTCCAGGCCCTGGCGCATGCCGCCATCGGAACTGGCGGCCTCGGCCGCCTTGCCCAGGTCGGCGGTGCCGGTGTAGCGGCCGCCGCCCGCATCCTGCGCCGACACGACGCCGCCGATGATGCCGGTCTGCGCCTTGAGGTCGAAGGACTGGCGCAGCGAGCTGGTCGGCTTGAGCTTGCTGAGGTCGATCTTCATCCACGGCTTCTCGCCCTCGAGCGAGTCCGACTTGATGTAGGCCGCGTCGTCGATCAGCCGGGCCTCCATCGGCTCCGGGGCGTTGCCGGTGACCTGGACCGCCCGGGAGGCGGGGTCCATCTTTCCGCTGAGCGTGATCGACTGGGTGCCGGCCTTGATCGAGGCGTCCATGGTGACCGTGTCGGCGAGGCTGCGATCCATGGCCTGCCGGATGGCGGTGACCGGGTCCGCTGTGGACGTTGCAGGTGCGGCGGAGTCGCCGGTGGAGTTGGTGCCACAGCCAGCCACGAGGGCGGCGGCGAGGGCGATCGAAAGGGTTGGGATCAGTCGACGCATAGACGCGACCCTAACGGACCGCCGCTGGCCGCCTTTCTCCAGCATCACCCCCATCGCGATGCCGAGGTGTCGGTGGCTGGGGCGCATCAGATTTACGCCGATCTCTGTAACGAGAATCTGTGGAAATGCGCTGCGCCTCTCCAGCCGAGCCTATTCCCACCGGCGGGAATAGGCTCGGACGTATCGGGGCCGGCACCACTCAGGCCCGCTCGTGCCTGGTCGGACGCGGATCGAGGGGGCCGCGTCCGGCGTTGGCACAGGTCAGACCGACGGTAGCTGCTCGGCGCGGGTGAGCACGTGGTCGATCAGGCCGTACTCCAAGGCCTGTTCGGCCGTGAACCAGCGGTCCCGGTCCCAGTCCCGCTGGATCTCGTCCAGCGTCCGTCCACTGTGCTGTGCGATCAGCTCCTGCATGGTCCGCTTCACGTGCAGCATGTTCTCCGCCTGGATGGTGATGTCCGAGGCGGTGCCGCCCATCCCGCCGGATGGCTGGTGCATCATCACCCGCGAGTGCGGCAGCGCGTACCGCTTGCCGGCCGCGCCGGCGCACAGCAGGAACTGCCCCATCGAACCGGCGAACCCCAGCGCCAGCGTGGCCACGTCGTTGCGGACGTAGCGCATCGTGTCGTAGACCGCCATCCCGGCGCTGACCGAGCCGCCCGGCGAGTTGATGTAGAGGTAGATGTCCCGCTCGGCGTCCTCGGCGGCGAGCAGCAGGATCTGCGCGCAGATCTGGTTGGCCGATTCCTCGGTCACCTCGGTGCCGAGGAAGACGATGCGCTCCCGCAGCAGCCGCTCGAACACTTGATCACCGAAGGACGGCTGCCCGCCGTCCAGCATCCGTACACCATTGTCGATCATTCGCAGTCGCCCTCCGCCGTGCCGGCGGGCGGTGGGACCGCCCGGTGGACCGGCCCCTCCAGCGTGCGCGCGGCGACGGTGGCTGGCCCAGGGATTCTTCCGCCGGCAGATCCGCCGACGGCAGAACCCGCGCGGCCTACGCGGCGGTCAGCCGCCGCGCACCCGCCCGGGCCCGCGCACAGCCCCGCAGGGCGGCGGTACGCGGACCGGGGCGCAAGCCACCGGCGGAGGGCACCGCGCCGACGTGCAGGGTCGGGCCGGCCGCCCCCGGCCCCCGGTGCAGGATCGGCCCGGCGGTGCGCGGGCCCACCCGCAGCGTGTGGTTGCCGGCGTCGCGTCGAGCCACCTCGACCCGCTCGAGCCGGCTCAGCACCGCCCGCGGCGCGGCCGGGATGCGCGGCTCGACCCGGCGCAGATCGTCGCGGGCCTCCTCCAGCAGGTCGGAGAGGCGGATGCCGAGCGCCCGGCAGATCGCCGCGAGCACCTCCGACGAGGCCTCCTTGCGGCCCCGCTCGACCTCCGACAGGTACGGCACGGAGACGCCGGCGGACGCGGCCACCTCGCGCAGCGTGCGGCCCTGGCTCTGGCGCACGCGGCGCAGCACCCCGCCGATCACTCGTCGCAGCAACGACATGCGGGCCTCACTCTCGCGGTCGTCGGTTTGGCCACCCCCATCATGCCCGTTGCCGGCCGTCGGGGCCGACCCGTCCGGGCCCGCCCCGCGGCTCGGCGCGGGCCCGACGGTTCATCGGGTCAGGTGGGTGTGCCAGTCGGCCGGGTCCCGGGCCAGCGTGATGTGCCGGAACAGGGCCCGGGTGCCGCCGGCGGGCAGCAGGGCGCTGTCGTCGAACGACACGTTCGCCCCGTTCACGTCGTAGACGGTCAGCGACTCGTTGCCGTTCTGCCCACCGAACCGCGCCTGGTGCCCGTCGACGGTGGTGTTCGGGTCGACGTACTCATTGTCGGCGGGATCGGTGATGTGGCGGTAGCGGGAGACCCCGACGGACAGCGTTCGGGCCCGCTGCCACTGGGGCTCGGCGGTGGTCGGCTCCGCGGTCCAGGTCCACCCGGCGTACCAGGACCGGGGCTCGTCCAGTGACTCGGACACGTTGACCGTGATCATCCGAAGGTTGGTGGGCAGTCCCGCCACGGTCGCCGGCATCGGGACGGTGTCCGCGCCGAATCGCAGCGATCGGGCAACCTGTACCGCGGTGCCCCGTACGTCCGGTCCGGTGCCGACCACCCGGAGCTGTGCCCAGCCGTCCGAGGCGTACCGCCAGCGCAGGATGGCCTCCGGCGCCTCGGCGCCGCCGTACGCGGTGAAGGTGCTGGCCCCGCCGTTCAGGTCGGGCCCGTCGCTGGTGTCGGTCACAGTGGCCGGCTGCCCGCTGTCGCGCTGCGGTGCCGGTGGCTCCACTCCCTTCGGGTAGAGGTCGACGCTGACGCTCCGCCGCTGGTCACTGCCGGGGGCGTTGGACGCGCCGAGGTAGACCCCGGGACCGGAGAGCAGCAGCCCGGCCTGGTACTGGAGATTGGGCAACCCGTCCGGCAGCCAGCCGAACCGGACGTACACGCGTTGTGGATCCACCGCGGTGAGTGCGGCCGGCAGACCGGTCTGGCCGGCGGGGGCTGCCGCACCGGACGGTGCCGGCGGGCCCTCCGGGGCGAACAGGTCGGGGACGGTCAGCCCGCCGACGGCCAGCGCCGCCACCAGCAGCGCCGCACCGACCCCCTGTGCGCGGCGGCGCTGCCGCCGCGCGGTGGTCATCGCCTGGTCCACGTCCAACACCGCGGAGGGTCGCTCCGCCGATTCGATCTCGGCCAGCATCAGGTCGCCAATCTGGCGTTCATCCAGCATCGTCGCTCCTCTCAGTTGCCGGTCAGGCTGGTGGACAGCAGGGTGCGCAGGGTGGCCAGACCCTTCGCGGTCTGACTCTTGACGGTTCCCGTCGTGCAGCCCATGGCCCGGGCGGTCTCCTCGACGCTGAGATCCTGGAAGTACCGCAGGACCAGCACCGCGCGTTGGCGTGGAGGCACCTGTCGCAACGCGCCGACCAGGGTGATCCGGTCGGTCGGGTCGGTGGCGGCCGTCGACACGTCGGGCAGTGCGGCGCCGAGCCGTACCCGGGACCAGCGCAACCGCCGCTCGTCGATCAGCCGCCGCAGCAGCATGGTGCGGACCAGCGCGTCCAGGTGGTCGGCCTGCCGCGCTCGGCTCCAGGAGCGGTACAGCTCGGTGAGCACCCGTTGCAGGATGTCGTCGCCCCGGTCCCAGTCCCCGCACATGAGGTACGCGGTCCGTCGCCACTGGACCATCCGGGATCTCACGTACTCGGTGTATTCGTCGTCGGCCTCGGCTCGCCGTCCGCCGCTTGTCGTCACGAGGGTCGCGCCCCTCCGTCTGCCGGCCCGCACCGGTTCGTCGTTGTCGTCAGGTAGTCGGGTGCGGGCCCGGGGCCGGTTGTCCGCCGCGCGACCCGGACGTGCGGCGTACGGCCCACCCGCTATGTTGTGGGCGTGCAGGTGACAGTGGCGGAGCAGGTTCGACGGTGATCCATTTCCCTGCGCAGCGCCGGGGTCCGCTGAGCGCGCTGAGCCTACGGCTGGCCGCCGCGCTGGCCCTGGTCCTGGCCGTGGTCAGCGCGGTCTACCTGGACCGGGACGGCTACCGCGACGTCAACGAGGACGGCCTGACGCTGCTCGACTGCTTCTACTACGCGGTCGTCTCGCTCTCCACCACCGGCTACGGCGACATCACCCCGGCCGCGCCGTCGGCCCGGCTGGTCAACGTTCTCTTCGTCACGCCCGCCCGGGTGCTCTTCCTGATCATCCTGGTCGGTACCACCCTGGAAGTCCTGACCGATCAGTACCGGACCGGCCGTCGCCTGTCGCGGTGGAGGAGAACCGTGAAGGACCACGTCATCATCTGCGGCTACGGCACCAAGGGCCGCAGCGCGGTCTCCGCCCTGCTGGAGAACGGCCTCGATCGGTCGAGGATCGTGGTGGTGGAGCGCAGTAGCGCTGCCCTGCGGCAGGCCACCTCTGCCGGACTGGTCGCGATCGAGGGCTCGGCGACCCGGTCGTCCGTGCTCAACGAGGCGCACGTCCGGAACGCGAAGGCAGTGATCATCGCGACCGACAGCGACGACGCCTCGGTGCTGGTGGCGCTGACCGTGCGGCAACTCACCGCGGGTCAGGTCCGGATCATCGCGGCTGCCCGGGAGGCGGAGAACGCCCCGCTGCTCAAGCAGAGCGGTGCGCACCACGTGATCGTCTCCTCGGCCACCGCCGGTCGGCTGCTCGGTCTCTCCACCTCGGCCCCGCCGCTCATCGACGTGGTGGAGGACCTGCTCACCCCGGGTCAGGGCATGGCGCTGGCGATGCGCTCGGCGGAGCGGGACGAGGTGGGTCGTTCGCCGCGCGAGCTGGATTCTCTGGTGATCGCCCTGGTGCGGCGGGGCAAGGTGGTCACCCTGGCCGACCGGGCCGGCGCCGTGATCGAGACCGGCGACATGCTGGTGCACGTCCGCGACGACCGCCCCCAGTCGACCTCGGCGGTCTGAGGCGCCCGCCGCTGCGACGGCGTCAGCGGCCGTCGACGGGAGACGTGTCCTCGAGGATCACCGCTTCGCAGGCGACCGTCGTCCCGCTGGCGGCCTGTCGGAGCAGTAGGTAGAGCTTCTCCCGATCGTCGGGCTCCAACGCCCCCAACACCTCGTTCTCGGCGGCGGCGATGGCGCATTCGGCCTCGCTGAGGCGTTTTGCCCCGTCATCGGTGAGTTCGACGACGTGCCGGCGGCGATCCGCGGCCGAGCGGCGCCGCTGGACCAGCTGCATCGACTCAAGGTCGTTGAGCAGCCCGACGATGTTGGTGCCGTCCATGGCCAGGGTGCGGGCGAGCGCCTGCTGGCTGGTGCCGCCGCCGTCCCGCAGCACGGTGAGCGCGACCAGATGCCGCGGGCGCAGGCCCAGCGGCGACAGCACCGACTCGGACCGCAGCCGCATACGCCGGGCCAGATGGTCCAGCAGCGGGCCGGAGCGGTGCTCCGAAGAGTCGAGCGATGCGGCGGACATGTGACCCAGTCTACCGAGCTGATGGAACATCGGCCTGCTATAAATAGTTGGCGCTTCACGAACGATCCCTGGAGGAGGAATCATGCATCTGCTGCATATCGACTCGAGCATCCGTGGCGAATGGTCCGTCAGCCGGAGGCTCACCGCCCGCGCTGTCGCCGTCTGGCAGGCGGCCCACCCCAACGGCACGGTGGCGTACCGAGATCTGGGCGCCGAGCCGCTGCCGCACCTGGACGCGGCGGGCGGCCTGGCCCGGATGACGCCCCCCGACGAGCACACCCCGGCGCAGCGCGAATCCTGGGAGCTCAGCGAGCAGTTGATCCACGAGGTGAAGCAGGCCGACGTGGTGCTGCTCGGGCTGCCGCTCTACAACTACGGCGCGCCCAGCAGCGTCAAGGCCTGGGTCGACCACCTGATCGTGCCCGGTTTGGCGTACGACCCGGCCTCCCAGCAGGGTCTGCTCGGCGGGCGGGAGTTCGTCGTGCTGGCCACCCGGGGTGGTGGCTACGGCGAGGGCACGCCCCGCTACGGCTGGGACCACGCCGAGCCGTGGCTTCCGCACGGCCTCGCGCTGACCGGCATGGAGCCGCGCTTCATCAGCACCGAGCTGACCCTCGCCCCGTCGGTCCCGGCGATGGCCGAGCTGGTCCCGCTGCACGAGGCGAGCCTCGCGGCAACCGAGAAGGAGATCGACAACCTCTGGCTGCCGTCCTCCGCGCAGCGCTGAGCGAGACCTCTGGTCTGGACGGTGGCTGGCCGTTCCGCGCCGGAAGGCCAGCCACCCCCGGACGGAGGTCCCACGTTCCTCCCCTAGGCCGAGCGAAGACCCTCTATTCGGAGCTTCTTTCGCGCCGTGATGCTTGCTACGGTGTGGCGGCTTGGAACTGCCAATGAGGTCGCCGCAGCGAGTGCTCGCGCGGTGTCGCTGGCGCAGGCACGACGGGGGAAACAATTTCGCACGGCGCCGGAGGCTCCGGCGTCGGTCGTCACCTTCCCGTCCGTTCGGACGCATCTCATCCGGGCCGTTCCGAGTACCTCGTTAATCGGACGACGGGAAACAATCAGTGGCTGAAGTGGCAACATCCGCAGGAGCCCGACGGCGGTGGTACGCCGGTGTCGCGGCGGGCCTCGCTCTCGCGGGCGCGGCGGCGGTCGCACCCGCGACCAGTGCTCACGCCGCCCCCGCCGGGGGCGACGTGTACGACGCGGCGAGCAGTTCCCAACCGGACCGGTTCAGCAAGTTGCCGAACCTGCACAAGGGGAAGCTCACGCTTCCCGAGCCGGGCGCCAAGGGCCGGGCGTTCGAGTCCGGCTCGATTGCGTCTCCCAAGGTCTTCCAGGGAAGTCTGGCGAGCGCCTCCGAGTTTCCGTACATCGTGGGCATCGTCACCAGTATTGAGGAAGGTGGGGAGTACTACTGGTACTGGTGCACCGGCTCGATCATCGCCCCCAACAAGGTGCTGACGGCCGCGCACTGCACCGCCGACGGGCCCGGCACCACGCGGGTCCTCGCCGGCAAGGACCGGCTGTTCGACAGCAACGGTCAGATCATCCCCGGCAGCGGTTACGTCGCCGAGGTCAGCTCGACCTGGACCCACCCGAGCTGGAACATCGCCCAGCAGTACCAGGACCCCTACGCTCCGATCCTGGACGACGTCTCGGTCCTCACGCTCAAGCAGAACCTGCCCAGCGCGTACACCCCGGTGGCTCTGAGCGCCCAGGGCGACCAGAGCCCGTACGCGGCCGGCACGCCGGCCCAGATCGCGGGCTACGGCGTCACCTCGTCGAACGACGCGGTGATGGACAGCCGGCTGCGCAAGGCGACCGTCCCGATGCGGTCCAACGAGGACTGTGCAGCTGGCGCGCTCTACCGATCCGACCGGATGATCTGCGCCGGTTCGGGCACCGACACCACGCCGGGCAGCGACACCTGCGGGGGTGACTCGGGCGGTCCGCTGCTCGTCAACGGGGTCCAGGTCGGCATCACCGACTGGGGCTTCGAGCCGTGCGGGTCGTCCCCGGGTTACTACGAGCGGCTGAGCTACTACAGCAACGCCATCAAGGCGGACCTGACCCGGCCGAAGCTGATCAACGCCGACTGGTCCGGCGACGGGCACACCGACCTGATCGGTCGGGACAGCGCGGGCAACCTCCAGCTGTACTACGGCAGCGGCTTCTCCAACGACGGTAGTGGCGGCTTCTACTACAAGCGGAAGATCAACGCGGGGTGGTCCGGCTTCACCCGGGTCTTCCGGGTCTACAACTGGAACGGCGACAACAAGCCGTCCATCATGGCCATGAAGCCGACCGGTGAGCTGTTCATCTACGACTCCGACGGCGCGGGCAACTTCGTCGGCGGGGCCCGGAAGATTGGCAGCGGGTGGGCGGGTTTCACCGCTCTCATGGTGACGAACAACTGGCTGGGTAACAACCGGCCGAGCCTGATGGTCCGCAAGTCCAACGGCGACCTGATCCGCTACACCAGCAACGGTGCGGGCGGTTGGGAGAACCCGTCGGGCACCCGGATCGGCACCGGCTGGAACGGGTTCAACCTGTTCCTCACCCCGGGCGCCTGGAAGGGTGACGGGCTGGAGGTGCTGATCGGCCGCACCTCCACGGGCGTGCTGAAGATGTACCAGTCCAACGGCACGGGCGGCTGGACCAACCCGTCCGGTACCCAGATCGGCAGCGGCTGGGCCAACTACAAGAACATCATGGTTCCGGGTGACTGGAGCGGCGACAACATGATGGATCTGTTGGGCGTCAACAGCAGCAACCAGATGCGTCTCTACACCACCAACGGCTACGGCCAGTGGCTCGACGCGAGCGGCAAGGTGATCTCCAGCGGCTGGGGCGGTTTCAACCCGATCTTCTGATCGAGGTCTGCGCCACCGCGAACGGAAGGGGCCCGCAACCGGATCGGTTGCGGGCCCCTTCTCATCGCTGTCCAGCTGCCACGAGCGCCCCTGCGGTTCCTCGGCCCAACCCTCGTGCCAGCCCAACACAGTCACGAGCGTTATACCTCAGAGTCATATCTATGCCTCAGAGGTATAACGCTCGCGGACGTTCCGGCGCCGGCCCGGCCGTGCTCGGAACGTCCGGTCAGAGGATGGTCCAGGTGTCGCCGCTGCCCAGCAGGCCGGCGAGCTGCTGCTCGGGGGTCTCGGTGACCTTCGCCTTGGCGGCGGCGAGCTGGCTCTGCACCACGCTGTCGTACGACGGCCGGTCCACCGAGCGGAACACTCCGATCGGGGTGTTGCGCAGGTCCAGGCCGGGCAGTCGGGACAGCGCGAACGCGTACGCCGGGTCGGCCACCGTTGCGTCGTGCACGACGATCTCCTCTGGGCGGACCGAGCTGGTCTCCCGGACCTCCAGGCCGAACCCGCCCGGCGGGTGCACCACGCAGAACCGGCCGTCGGCGCCGCCGAAGGTGATCGGCTGCCCGTGCTCCAGGCGGATCAGGTAGTCGTCCCGGGTCGCCGGATCCTTGAGCTGGTCGAACGCCCCGTCGTTGAAGATGTTGCAGTTCTGGTAGATCTCCACGAACGCGGAGCCCTGGTGCTCGGCCGCGGCCCGCAACACCGACTGCAGGTGCTTGCGGTCCGAGTCGATGGTCCGGCCGACGAAGCTGGCCTCCGCGCCGAGCGCGAGGGAGAGCGGGTTGAACGGGGCGTCCGCCGAACCGGCCGGGGTCGACTTGGTGATCTTCCCGACCTCGGAGGTGGGCGAGTACTGCCCCTTGGTCAGCCCGTAGATCCGGTTGTTGAACAGCAGGATCTTGAGGTTGACGTTGCGCCGCAGCGCGTGGATCAGGTGGTTGCCGCCGATGGAGAGCGCGTCACCGTCACCGGTGACCACCCAGACCGACAGGTCGGGCCGGGACACCGAGAGGCCGGTCGCGATCGCCGGAGCGCGGCCGTGGATCGAGTGCATCCCGTACGTGTTCATGTAGTACGGGAAGCGGGACGAGCAGCCGATGCCGGAGACGAAGACGGTCCGCTCCCGGGGGATGTTCAGCTCCGGCATGAACTGCTGGATGGCCGCCAGGATCGCGTAGTCACCGCAGCCGGGGCACCAGCGGACCTCCTGGTCGGACTTGAAGTCCTTGGCGGTCAGCTTGAGGGCGACGGGCTCAGACATTCTTCAGCACCTCTTCCAGCGTCGTCTCCAGCTCCGTGGACGTGAACGGCAGGCCGCGGACCTGGTTGTAGCTGATCGCGTCGACCAGGTAGCGGGCCCGGATGACGTGGGCGAGCTGGCCCAGGTTCATCTCCGGAATGACCACCCGATCGTAGGAGCGCAGCACCTCAGCCAGGTTGGCGGGCATCGGGGCGAGGTGCCGCAGGTGCGCCTGGGCGATGGACAGGCCACGCTGGCGGAGCTGGCGGCACGCCGCACCGATCGGCCCGTACGTCGAGCCCCAGCCGAGCACCAGCACGCGGGCGTCGCCGTCCGGGTCCTCCACCTCGATGTCCGGCACGGGGATCGTCTCGATCCGGGCCGCGCGGGTGCGGACCATGAAGTCGTGGTTGGCCGGGTCGTAGGAGATGTCGCCGGTCTTGTCGGCCTTCTCCAAGCCGCCGATCCGGTGCTCCAGGCCCGCCGTACCCGGGATCGCCCACGGCCGGGCCAGGGTCTCGGGGTCGCGCAGGTAGGGCAGGAAGGTGGTGCCGTCCTCGCCGTTGGGCTCGGTGGCGAACTCCACCCGCAGGTCGGGCAGCGACTCCACGTCGGGCAGCAGCCACGGCTCCGAGCCGTTGGCGACGTAGTTGTCGGAGAGCAGGATCACCGGGGTGCGGTAGGTCAGCGCGATCCGGGCCGCCTCCAGCGCGGCGAAGAAGCAGTCCGACGGCGACCTGGGCGCGATCACCGCGACGGGTGCCTCGCCGTGCCGGCCGTAGAGCGCCATGTTGAGGTCGGCCTGCTCGGTCTTGGTCGGCATGCCCGTCGACGGGCCGGCGCGCTGCACGTCCACGATCACCAGCGGCAGCTCCAGCGCCACCGCGAGGGAGATCGTCTCGCTCTTGAGCGCCACACCGGGGCCACTGGTGGTGGTCACCCCGAGCGACCCGCCGTACGACGCGCCCAGCGCCGCCCCGACCGCGGCGATCTCGTCCTCCGCCTGCATGGTGAGCACGCCGAAGCGCTTGTGCTTGCTCAGCTCGTGGAGGATGTCCGACGCTGGCGTGATCGGGTACGCGCCGAGGAAGACCGGCAGCCCGGAGCGGACTCCGGCGGCGACCAGACCCAGCGAGAGCGCCGTGTTGCCGGTGATGTTGCGGTAGGTGCCCGGCTGCATCTTCGCCGGCTTGACCTCGTAGCGGACTGCGAAGTCCTCGGTGGTCTCGCCGAAGTTCCAGCCGGCCTTGAAGGCGGCCACGTTCGCCGCGACCAGCTCGGGACGGGCGGCGAACTTGCGCTCCAGGAAGCGCAGCGTCGACTCGTAGGGCCTGGAGTACATCCAGGAGAGCAGGCCGAGGGCGAACATGTTCTTCGACCGCTCGGCGTCCTTCTTGGACACGTCGTACGCGGCCAGGGCGCCGACGGTCATCGAGGTCAGCGCCACCGGGTGCACGACATAGCCGGCCAGCGAGTCGTCGTCCAGTGGGCTGGCCTGGTAGCCGACCTTGGCGAGGTTGCGCTTGGTGAACTCGTCGATGTTGACGATGATGTCCGCGCCGCGGGGCAGGTCGGCCAGGTTGGCCTTGAGCGCCGCCGGGTTCATCGCCACCAGCACGTTGGGCGCGTCGCCCGGGGTGAGGATGTCGTAGTCGGCGAAGTGCACCTGGAAGCTCGACACGCCGGGCAGGGTGCCGGCGGGCGCCCGGATCTCGGCGGGGAAGTTGGGCAGTGTGGAGATGTCGTTGCCGAGCTGCGCCGTCTCCGAGGTGAACCGGTCGCCGGTCAGCTGCATGCCGTCGCCGGAGTCACCGGCGAACCGGATGACCACCCGGTCGAGTTGACGGATCTGCTTGGTCACGCCTGCACCTCGCTTCGCTGCGCGCGGTCGCGCGGGCGGCTGAACATGATGGTGACCTCGCCTTGCCCGGTCACGGGACCTCCTTGACGCAACGCTGCACCGCACCGCTCCAGGCTGGTCCGGTCCGCTGTCGTTCCTCACCTGAGAGCCTACGTCGAACAGACCCCCGACCTTCCCCGGAGGTCCGCCGACTGGGACCGGATCCGGTTGAGGATTACGCCGTATTGCGGCGTTTCGCGCAGCCCGCCGTAATTCAGATCACCGTCGCCGTCCCGCCAGCGACCCTCGCCGCATGCCGGACACGTGGTGTGGCCGGTCAGTCGGTGCGGGCCGTGGTCGGGTCGGTGAGCCGGCGACGCAGCGAGGTGGTGGCCAGCGTGAGGGCCAGCACCACCAGCGACGCGGAGATCACGATCAGGGTGATCGCGGTGCGCTGCACCGAGGTCATCCCGCCGTCGTCGGCCGAACCCCCGGCGGGGAGCACGCCCTGCGAGCCGGTGGGCGCGGGCGGGGAGACCACCGGGGTGGCCAGCGCGGCGGCCGCGGTGATCCGGAAACTCATCTGCACCTGTCGGGTCGGGCCGCTACGCGGGTCGAGTTGCCCGATCACCGCGCCGGACAGCGGCGCCTCCTGCTGGGCCTGCGCGGTCGCCTCCAGCGGCAGCCGCAGATCGGCGGTCCTGCCCGCCGGCACCGGGCCGGTGTCGCACCGGGTGCGGGTCGGGTCGATCGCCACGCAGCCCGCCGGTGGGGCCGGCACGCTCACCCCGGGCGGAAGGACCACCTCGACCCGGCCGGCCGCGTCCACCGTTCCGGTGTTGCCCAGCCGGACCGCGAGGGTGCTCGCCGCGCCGCTGATGTCGAAGCTCACCTCGTCGGCGGCCAGCGAGATCCCGGGCACCGGCGGGCCCGGTGGGAAGAGCACCGCGAAGCCCTGGACGTCGGCCGCCTCGCCGGTGATTCCCGGCGCGCTCGCGGTGACCCGCACGGACCCGCTGAGTGGCATCTGCTTCCAGGCGGTGCCGGCGACCCGCAGCCGGAGCAGGCTGCTGAACCGAGCGCCCGCCTCGGCCGTCCAGGCCCCGCAGCGGTACGCGCCACCACCGGTGGCGGTGCAGCCCTTCGTCCCGGCGTCGGTCAGCCCGGCGGGCAGGGTGTACGAGAGTCGGATCCGCTGGGCGGTGGTGCCGGTGTTCGTCACCGTGACCCGCAGCGTGGTGGCGGTGCTGGCGGCGTTCCAGTACCCGCCCGTGAGGGTGACGTCCTCGGTGGTGACCCGCACGCCGAGTGGGTTCGGCGGCGGCGCGTCCGGGCCCGGTGCCGGCGGACGGACCGGGGGCGCTGACGGCGCGGGGGGCGCCGGTGGTCCGGGCGTGGGTGGGCGGGTGGTGCTGCCCGGCGCGGGCGCGGCGGTGGTCGGCGCCGGTGTCACGTCCGGCGCGGTGGTCTGCGGGGCCGGTGGCGTCGTCTCCGATGGCGGTGCGGTGGTCTCCGGGGCCGTCTCGGTGGGCAGGGGATCGCCGCCGGGCTCTTCGGTCGGGGTGGGCTCCTCCGCCGGGGTGGTCTCGGGGACGGGCTCGGGCTCGGTCACCGGATCGCTCACCACCGCGACCGGGCTGGCGTCCGGCGTCGCCGCGCTGGCCCAGGCCGGTGCTACGGCGAGCGCCGCGAGCAGGCCGAGCGCGAGCGAGGTCGCCAGCAGGGGCGCGGGACGCCGCCCCGCGGCCCGGGAGCCGGGCGGAACCTGCGCGCTGGCCATCTGTCCTCCGGTGACATGGGTGGGGGTCCAGTATTCGGTAACAGTTGCCTTCGAGCACTAGTCCCATTCGGAAACAAGTCCGTAACGTGTTCGGGACGGCCCTTTCGGGCGGGCGGTAGGCTCCCGGACGTGACCGGTTACCTGGGCTCGTACGCGACGCTCGGGCTCTTGCTGCTCGCCAGCGTCCTGTTCTTCGTTACTGCGTTCTCGGCCAACCGGGTGTTACGTCCCGCCCGACCGGCCGAGCCGCACGGCAAGCGGACCAGCTACGAGTGCGGGCTCGACCCGGTCGGCGCGGACTGGGCGCAGATGCAGATCCGCTACTACGTCTACGCCTACCTCTACGTCCTCTTCGCGGTCGAGGCGGTGTTCCTCTTCCCCTGGGCGGTCGTCTTCGACCGGCCGGGCTTCGGCCTGGTCACGGTGGTGGAGATGGCGGTGTTCGTCGCGGTGCTCGCGCTGGGCATCCTCTATGCCTGGCGTAGGAACATCCTGCGCTGGACCTGACCGCCCGGGCCTCCGGCGATCGTGCCGGTCCGTCCGGCCGTTCGCGGCCGGTTGCCGGGCGAGCGGTCAGGCCAGGCCCCGGCGGGTCACCGCTGGCGGCCGGTCGCCGCGGATCGAGGCCACCATGTCCAGCACCCGGCGGGTGGGCGCGACCTGGTGGGCCCGGAAGACCCGGGCACCCAGCCAGGCGGAGATCGCCGTCGCGGCGAGCGTCCCCTCCAACCGTTCGGCCACCGGCAGGTCCAGGGTCTCGCCGATGAAGTCCTTGTTGGAGAGCGCCACCAGCAGCGGCCAGCCGGTCCCGGTCAACTCGTCCAGCCGGCGGGTGATCTCCAGGGAGTGCCGGGTGTTCTTACCGAAGTCGTGTGCCGGGTCGATCAGGATTCCGTCCGGGCGTACCCCCGCCGCCACCGCGCGCTCGGCGAGGCCGGTCACCGTCGCGACCACGTCGGCGACCACGTCGTCGAAGGCGGCCCGGTGCGGCCGGGTTCGCGGGACCAGCCCGCCGGCGTGCGAGCAGACCAGGCCGGCGCCGGTCTGCGCGGCCACCTGGGCGAGCGCCGGGTCGGCGCCCGACCAGGTGTCGTTGAGCAGGTCGGCGCCGGCCGCCACGGCCTCCACCGCCACCTCGGCGCGCCAGGTGTCGATGGAGATGACCACCTCCGGAAACGCGGCCCGGACGGCGGCGATGGTGTCCACCGTGCGCCGGATCTCCTCGGCGACGTCCACCTCGGCGCCGGGGCCGGCCTTCACCCCGCCGATGTCGATGATCGCCGCGCCCTCGTCCACGGCCCGTTCGACCGCGCGCAGCGCGCTGTCGGCGGCGAAGGTGGCGCCCCGGTCGAAGAACGAGTCCGGCGTGCGGTTGACGATCGCCATCACCACCAGCTCGCCGGGGGCGAACGTCCGCCCACCCAGCCGAAGCGCCCCGGCCATGCCCGCCTCCTGAGAGTCCGCACCGTCGCCGCCGCGTCGGCCGGTCCCGACGCTAGCCGGTCAGCCGGCCAGGACGCCCGGCGGCGTCGGCGATGATCGTGATCGGGGTGGGTGGTGGGCTCGCTCACGGCCGGTCGCCATGCCACGATCAGTGCATGGGTCAGCTTCTGCTCTTCCTGGTCGTGGCGTTGACCGTCGCGGCGGTGGTATTCGGCGTGACGGTGCTGGTCACCGGTCGTGATCCGGGCCTGGCGCCCGCCGAACCGGACTCGCAGGCCGTGTCGTTGCCGGTCACCCGGCCGTTGCGCGAATCCGATGTGGGCGCGGTCCGTTTCGACACCGGGCTGCGCGGGTACCGGATGGCCCAGGTCGATCACGCGATGCGCCGCGCCGCCTACGACATCGGCTACAAGTCTGAGCTGATCGGCGTGCTGGAGGCGGAGGTCACCGCGTTGCGTGCGGGACGCACCGCCGACGCGGACGCGCTGCGCCAGGCCCGTGAGCAGTCCGCCACCGCGGCGACGAACGAGGATGCGGCGGCTCGTCAGGGTCCGCGGCCGGGCGACGACGCCAACTCCGGCGCCGCCGGCGCGCTGCCCGCTGCCAGTTCCTCCCCGGCAGACTCCGACGGCGTGGCCCCGGCCGTCGCGCCAGCGGATGACGAGCCGACCGACTGTGAGCCGGCCGGTGGCGCCGGACAGCACGGCGCGGTGGTCCGGTCGGAGTCGGCGTGACCGACCCGGGCGCCGACGATCTTCGCGAGGCCGCCCAACCCGGCGCCGGCGAGGTGACCGCAACGGTGATCGTGAACGCCCCGGCGGAACGGGTCTTCACCGCGCTGCTCGCCTGGGAACGTCAGTCCGACTGGATCCCGTTCACCCGACTGCGGGTGGTCGAGGGCGACGGCCGTGAGGGCAGCCTGATCGAGGCGGTGACCGCGCTCGGCCCGGTGGTGCTGCGCGACGAGATGCGGGTGGTCCGGGTCGACGAGCCGTACGAGATCGGCGTGGTGCACTGCGGCCGGCTGCTGCGCGGCCCGGGTGTGCTGCGCTGCACCCAGATGGACCGGGCCCGCACCCAGGTGGTCTGGCACGAGTGGTTCCACCTGCCGGGTGGCCCGGCCGGTCGGCTGGCGTGGCCGGTGCTCTGGCCCGGCTCCAAGGTCGGCCTCACCCAGGCGCTGAAGAGGTTCGCCCGTCTGGTCGAGCAGGGCCGGCTGCCCTGACCATGCTCGCGGCGGCCGCCGGGCACCGCCGGCCGCCGGGCCGCCGGCGGCGATGGGCTGTCGGCCCGATGGCCTAGCGTGTACGAGGTGACTGACCTGGTGATCGGCGCCGACGGGCTGCCACGCTGCGCCTGGGGGGCGAGCACCCCCGACTACGCCGTCTACCACGACACCGAGTGGGGGCGGCCGCTGCACGGCGACGACGCGCTCTACGAGCGGATGACCCTGGAGGCGTTCCAGTCCGGCCTGTCCTGGCTGACCATCCTGCGCAAGCGCCCGGCGTTCCGGCTGGCCTTCGACGAGTTCCGGATCCCGACCGTCGCCGGCTACGGCGACGCCGACGTGACCCGGCTGCTCGCCGACGCCGGCATCGTCCGCAACCGAGCCAAGATCGAGGCGGCGATCGCCAACGCCCGCGCCGCGCTCGAGCTGCCCGACGGGCTGTCCGCGCTGCTCTGGTCCTTCGCCCCGGCGCACCGGCCGGTCCGCCCCGCCTCGTTCGCCGAGCTCGCGGCGATCACCCCCGAGTCGACGGCGATGGCCAAGGCGCTCAAGAAGCGCGGCTTCCGGTTCGTCGGCCCGACCACCGCGTACGCGCTCATGCAGGCCACCGGCATGGTCGACGATCACATCGTCGGCTGCCACGTCACGCTCCCACCCGCGGCGTGATGGGATGGCAGCATGACGACCGAGACCGCCCACCGGGCCGGCGAGGCCGGGCACGCTGACGGGACGGGCACCTGGGCGGTGCTGCTGCCCGCCGAGCGGTACGAGGCCGAGCGGCTCGTGCACCACGACACGCTGGAGCTGACCGGGCTGACGGGCGTCAGCCGGCCGGGCCCCGGTGACCGGGTGGCGGTGCTGACCGACACGCCGCCCCGGCTGGTGGCGCTCGGCCGGGTCACCGCGCCGGCCCAACGGCACCGGGAGGACCCGGACGATCCGCAGTCCCCGGTCGAGCCCGGAGCGCTCGTCGTGGCGTACACCCGGAGGGCCTTCGACGAGCCGGTGCCGGCCGACCGGTTGACGCTCGACGGGCCCGTCACCGCGCTGGATCCGGCGGCCTTCCGGGCGCTCGCCGACCGGCTCGGCCCGCCCCCGGCGCGGCGCACCTGGCTGGTCAGCCTCGATCTGCCGATCGAGGCCGGCACACCGGCCGAGGCGGTCCGGCTCTTCTGGTCATACGTGCAGGAGCTGGGGCCGCGTGAGCTGCCCGCCTTCGTGTCACCCTCCGGCGACGAGCTGGCCATGCAGGCGTTCGTGCTGGGCGCGGAGGCCAACCAGGACCCGGAAGAGGACGACTAGAAGGCCCCGTCGGGCTGCCGCGCTCAGTGTCCTTCGAAGACCGGCTTCTGCTTCGCGACGAAGGCCA
Organism: Micromonospora sp. NPDC005163; assembly: GCF_053599835.1. NCBI lineage: Bacteria > Bacillati > Actinomycetota > Actinomycetes > Micromonosporales > Micromonosporaceae > Micromonospora > Micromonospora sp. NPDC005163. Next base: position 277,007 of record NZ_JBSFYP010000003.1, read on the forward strand.
GGGTGGCCGCCCGGTGATCGGCGGTGGCGCCGCAGATCGCCTGTGCCTGCGCCTCGGCGGCCAGCGCGTCGGCGAGGGTGCCGGCGTCGGCGATGGAGAGCTGCCGCTTGATCGCCCCGTACGCGACGGTGGGGCCGGCGGCGAGGCGTGCGGCCAGCTCCTGCGCGGTCGGCAGCACCTGCTCGTCGTCGTCGACCAGCCGGTTGAGCAGCCCCAGCCGGCTGGCCTCCTCGGCGCGTACCGGCTCGGCCAGCATCAGCAGCTCCACCGCCTTGGCGTGCCCGACCAGTCGCGGCAGCGTCCAGGAGGCGCCGGTGTCGGCGGCGAGGCCGACCCGGGCGAAGGCCATCAGAAAGCTCGTGGCCGGGCCACCGATCCGGATGTCGGCGAGGAAGGCCAGCGACGCGCCCGCCCCGGCGGCCATCCCACGGACGGCGGCCACCACCGGCTTGGGCAGGTTGGCCAGCCGGGCGGCGATCGGGTTGTAGTGCGCCCGTACGGTGTCCAGCGGGTTACCCGAGGCGCCCTCCAGCGTCGACACGTGCTCGCGCAGGTCCTGACCGGCGCTGAACGACCCACCCGCGCCCGCCAGCACGACCGCCCGACAGGACCGGTCGGTCTCCAGCTCCGCGAGGGTGTCCCGCAGGGCCTCCTTGAGCGCCACGTCGAGGGCGTTCATCGCGTTCGGCCGGTTCAGCGTGAGGGTGACGACGGCGTCGGTCCGGTCGACCAGCAACGGTTCGGTCACGTGTCTAACGACCCTTCTGTCGGACGATGCGGTTGCCGGCGTCGAGGCACTGCTCGACGTACCGGTCGGCGGCCGGACGCAGGCGGGCCGCGTGCCGGTCGAAGAAACTGGCCGCGGCGGTGCCGGGCCAGCGTTCGGGCAGCAGCGCCGGGGGCAGCTGCGGGTCCCGGAACAGGAAGGTACGCCAGGCGTGCACGAGCCGGAACCGGGCCGCGTACGCCTCCTCCTCGCTGCTGCGTGCGGTGACCGCGGCGAGCAGCGGGCGCTGGTCCGCGACGAACCGTTCGTAGGCGCGGCCGATCTCGCTCAGGTTCCAGGCCCGGCGGACCACGCCCATCGCGCCGGGTGTGCCGGCGAAGTGCGAGGCGGTGAACCGCTCGAATCGGACACCGGCCTCGGCGAGCAGCAGGTCGACGTCCTCGGCGGGCCGGGTGGCCACCCAGGTCTGCTCATCCAGCGTGCCGTAGCCCAGGAAGCTGAGGTTGGCGGCGAGCCGCTGCCGGTCCCGGCGGGAGCCGGGCGCCTCCAGCACGAGCAGATCGAACCGCCCGTCCCAGCTGACCCGGCCGGTCCGGTAGATCCGGGCTGCCGCCTCGTCCAGTCGCCGGGCGGCTTTCGGTGTGATCGAATATCCCGGTCCGGACGCCAGTCGGAGTGGGTCGAGCCAGCCCTGACGCACCATCCGGGAGACGGCGGTGCGCACTGCCGGCGGCGCGATTCCCAACGGTGCCAGTAGCTTGACCAGGGCGGCGACCGGTGCGCGGCCACCCCTCGGCCGGAGGTGGTCGCCGTACAGGTCGAAGAGTGCCGACCGTGCCTGCATGACCGCACATTGTGACAGGCCTTCTCAAGATATGCTAGATGCTGTTACATCAATGCTGCTCCGGTTTGGGTCCGGCGGTGTTCATCAGGGAAAATCGTTGGTCGACACCCCCGCGACCGTTGCGGGTGGTCGTGACGAAGTGGCTGTGGGGCAACCCACCGACCCTGGTGTAGGTCTGAGGGGAGACAACATGGCGGCGATGAAGCCGCGGACGGGCGACGGTCCGCTGGAAGTCACCAAGGAGGGCCGGGGCATCGTCATGCGGGTCCCGCTGGAGGGCGGTGGCCGGCTCGTCGTCGAGATGACTCCCGACGAGGCCAACGCGCTCGGTGACGCGTTGAAGGCGGCCGCCGGCTGAGTGAGGATTGATCCGGGCGGCGTACGCCGCCCGGAACCTTCCTCGGTCCCTGAGCCACCGGCATCGCCGGTGGCTCAGGGTCTTCATCTGTGCGGAGAAACGGGTCCGGCCCCGCTCCGCGACACTTTCCTGGAGGTGCGGTTCCGCGTGCTCGCCATCCGTCTGATCGCCGAGCCTGACCGGCTCGACGTCCTTGTCCTGCCCGTCCGTCCCGCCGACCAGGCAGCGGATGGCGACGCCTCCGCCGTACCGGCGCCCACCGCCGTCGCACTGCCGGACGGCACCGCCGAGGAGGCCGCCGCGCTGGCGCCGGTCGCCCGGCTGACCGGCCGGGCCGGCGAGATCCGCACCCATCTGCGCCCCGGGCGTACCCCCGGCCGGCTGCTGCTGCTCGGCATCGGCGACGGCGACGAGGCGGCCTGGCGGACCGCCGGCGCGGCCCTGGCCCGCGCCGCCGTAGATGAGACGCATATCACTCTCGCGCTTCCCGCGGAGGTGACACCGGCCGCAGTCCGCGGGTTGACCGAGGGGCTGCTGCTCGCCTCGTACCGGTTCCGGCTGACCGAGGCGGGTAACCCGCCCGCGCTCGCCGGCGTCGACCTGCTGCTCGCCGACCCGGCCGCGCACGAGGCCGCCATCGCCACGGCTCGGACCACCGCCGCGATGACCCGACTCGCCCGCGACCTGACCAACACGCCCTCCTCCGTGAAGAACCCGCAGTGGTTCGCCGACCAGGTGACCTCCGCCGCGGCCGACCTGCCGGACCTGCGTCTACGGGTCCGTGGGCCGGATGAGCTGGCTGCCGAGGGCTTCGGCGGGATCCTCGCCGTGGGCGGCGGCTCGGCCAGCGGCCCCCGCCTGGTCGAGCTCGACTGGAACCCTGCCGGCGCGCGTACCCATGTGGTGCTGATCGGCAAGGGCATCACCTTCGACACCGGCGGGATCTCGATCAAGCCGGTGCCGGCGATGAAGCTGATGCGCAAGGACATGGCCGGCGCGGCCGCGGTCGTCGCCGCCACCCTCGGCGCCGCGACGCTGCGGTTGCCGGTCCGGGTCACCGCGCTGGCCCCGCTGGCCGAGAACATGGTCAGCGGCTCGGCGTTCCGCCCCGGCGACATCGTCCGGCACTACGGCGGGACGACCAGCGAGACGACCAACTCCGACGCGGAGGGCCGGCTGGTCCTCGCCGACGCGCTGGCGTACGCGGTGCGGCAGCTCGCGCCGGACCTGCTGCTCGACCTGGCCACCCTCACCGGGGCCAACGCCGTGGCGTTGGGCAAGCGGACCGCCGCCCTGTACAGCGAGAACGACCGGCTGGCCGCCGATGTGCTCACCGCGTCCGAGGCGGCCGGTGAGGCTGCCTGGAGGATGCCGCTGCACACCGACTACGTCGAGTACCTGGGCAGCGACATCGCCGACCTGTACAGCGCTCCGACCCAGGGTGCCGGGTCGGTGGTGGCCGCACTCTACCTGCGCGAGTTCACCGGCGAGCTGCGGGATCGCTGGCTGCACCTGGACATGTCGGCCCCGTCCTGGGCGGACAGCGACCACGCCGAAGTCAGCCGGGGCGCGACCGGGTGGGGTGTCCGCTCGCTCCTGCGGTGGCTGGCCAGCGTCGACTGACCGGAGTCAGCACTTCACCGCGGCGAGCACCCCGTGCCCGACCGGGAGCAGCGCGGGAATCCAGTGTTCGGACTCCCGCACCGCCTTGATCGTCTCCCGGACTGTCACGGTCTCCGCGTCCCGGGCGGCCGGGTCACCGATCCGGCCGCCGGCCAGCATGCCGTTGAGCGCGAGCACGCCGCCCGGGCGCAGCAGCCGCAGCGCGGCTTCCACGCAGGCGTGGAAGCCGGTCGCCTCGGCGTCCACGAAGACCAGGTCGTACGCCCCGTCGGCGAGCCGGGGCAGCACGTCGAGGGCGCGACCGGTGATGATCCGTGTGCGGCCGGCGGCGAAGCCGGCCTCGCTGAAGATCCGCCGGGCGATCCGCTGGTGCTCCACCTCCACGTCGATGGTGGTGAGTACGCCGTCGGCGCGCATGCCGCGGAGCAGCCAGAGACCGCTCACCCCGGTGCCGGTGCCGATCTCCACCACCGCGCGGGCGTTGCCGGCTGCGGCCAGCAGTCGTAGCGCCGCTCCGGCGCCGGGGGTGACCGCGTCGAGGCCCACCTCGTGGGCCAGGCTGCGGGCGGTGCGCAGGACGAGATCCTCGGTGACGTACGACTCGGCGAACTGCTGAGCCTGGGTCGTCGAACTGCCGGAACCGGCGACCGTGGCGATGGGGCACCTCCGGGGGCGGTGCGTGGTGCGGGGGCGGGTTGGCACTGTGAGCGTAGAGGCGACCGTCGCGTGGCGCAGCCGCGCCTCCGTCCCCCGCGATCACCGGAGGCAACCGCTGACTCCACCGCGCGCATCCGTGCAATCCTGGAGGCGGTATCCCGTCAGCCGCGACCGCGCCGGTCGGTGGCCGGACGACGCGGCGCGGGATCCGGGGACGGACTGGGAGGCACCGACGTGACCGACGGCTGGGACTGGCGCCGGGGCGGTGAAACTCCGGCTCCGGCACGACCGCCCGGGGCAGAGGCCCCGTCGGCGGGGTCGCCGGTAGCGCCGGGGGCCGGCAGCGTGCCCGCGGCCGACGGGGCGTCGACGGCCGGGAGCCCACCGGCATCCAGCGCGCCGCCGACCACCTGGCCGGCGTCGACCGCGCCGCCGACCACCTGGCCGGCGTCGACCGCGGCGCCGGGTGGGCCCGGCGCCGCCGGCACGTCGCCCTGGTGGTCCGACGCGCTCGCTGATCCGTGGCGGGATCCGGCGGCGCCGGCCGCCGTGATGGTGCCCGGGGTGGTGGCGGCGGGCACCGAGCCAGAGCCGGTCACCGACCCCGATGCGCCGGGCCGGCCGACGCTGCGCCACTTGCTGCTCATCCCGGTGATCACCGCGCTGCTCGCCGGCACCCTCGGCGGCGCGCTGGGTTACGCGTTCGCCGTACGTGGCGGGGCCGGCGGGACGGTGCTCGGCGCCGAGCCGGCGCAGCCGCCGGCGTTGGCCCAGCGCAAGCCGGAGTCGCTGGCCGGGGTGGCCGAACGGGTCCTGCCCAGCGTGGTCACCGTGCGGGTGAGCAGTCTCGGCGGGACGAGTGAGGGCTCCGGCTTCATCGCCAGCGCCGACGGGCACGTGATCACCAACGACCACGTGGTGGCCGGCGGCAGCGGAAAGGCCTCGGTGATCTTCAACGACGGCAGCTCCGCGGCCGCGACCGTGGTCGGTCAGGACCCGGAGTCGGACATCGCGGTCATCAAGGTGAGCCGGACCGGGCTGCGGCCGGTGGAGTTCGGCGACTCCGACGCGTTGGCGGTCGGCGACCCGGTGCTCGCCATCGGCTCGCCGCTCTCGCTGGCCAACACGGTCACCGCCGGCATCGTGAGCGCCCTGGACCGGACGATGCAGGCCGGCGAGCCGGGCGGTCCGGTGCGGTACTACGCGGCGATCCAGACCGACGCGGCGGTCAACCACGGCAACTCGGGCGGCCCGCTCGTCGATGGGGCCGGACGGGTGGTCGGGGTGAACTCCACCATCAAGTCGCTGGTCGCCGACGGTCAGGAGGCCGGCAACATCGGTCTCGCCTTCGCTATCCCGATCAACCAGGCCAAACGGGTGACCCAGGACATCATCGGCACCGGCAAGGCCCGGCGTACGGTGATCGGCGCCCAGGTCGGCGGTCCGGGCGCGGGAGCCAGCGGCGGCGTACGGCTCGCCGCGGTGGAGCCGTCCGGTCCGGCGGCCGGCGCCGGGCTGCGGGTCGGCGACGTGATCCTGAAGCTCAACGGCCGGCCGATGACCGAGCCGACAGACCTGATCGCGCTGGTCCGCAAGTTCGCGCCCGGCTCGGTGGTGACCGTCGAGTTCCGGCGCGGCGCCGACCGGCAGAACACCTCGGTCACCCTCGCCGCGGATGCCAAGTGAACAGCGGGTCACCCCCTGCCCGAAAGCCGTCCGACGTGCGTAGTCTTGCTGCTGACGCCGAGAGGAGGCCCGCGGGATGCTCGACAACCTGAACTGGTGGGAGATCGGTGCGCTGCTGCTCCTGGCACTGCTGATCTTCGGTGACCGGCTGCCCGCCGTGATCACCGACGGCCTGCGGATGGTGCGCAACCTTCGCAACATGGCCCGCAACGCCACCGGCGACCTGAGTCGTGAGCTGGGCACCGACATTCAGCTCGAGGATCTGCACCCGAAGGCCTTCATCCGCAAGCACCTCCTCAGCGAGGAGGACGAGGCGGCGATCCGCAAGCCGTTGCAGGGCGTCTACGACAACCTGCGCGCGGATGTCGGCGGCGTGCACAACGAGCTGAAGGACGTGGCCAACGCCGCGGACCCGCGGACGAAGGGGACCCGGTCCGGCACGGCCACCGGCACCCCGTCGGCGCCGGCTCCCCGAGCCAGCTACGACGACGCCACCTGACCGGCCCGTCACCAGACCGGCCCGCCACCTGCCCGGCCCGCACCCGCCGGCCGGACGGCCGGCGGGTTAACGACGGACCGGGCGCTCAGCGCCCGGCGGGCTTGAGGCCGAGCGGCTTGCCGAGCAGCGACTCACGGCGCAGCGCGAGCCGGTCCGCGATCGTGCCGAGCGCCTGCGCGGCCGGCGACTCCGGCTCGGCCAGCACGATCGGGTTACCGGCGTCACCGGCCTCGCGGACGCGGGTGTCCAGCGGGATCTGCCCGAGCAGCGGCACCTGCGCGCCGATGGTCCGGCTCAGCGACTCGGCGACCGCCGCACCGCCGCCGGCACCGAAGATCTCCATCCGGGAGCCGTCCGGCAGCTCCAGCCAGGACATGTTCTCGATGACGCCGACGACCCGCTGGTGGGTCTGCAGGGCGATCGCACCGGCCCGCTCCGCCACCTCAGCGGCGGCGGCCTGCGGGGTGGTGACCACCAGGATCTCCGAGTTGGGCAGCAGTTGGGCCAGCGAGATGGCCACGTCGCCGGTGCCCGGGGGCAGGTCGAGCAGGAGCACGTCCAGGTCGCCCCAGTAGACGTCGGCCAGGAACTGCTGCAACGCCCGGTGCAGCATCGGGCCGCGCCACACCACCGCGGCGTTGCCGGCGGTGAACATGCCGATCGAGATCACCTTCACGCCGTGCGACTGCGGCGGCATGATCATGTCCTCGACGCGGGTCGGCCGGCCGTCCGCGCCCAACATCCGGGGCACCGAGTGGCCGTAGATGTCCGCGTCGACCACACCCACCGAGAGCCCGCGGGCGGCCAGCGCCGCCGCCAGGTTGACCGTCACGCTGGACTTGCCGACGCCACCCTTGCCGCTGGCCACCGCGTACACCCGCGTCCGCGAGCCGGGCTGGGCGAACGGGATGACCGGCTCCTCGCTGGCACCTCCGCCGCGCAGCTGCGACTGCAACGACTGCCGCTGCTCGGGGCTCATCACACCAAAGTCGATCTCCACGCCGGTCACCCCGGGCACCGCGGCGACCGCGGCGGTGATGTCCGTGCGCAGCTTGTCCTTGAGCGGGCAACCGGCGACGGTGAGCAGCAACTCGACCCGTACGACGCCGCTGGTGTCGATCGCGGCGGAGCGGACCATGCCCAGCTCGGTGATCGGCCGGCGGATCTCCGGGTCGTTGACGGTGGCCAGGGCGGCCTGGATCGCGTCCTCGACGGTGCTGACGGGTGCTGACATGCCCGCAATGCTACGTCGCGGGGCATCCGCTCCGGCCGCTGGCCGGGAATGGTGTGAGCGAATCGATGGCCCGCTCGAACCCTCCGGTCAGCCGTCCTGCGGGCGGGGCCCGGTGGCGTCCGGCCGGGCTTCGCGGGCGACGTCGCCGTCCAGATCGTCGCGGGGTTCGTCCAGCCCGGCACCGTCGGTCGGCCGCTGGCCACGCCTCTCCTGCCGGCTGTCCTTCTCCTGCTGGCGGCGCTCCAACCGTTGCCGGCGCTGCCCCGCCTCGTCCAGCTCCTCGGCCAGCCGGGCCAGCTCCGAGCGCAGGAAGTCCCGGGTCGCCACCTCGCCCAGCGCGATGCGCAGCGCGGCGATCTCCCGGGCCAGGTACTCGGTGTCCGCCTTCTGCGCGGTGGCCCGCCGCCGGTCCTCCTCCAGCGCCACCCGGTCCCGGTCGGCCTGCCGGTTCTGCGCCAGCAGGATCAACGGCGCCGCATAGCTGGCCTGCAACGACAGCACCAGGGTCAGGAACGTGAAGGTGTACGGGTCGAAGCGCAGATCGGCCGGGGCCAGGGTGTTCCAGCCGAACCAGATCGCGATCACCACCGTCATGACGACGATGAAGTTGGCGGTGCCCATGCCGCGCGCGATGCCCTCGGACCACCGGCCGAACGCCTCCGCGTCGAACCGGGGCAGCTTGATCCCTAGGGGCTCGCGTGGCTGATCGAGCCGTTCGGCCCGCCGCTGGTCAGCCATCCGCGCCATCCGGCGCCGGTTCCGGGGAGTTCAGGGCGCCCAGGGCGTCCCGGTCCCGCCAGTCCCGGGGCAGTGAATGGTCCAGCACGTCGTCCACCGTCACGGCGCCGACCAGCCGGTTGTTCCGGTCGATCACCGGCATGGCGACCAGGTCGTAGGTGGCCATCCGGCGGGTGATCTCCGGGAGCGGGGTGGTGGGGCGTAGCGGGTCGATGTCGTTGACCACGACCTTGCCCAGCAGGTCGGCCGGGGGTTCGCGCAGCAACGCCTGGAAGTGCACCATGCCCAGGTACCGGCCGGTCGGGGTGTTCTGTGGGGCCCGGGTCACGAAGACCTGCGCGGCGACCGCGGGGGAGAGCTGGGGCTCCCGGATCCGGGCGAGCGCCTCGGCGACGGTGGCGTCCGGCGGCAGGATGACCGGCTCCGAGGTCATCACGCTGCCCGCCGTGCCCGGCGTGTACTTGAGGAGCTGGCGCACCGGGTCGGCCTCGTCCGGCTCCATCAGGTCCAGCAGCACGTCCTGCTCCGGCGGAGGCAGCTCGTTGAGCAGGTCCGCCGCGTCGTCCGGGTCCATCTCCTCCAGCACGTCCGCGGCCCGTTCCCGGTCCAGCGCGGCGAGGATCTCCACCTGGTCGTGCTCCGGCAACTCGCTGAGCACGTCGGCCAGCCGCTCGTCGTCCAGTGCCGCCGCGACCTCGTTGCGCCGCGCGTCGGGCAGGTCCTGCAAGGCGTTGGCCAGGTCGGCCGGGCGCATGTCCTCCAGTACGGCGAGCAGATTCGCCGTACCCCGGTTGTCGGCGATGCCGCTGAGCCCGCGCACCCGGTCCCACTCCACCTGGTGCAGGTGGCCGCGGCGGGTGAGCCGGCCGGTGTGCTCGCGGACCGCGACCCGGGTGAGCGACCACTCGCCACCCCGGGAGCATTCCATGGCGACGTCCACCACCGCGCCGGGCTGGCCGGCCGGTTCGAGCTGCACCCGCCGGTCCAGCAGTTCCTGGAGCACCAGCAGTTCGTTCGGGCGTTTCTCGAAGCGCCGCAGGTTGAGGGTGCCGGAGCCGAGCACGACCGCGTCGGCGTCGATGGACGTGATCCGGTTGATGGACAGGAAGATCCGCCGGCGCATCGGCATCTCAGCGACCAGGCCCACGACCTCCGGGGGACGTTTGGTCGCCCGCAGCCGGGCCACCGCGTCACGAACCCGGCCCACCTGGTCGCCGTTCGGATCGAAGACGGCGACTCCGGCGAGGCGGGCTATGTAGACCCGGGTCGGCGTGCTCACGGGCACCAGCCTAAGCGCCTAGTGTTTATCAACATGTCGACCTTGTCCTACGAGATCGTGGACGTCTTCACCGACCGCCCTTTCGCCGGCAACCCGCTGGCCGTGGTGTTCGGCGCGGAGGCGCTGGCCGCGGAGCAGATGCAGGCGCTCGCGCTGGAGTTCAACCTTTCCGAGACGGTGTTCGTGCTGGCCCCGACCCAGGTCGGCGCCACATACCGGGCCCGGATCTTCACCCCGGTGGAGGAGTTGCCGTTCGCCGGCCACCCCAGCGTCGGTGCGGCGGTCACCGCGAGCCGGCGCGGGATGTTCGGTGTGGGGCAGGTCATGCAGGAGTGCGGCGCCGGCGTGCTGCCGATCGAGGTGACCGCGTCCGGGGCGACCCTCACCGGTGGAAGCCCGACCCTCGGCCCCGAGCTGGACCCGGAGCCGCTGCTGGAGATCGCCGGGCTGGTCCCGGACGACCACGTCGGGCCGCCCCCACGGGTCGCCGGCTGCGGGCTGGAGTTTCCGTACCTGCCGGTGCGGCCGGAGTCGGTGGCCCGGGCACGGCTGAACCCGGCGGCGGCGGAGCGGTACGGGGTGGCGCACGTCAGCGTCTTCTCCTGGGACCCGACCACCCAAACCGCGCACGCCCGGGTCTTCGTTCCCGGCCTCGGCGTACCGGAGGACCCGGCGACCGGCTCGGCGGCGCTCGGTCTCGGTGTCTGGCTCGTGGCCAGCGGCCTGCTGCCCGGCGAAGGGATGTCCCGATACGCCGTGCGCCAGGGTGTGGAGATGAACCGTCCGTCCGCGCTGGCCTGCACGGTCACCGCGGAGAACGGCGTGGTGGTCGGCGCGACGGTCGCCGGCCAGGTGATGCCGGTGGCCCGGGGCGAGATCGCCGTGCCGCCCTTCGTGGGCTGACCGGCGGAGGTCCTCATGCGGGACAATGCGGGTGTGACGGACGAGGATGCCCCCCGTGGCACGCCACTGGTCGACGAGGCGATGAAGAAGGCTGCGGTGGCGTGGGTCAGCGTGGCCGGTGGGCCGGCGCTCGCACTCTGGTGCGCCCCGCTGGAGGGCGCGCTGTTCGTGGTCAGCGGGCCGGGTGAGCAGGCCGCGCCGGGGCTGGCCGAGGCGGCCGAGGCGCAGGTCACCCTGCGCGGTGACCACGGCGGCCGGATCGTCACCTGGCCGGCCCGGGTGACCCGGCTGCGACCGGGCACCGAGGCATGGGACACCACCGCGCCGCTGGTGGCGGGTAAGCGGCTGAACGCGTCCGGCCCGACCGCCGACCTGGTGGCCCGGTGGGCCGCCGAGGGCTGCGCGGTGAACCGGCTCGCCCCGGCCGGTGACCCGCTGGCCGGCGCCGACCTGCCGGCCGACGCGCAGGCCGAACCGCCCCGGGAGACCCCGGCGGTCCGGGCCACCCGCAAGCCGTTCCGCCTGCACCGGGTCCGCCGCCGCTGACCCGCCGCCGCGGTGCGGTCAGCCGAACGCCACGCCGATGACCTCGGCGTCGACGAGGTCGAGCACGTCGCGCAATGTGCTGAGTGTCGGGCCGCGCCAGTCCCGGTCGGCGTTGAAGACCATGTGCTCGGCGAGGTCGGGCGCGGCGAGCCGGACCGCGGTCATCCCGGCCCGCTCCGCGCCGGTCAGCTCCTGGCTGCCGCCGTCGCCGACGTACAGGCAGTCGCGCGGCGCGAGCCCGAGTCGCCGGCAGGCGGTCAGGTAGAGGGCCGGATCCGGTTTGCACCGTCCGACCTGCACCGAGAAGACCCGCACGTCGAGCAGCGGGGCGACCGCGAGCTGTGGCAGGAAGGCCGGCAGCTCGTGCGTACAGTCGCTGATCACGCCGGTGCACAGGCCGCGCTGGCGCAGCGCCGCCAGCACGGGCACCGCGTCGGCCCGCAGCCGGGTGTCCGCGCGGACCGCGCGGTGCCGGGACGCCACGGCCGCGCGCACCGCATGGTCGCTAGGGTGTACGCCGGCCTGGGCGCAGACCCACCGCAGCGTGGCCTCCGCGTTGCCGAGCCCGCCGGTGGCCCGCTCGTAGTAGGTGCGGTCCAGCACCTCGGTCAACGTGTCGGTGTGGCATCCGAGCAGCTCGGCGGTGCCGAGGTGGGCGGCGCCGCGCTGGACCGGACGGGTCAGGGTGCCGAAGAAGTCGAACAGCACCGCCTGGTAGCTGGGCATGGGGGAGCGCCTCCGGGCGGTCGAGGGTCGCCGGCGCGGACCCGCGTGATCGTAACGGAGTGCTGACGTTCTGTGTTATCCGCGAGCGTGTGAGGATTGCTTCCCGTGCCCCCTTCCTCACACCGCCCGCCCCCGGATCCGCTGACCACCGGCGCGGTCGGCCTGGCCGTGGTCGCCGTGTCGTCATCCGCGCCGCTGATCGCCTACGCCGCCGCTCCCGCGCTGGCCATCGCGTTCTGGCGCAACCTGCTCGCGGTGGCCGTGCTGAGCCCGTTCTCGCTGGCCCGACGTCGCGCCGAGTTCCGTGCGCTGGCCGGTCGGGCGGGCCGGCGGGAGGGGCTGTACTGCGTGCTCTCCGGGGTCGCGCTCGCCGCGCACTTCGCGACCTGGATGCCGAGCGCGCAGCTCACCTCGGTCGCCACGGCCACCGCCCTGGTCGCCACCCAGCCGGTCTGGCAGGGGCTGATCGCCCGTGCCCAGGGCCGCGGGCTGCCCCCGGTGGTCTGGATCGGCATCGCGGTGGCGGTCGGCGGCGCGGTGATCGCCACCGGCGCGGACGTGGGCATCTCCGGGCGGGCCGTCCTCGGAGACCTGCTCGCGCTGACCGGTGGCCTGTTCGCCGCCGTCTACACCGCCTTCGGTGAGCGGGCCCGGGCCAGCATCAGCACCACCACGTACACCACCATCTGCTACGGGATCTGCGCGCTGATCCTGCTGGTGGTCTGCCTGCTCGGCGGGGTCCGGATGACCGGCTTCGACGGGCGTACCTGGCTGGCCATCCTGGCCCTGGTGGCCGGCGCGCAACTGCTCGGCCATTCGATGTTCAACTACGCCCTGCGCCGGATTCCGGCGACCACGGTCAGCGTGCTGATCCTGCTGGAGGTGCCCGGCGCGGCGCTGCTCGGTTGGGTCTGGCTGGGGCAGCTGCCCCGCCCGTACGCGCTGTTGGGAATGGCGCTGCTGCTGGTCGGGGTGGCGGTGGTGGTGCTCGGTGGCGCCCGAGCCGGCCGCCGCGCCGCGCCGCCCACCCCGCTCCCCGCCGACGCCGCCCCGTTGACAGACTGACCGCCCGCCCGGCCCGGGCGAAATCCGGGACGACCTGAGGAACGTGGATGGCGGTTCCCTCCGGGGCGGGCCCGCCCGGCGTCTGCCCGGATGAGGAGGGCGATCCGTTTGACGACTGAGGACCGCACCCGGGACGGCTTCGCCGATTTCGTACGGGCCGAGACCGCCGGGCTGACCCGGTTCGCGTACCTGCTGACCAGCGACCGGCACCACGCCGAGGACCTGGTGCAGGTGGCGCTGGCCCGGGTCGCGGTGCGTTGGGAACGGCTCGACGACCCGGCCGCCTACCTGCGCCGGGTGCTCTACACGCAGGCGGCGAACTGGTGGCGGTGGCGCCGGGCCCGCCCGCCGGAGCGGTTGGGCGGAGCGCTGCCGGAGCGGGCCGGTCCGGGCGACGACACGGACCTGCGGCTGGTGCTCCAAGCGGCGTTGGCCCGGCTGACCGTTCGGCAGCGCGCGGTCCTGGTCCTGCGCTACTACGAGGACCGCACCGAGACCGAGACGGCCGTGCTGCTGGGCTGCCGGGTCGGCACCGTGAAGAGCCAGACCCGGCACGCCCTCGGGCGGCTGCGCGTCCTCGCCCCCGAGCTGGCCGAGCTGGTTGGCCGTAACCCGCAGGAGGTGGCTCGATGACCGCCCGGCTCAGCGAGGCGCTGCGTCGCCTCGCCGACGACGTTCCGCCCGCGCGCGTACCGGCTGGGCTCTTCGACTCCGCGCGGACCCGGCACCGGCGTCGCCGGGCCGTCGCCGCCGGCGCGCTGGCCGTGCTGGTCCTGCTCCTCGGCACCGGGTACGCGCTGCACCCGGTGGCCCTGCCGTCGCCCGCCGCCCCACACTCCGATGCCCCTGGCCTGCCCACCCGAATCGTCGACCCGCCGCTGCGCACCGCCTCGGTGCGGGACTCGGCACCCGGCGCGGCGGCGATGCTCTTCGGCGGCCCGGCCGTGCGCACCGACTGGTTCGAGACCCGGATGGGCGTGCTGGCAGCCGACGCCGACCGGTACCGGGTACTGGACGCCGGGCAGCTCACCCCGGGCTTCGACGCGCTGCTGTCCCCGGACGGCCGGTACGCCTGGATCGGCGCGTCCCTGCTCGACCTGACATCCGGGCGGTTCACCCCGGACCGGACGGACGGCTACCCGCTCGCGTTCGCGCCGGATGGCGAGCGACTCGTCTACGCCGACGACGACGCCGCCTTCACCCCGCCGAACACCTACACCACCCCGTACGTCGGGGTCTACGACCGGGAGCGCGGGAAGGACGTCCTGCGGGTCCCGGTGGGCACCGCCTGGATTCCGCCGGGACGCACGGCGGCGCTCTCCCCGGACAGCGGTGAACTGGCCCTCCAGGTCCGGGGCGAGGTCTGGCTCGCCCGGGTCGCCGACGCCAACGCGGACGGCGTCGCCGAGCCGTACCGGAAACTGCCGCTGCACGGCGGGCGGCTCGGCGGGGCCGGGTCCTGGCTGCCGGACGGGCGTGCGGTGGCGGTCCTGGACCGGTCCACCTGTACCGACTGCCCGGTGCCCGGCTACCCGCGTACCTGGACGCTGGCCGTCCGGTCCACCGTCGACGACGCACCGCGGGCCGGGGCGCCGTTCCCGCCGCTGCGCTCCCGTACGTTCGTCCAACTGCTCGGCTGGCGCTCGGCGGACGAGGCGGTCGCGCTGGTCGGTGTGCCCGGCCCGGAGGCGGTGGACCGGCCGGAGGACCACGACATCGCCTGGGGTCCGTATCACGAGCCGGGCACGGATCGGGTGGAACTCGTGGTGCTGCGCCGGGGCGCACCGGCGCCGGAGGTGCTCTTCCGCACCCCGGAGGGCATCACCGAGCTGACGGTCGCCGCCGACCTGGCGATCGACGGCGCGGTACGCGAAACCGGCCGACCCGACTACGGGCCACTGCCGTTCTGGCTGCTCGCCATGGGGTTCATCCTGGCGCTCGTGGTGGGCCTGCCGGTGCTGTCGCTGCTGCGGCGCTGGCGGGGTCGGCGGCTCGCCCGGCGCTTCTGAGACACGCCCTACGCCTCGTACACCTCGATCACGCGCGTGGTCGGCGCGGACCCGCCGAGTGCGGCGCGCAGCGCGGCCCGCTCCGGGTCGACGAGGAACGACTCGTAACCGGCCCGATCCTCGAAGGTGATCACGTGCACCTCGGCCCGCTCGTCGATGCCGCGCAGTCGCCGTTCCAGGTGGCCGCCGTGCCGGCCGAGCAGCGCCAGCACGGCGTCCTCGTAGCGCTTTCCGGCGGCCTCGGCCCCGACGGGGAACTCGACGAGCGCGACAAGCGTCAGCACGGTGGCCACGCTAGTCCGCGATGCCGACGGCCTTGGCGCTGGCCGCCCAGAGCCGGGCGGCGAGCTGCGGGTCGACGGCCTTGCGGTACGGCCGGCGCGGCCGCCGGTCGTGGTAGTAGCCGCCGTCGATCAGCCGGGACCGGTCCTGGTTGGCCAGCCAGACCAGGGTCTCGGCACCCTTCTCGGGGCTGCGGAACGGCAGGAGCCGCATGCCGAGGGCGACCAGCCGGCTGTCGTTGGCGAACCGGGTCCGCACCACCCCGGGGTGGAAGCTGTGTGCCGCAATGCCCGGCCAGCGGCGGGCAGCCTCGGCGGTGAACAGGATGTTCGCCTGTTTGCTCGTGCCGTACGCGCCCATCGGCCGGTAGCGGCCCAGCGGCCTGTTCAGGTCGTCCGGCTCCAGCGTGCCGAAGCGGTGCGCACCGGAGGCGGTGACCACGATCCGGCCGATCCGGTCGGCGAGCAGGTTGGTCAGCAGGAACGGCGCCAGGTGGTTGGCCTGGATCGACAGTTCGAAGCCGTCGACGGTCGTGAGCGGCTGGAGTGCGATGGCACCGGCGTTGTTGGCCAGCACGTCGATCCGGCCGTACGCGTCGCGCAGCCGCTCGGCGAGCCGGCGCACGTCGTCCAGCACCGCGAAGTCGGCCCGGAACAACTCCGGACGCTCGCCCGACGTCTCCCGTACCCGTTCCGCCGCGGCCTGCAACCGGGCCGGGTCCCGCCCGACCAGCACCACCTGATCGCCGCGGCACGCCAGGTCCACGGCGGCGGCCAGTCCGATGCCGGAGCTGGCGCCGGTCACCACCACCAGTCGCCGCCCAGTGAGATCTTCCACAGGTCCATTCACCCCGGTCATGGCGCGAGGTTACCGTGGCGTCACCACGCCCTTTGGGATCGTTAAGTTTCTCGGATCTGTCGTCAGGTGGCGTCGGCGTGCCCGCCGGACGCTGGAAGGAGCGCATCCATGGCCGCAGTCGGTCGTCCCCGCCGGTCCTGCCTCGCCGTACCGGGTTCCAGCGTCAAGATGCTCGGCAAGGCGCAGGGCCTCCCGGCCGACCAGGTCTTCCTCGACCTGGAGGACGCCGTGGCCCCGCTGGCCAAGCCGGATGCGCGGAAGAACATCGTGGCCGCGCTCAACGAGGGTGACTGGGCCGGCAAGACGCGCGTGGTCCGGGTCAACGACCTGACCACCCCGTGGACCTACCGGGACGTCATCGAGGTCGTCGAGGGTGCCGGCGCCAACCTGGACTGCGTCATGCTGCCGAAGGTGCAGACCGCCGAGCAGGTGCACTGGCTGGACCTGCTGCTCACCCAGATCGAGAAGACGCTCGGCCTGGAGGTCGGCCGGATCGGCATCGAGGCGCAGATCGAGAACGCCGCCGGCCTGGTCAACGTGGACGCCATCGCGGGCGCCTCGCCGCGGGTGGAGACCATCATCTTCGGCCCGGCCGACTTCATGGCCTCGATCAACATGAAGTCGCTGGTGGTCGGCGCGCTGATCCCGGACTACCCGGGCGACCCGTACCACTACATCCTCATGCGGATCCTGATGGCCGCCCGGATGCACGACAAGCAGGCCATCGACGGCCCGTTCCTGCAGATCCGGGACGTGGACGCGTTCCGCGAGGTGGCCAAGCGTTCGGCGGCGCTGGGCTTCGACGGCAAGTGGGTGCTGCACCCGGGCCAGATCGACGCCGCCAACGAGGTCTACCAGCCGGCGCAGGCCGACTACGACCACGCCGAGCTGATCCTCGACGCGTACCAGCACTACACCTCGGAGGCCGGCGGCAAGCTCGGCGCGGTGATGCTCGGCGACGAGATGATCGACGAGGCGTCCCGCAAGATGGCACTGGTGGTCGCCGCCAAGGGCCGGGCCGCCGGGATGAGCCGTACGTCGTCGTTCACCCCGCCCTCGGAGTGACCGTGCCGGGGCGGCGCGGGGCGGACCGCCCGTCAGAGCAAGCCGCCCCGCCATGGCCCTCTACAAAAAGAAAAAAAAAAAAAACCAAAAAAAAACAAAAGAGATCGGAGT